>MNXW01000249.1:3326-6142 GCA_001871515.1 Comamonadaceae bacterium CG2_30_57_122
ATCCTTCAATCAGGTCAAACACCCAGTGCCACCTTCCAGTCGATGTGGGGCGCGTTGCAAGCAGGCCAAGTCTGGCAGGGCGAGCTCTACAACCGCAAAAAAGATGGTGCGCTGTTCATTGAAGACGCGGTGATTGCCCCGGTGCTCGACGAGCAGGGTCAGGCCACCCACTATGTGGCGCTCAAGCAAGACATTACCCAACGTGTGCACGCCCAGGCGCTGTTGGCCGACAGCCTGAAAGAAAAAACCGCGCTTTTGCATGAGGTGCACCACCGGGTTAAAAACAACCTGCAAGTCATTGCCAGCTTGCTGCGGCTAGAGATGCGCCGCCATGCCAACGCCAGCGTCACCTCGGTGCTGGCTGACATGGGTGGGCGGGTTCAAGCCATGGCGCTGCTGCACGAAACACTTTACCGCGTCGGCCAATTTGGTTCGGTGGACTTGGCCACTTACCTGCGCCCACTGGCCACGCAACTCTTTCGGGCACAAAGCAGTGGCGCAGCGGTGCAACTGGTGCTGGATTTGGCACCGTGCAGCGTGGTCATGGACCAGGCCACCACCTGCGGCTTGCTGGTCAATGAGCTGATGTCCAACGCGCTCAAGCACGCTTTTCCGCCGGGGCGCAGTGGCAGCGTCACCCTGCGCTTGCAGCCGGGGCTGCAGCCTGATGCCTGGACGCTGAGCGTGGCCGACGACGGCGTGGGCTTGCCCGCTGACTTTGAGCAGCGTCGCAACCAGTCGCTGGGTTTGCAGCTGGCAGGCGACATGGCGCGTCAGCTGGGCGCAGAGCTGGCCGTGCAGCCGGGTGCAGGGGCATGCTTTGGCGTTACCTTCGGTATCCAGATTCTTGCTGCTGCCCGCGCCTGACCAGCCGCGGCGCATCAGGTGTTGCCGATGCCCGTCTCGGGTGTTGGCCTGATGCCAAAGCGCTGATTCAAGGCCTACAGTGGACGGCATGAAACTTGAATCAAGCCCAGCTACAGCACAAAACGCAGGTGCGCGCCTGAAGGTGCTGTTGGTGGATGACAACCCCACTTTTTTAGCCACGGTCAGCAAAACCCTGGGCCTGTTGCCCAGGGTCACCGTGGTTGGCCAAGCGCTGGACGGCGCGCAGGCGCTGGCAATGGCCCAGCGGTTGCAACCAGACCTGATGCTGCTGGACATTGTGATGCCCGGCATGACCGGCCTGGAAGTGGCTCAAGCCATGCAAGCCTGGCACACCGCACCCAAGGTCTTGTTTTTGACCATGCACGACAACGATGCCTACCGCGCTGCCGCCAAAAAATTGGGCGCTCTGGGTCTGGTTGGTAAAGCCAATTTTGTGGCTGACTTGTTGCCCATACTCTTGAGTTTGTCGCCTGTGGGTTTGGAGGCCGCGCCATGAAGCTGCTCAACACAGGTTTGCCAAGCCGTCATTACCCCGCCGCTTTGGGGTTGGTCAGTGCGCTGGCTGTGTTGGCCGCTGGTGGCTTGAATGCGCTGGCACTGGTGGCCGCGCCCCTGCTGCTGTTGGCAGGCGTTTTGCTGGGCAGGCAGTTGGTCAAAAAAGAGGCTGCCATGCAGCAAGCCATCGCCGATTTTTTGGCCAGCCAAACCAGCTTGGGCGAGCAGGTGGTACCGGTGTGGTGCAACCATATTGAGGCGTCGCGCAGCCAGATGGAGCAGGCGGTCAACGCCTTGTCAGAGCGCTTTGGCGGCATTGTTGACAAGCTGGGCGAGGCTTTGCGCACCGCAAGCCAGGAAACTGACAGCATCGACAGCGGCGACGAAGGCTTGGTGGCGGTCTTTGCCCGCAGCGAACAAACGCTCGGTGCGGTGGTGAGCGCACAGCAAAACGCGATGAGCAGCATGGTCAACATGCTCGAGCGGGTGCGCGGGCTGGAAAGCTTCATCAACGAGCTTGAAGGCATGGCTTTTGAGGTGGCAAAAATTGCCCAGCAGTCAACCCTGCTGTCACTCAACGCCGCCATTGAAGCGGCTCGTGCAGGCGAGCAGGGTCGGGGCTTTGCGGTGGTTGCCAAAGAGTTTCGGATGCTCTCCACTCAGTCTGGCAAAACTGGCAAAAGCATGGCCGAAAAAGTTCGGCACATCAGCGAAGCGATTGTGCAGACCTGCGCCGTGGTGCAAACCGCTGTTGAGCAACGTGACAAGCGTGCCCACACCACAGAGGCCAGCATCAAACAGGTGCTGACAGATTTCAAAGGCATCACAGACAAACTGCAGTCCGCCAGTGGGCTTTTAAAAGAGGAAAGCCACGGCATCCAGGCAGAGGTGAACCAGGCGCTGGTAGAGATGCAGTTTCAAGACCGTGTGAGCCAGATCCTGACCCAGGTCATCGGCAACATGGGCCGCTTGCCCGAGGTGCTGCAAGCCCAGCAGCAAGCCCATGCGCACAGCGGCCAGCTGCAGTCGCATGACCCGCAAGACATGCTTGACGAGATGAAAAAGTCATACGTCATGGCCGACCAACATGTGATTCACCAAGGCGGCCAGGTGCAGAGCAGCGCCGCGGTCACCGACATCAGTTTTTTCTAGGGGAAAGTTGCTATGGCAAAACTTATCATGGTTGTGGACGACTCGGCCTCGATGCGACGCGTGGTTGGCATCTCGCTGCGCAGCTCGGGCTACGACGTCATTGAAGGCTGCGACGGCAAAGATGCCTTGAGCAAACTCACCGGCCAAAAAGTCCACCTGATCATCAGCGACGTGAACATGCCGGTGATGGACGGCATTGCCTTTTTGAAGGCCGTCAAGCAGATGCCGGCCTACAAGTTCACCCCGGTCATCATGCTCACCACCGAATCAGCTGAAGAGAA
>MNXW01000227.1 GCA_001871515.1 Comamonadaceae bacterium CG2_30_57_122
AGCCGCACCGAGCTGGTCAAGGCGCTGGGAAGCAACTTGCGCGTGCCCGCCTTTGCCGAGATCGTGCTCGAAGGCCACATCAACCCCGATGCCTCGCACAAAAGCGGTTTTGAGCACGCGCTGGAGGGCCCGTTTGGCGACCACACCGGCTACTACAACGAATGCGCCGAATTTCCGGTGTTCACCATTGACCGCATCACACTGCGCCGCGAGCCCATTTACCACAGCACTTACACCGGCAAACCGCCCGATGAGCCCGCCATGCTGGCGCTGGCCTTGAACGAGCTGTTTGTGCCGCTGCTGCAACGCCAGTACCCCGAGATTACCGACTTTTACCTGCCCGCCGAGGGCTGCAGCTACCGGCTAGCGGTGGTCAGCATCAAAAAAGCCTACCCCGGCCACGCCAGGCGCATCATGTTTGGCATCTGGAGTTTTCTGCGCCAGTTCATGTACACCAAGTTCATCGTGGTGGTGGACGACGATGTGAATGTGCGTGACTGGACAGAAGTGATCTGGGCCATCACCACCCGCGTCGACCCCACGCGTGACACCTTGCTGGCCGACAACACGCCAATTGACTACCTGGACTTTGCCTCACCGGTGAGCGGCCTGGGCAGCAAGATGGGGCTGGATGCCACCAACAAATGGCTTGGGGAGACAACGCGCGAATGGGGCAAGCCATTGACCATGACGCCCGAGGTAACAGCGCGTGTGGAGCAGCTTTGGCAGACGCTGGGTTTATAAGCTAAAGTGACCTGTAGCCCTTTTTAAACAAGGGTAAGCAGCTATTTAATCAATAGCACTTAGCTAGATACTTTTTGTGTTAATTTTGTCGGTTAATATATGCAGCATGCATACATACAACCCACACACCCAGGCTACGTCACGTTCTGTCAACCTGCTCGGTGCCCTGGCCTTGGCCACCATGGACAAGCTGCGTGACGAGCCTGCCAACACGCTGACCACCCGCGCGGCGCTGCTGGCGCTGAGCAAGTACCCCGGCGGTTCGATTGATGCGCTGCGGGCCAACCTCGGCTTGTCGCACCCCGCCACCGTGCGCGTGGTAGCGGGCTTGATGCACGCGGGCTTGCTGACCAAAACGACGGGCACAGACCGGCGCAGCGTTGCGCTGAACCTGACGCCTGAGGGCCATCGTGCGGTGGCGCATGCATTGCATCAACGCCAGCAGGCGCTGAGCCAAATGCTTCTGCCCTTGAGCGGGCGCGAACTGTTTCAGTTTGAAACCCTGGCCCTCAAAATCCTGTGGAACGAAACGCATGATGCCGCGCACGCCCTGAAAATCTGCCGTCTCTGTGACGAGGCAGATTGCCTGGCCAAAGGCTGCCCGGTGGAGTGCAAGGAGCTTGGCCAGGCGCAGCCCCGCTGATGCGCGGCACTGAGATACCGCGCGCGCCATGACAAAACCCTTGTCGATCAAGACCTCCAACGGCGCGGTGCTGGCCATCCTGGCTGCGCTTTCCTGGGGTATGGCCACCGTCATGTCCAAGGGGGCGCTGGATGTGTTTGCCCCGATTTTTCTGTTGGTGGTGCAGCTTGCCGCCAGCGTAGCTTGCCTTTGGCTGCTGATTCTTGTCAGGAAAAAACCGACGCAGCCCCTCGCCTGGCGCACGGTGGTGCGATTTGCCGCTTTGGGTTTGCTAGAGCCAGGCTTGGCCTACCTGCTGGACTTGATCGGGCTGGAGCACACCCAGGCCAGCACCGCCACGCTGATTTTGAGCACCGAGTCGCTGATGATCATGGCGCTGTCGGCACTGCTGTTTGGCGAGCGGCTCAGCGTGCGCTTCATGCTGCTGTCGATTGTCGCTGTAGCGGGCTTGTACCTTGCGCTGGGGGCAAGCCTGGCCGATGCTGGCAGCGCAGCCATGTGGGGTAATGCGCTGGTGTTTGCGGGCTCTGCCTGTGCTGCGCTGTACGTGGTGTTGTCCGCCCGCATTGCCACCGATGCCGACCCGATCACCATCGTCGCCTGGCAGCAAACGGTGGCACTGGGTTTTGCGCTGGCGCTGCTGCCGTTGGAATGGATGCTTCGCCCCACGTTGCACAATTTACCCACCACGCCCGAGCTCTGGCTCTTGGCCGCCAGCTCGGGCGTGGTTCAGTACGCACTGGCGTTTTCTCTGTATATGGCGGCGCTCAGAAATATCCGCGCCAGCGTGGCTGGAAGCTTTTTGAATCTGGTGCCGCTGTTTGGCTTTGCCGGCGCTAGTCTGTTTTTGCATGAGGCGATCTCGTTGCAACAACTCCTGGGTGCCCTCATCACCGTGGCCGCTGTCACCCTGATGGGCACTGGAACAGGATGGGCTCAATAAGGTGCTGCGCAAGCCTGGCCAGCGGCCAACGGTGTTGATGGTGGGGTGAGTGGTATCGGCGGCAGAAAGAGGCGTTGGCTTTGGCTGCCAATGATCCAGCCGCCATCTTGTTGCGCTGCCAGGGCTACTCGGCCTCTCCATTTTTTATATACGTTTTGTGGCTCTAGCCCTTATGTAAACTGGGTAAGAAGCTATTACAAGCATAGCAAATTGTCCAAACTCTACGCGGTATCGCTAGGTCAACTAGCGTTTGGCAAAAATTATATGCCTTATATGCCTCTAGCCCTTATAGAACATGAGTAAGTAGCTATTAAGTTAGTAGCTAATAAACCGCTGTTAGCGGCTGCGCAAATATGCGTAAATCTGGCGGCATAAAACGCATGTATCCATGGTGGCGAGCGCAAAACTGCAGCGCTTGCTGCCAGTGAATGGCGTATTGGCCACTACGCCGCATCAAGGGTTCGCTGCGTCAGGCTGCTTACGCAGCCTGCCCTTGACCCGGCTACGTAGCCGAACAAGCAAAATCTGCGCCTGGAAAATCCCTGCCGCCAAATTCACACACTTTAACGTGAAACAACGCCCACAGCCGACAAGAATGGCGTGTCGTAGGGCCGACTTCAGTGTTGTAGGGCCGACTTCAGTCGGCCATGGCGGGTTGAAACCCTTCCCTACGCAGGGCACGCGTGTTGCATGCTTAGGGGTGTCCTTGTTGAACATGGACGTTAACGTGAAACAACGCCCACAGCCGACAAGAATGGCGTGTCGTAGAGCCGACTTCAGTGTC
>MNXW01000114.1 GCA_001871515.1 Comamonadaceae bacterium CG2_30_57_122
GCCCAAAAGACTGCTTGCCAACGGCGGCGGTGCCATCGCGCATGATGACCAGCTCAAACGTGGTCCAGCCGATCAGTTGTGCCATGTTCAGCAGCACCGGCAATTTGGCAAAGTGACTGCCAAAAGTGGCGTGCATCAGCCCGGCGCTTGAGAGGCCACTGTCGCAGCCCAGCCGCGCCGTCCAGGCCAGCAGGCCTGCGCCGACCAGCGAGCCCAGCACAATGGCAATGGCCGCGTCGCGGCTGCCCACGGCGGGCACCAGGTAGGCGCCGACCTGCATCACCAGCAGGCCCACGCCCAGGCTAAACCACAGCGAGGCGTGGTCGTGCCAGTTGAAAACCCGTTCGGCAGCAGCGAGCGGACTCAGCGCCGAATTGCTGTTGGCGTTGGGATTGGAGGAACGGTTGTGTGCCATCAGTTTGCTCCATGCAAAAAGTCTGCAGGTCGGCACGATCTTTTGGCTACTGGCGTTGTCAGAGAAGGCGGCAACACCCCAAGTTAGACTGGCTTCCCTGCGCGAGGATTACCTCAATCAGGTTCAAAGGGACTTTCTCAGTCGGCCGGGCGGCAAGCGCCGCTGGTCAACACCCCTAGCGTGTGCGCCCAAATGCAGCGCGGATAGGATTCTAAGGCTGACTTAAGCCTCGCCGCCGAAATGGGCGCTCAGGTTGTCAATGTATTGCTCGACCATTTTTTCGAATTCAGCTTCCACCACGGGGGCTACCACCATCTTCATCAAGCCGGGCAGTGGCAGGGTCAGGTCGCCGTGGATGTGGAGTTCAAGCTGGGTTGATTTTTTCTTGTCCACGATCTTCCAGTTGCCTGACACCAAGGCATTGCCTTCGCCCTCCACTGGCGTCCAGACCACGCTGCCCTTGGCTTTGTTGCTACTGTATTTGGACGCATAAATGGTTTGCAGGTTGACTTGTGCCAGACCAATCTTGGCCATTTCCCAGCGATAGGTGTTTTCCCCAAGGTCGACCAGTTTGTCGACCTTGGGGAAAAAACTGGCGGATGTTGGCACATGGCTTAACACGTCAAACACGGTTGCATAGTCCGCCTTGACGGCAAATTCGTAGCCCAAATCGATCGTGACGATGATAGCCATAGAGTTCTCCAGGATGTTGTTGAAGCTGGTGCAATGGCGATAAAAAAGTTTGCCATCACAATACCGGCTCCAATCATAAGGCCACCATGAGTTTGCTACTTGCCCCGATGGAAGGGCTGCTGGATTTTGTGCTGCGCGACATCCTGACCCGTGTCGGCGGGGTGGATCGGTGTGTCTCGGAGTTCATTCGGGTCACAGACACCTTGTTGCCCGAGCGGGTTTTTTTGCGTTTTGTGCCCGAACTGATGCATGCTGGCAAGACGGCTGCTGGCATTGCGGTACGCCCGCAGTTGCTGGGCTCCGACCCGGTTTGTCTGGCTGAAAACGCGGCCAGCCTGGCCAGTCTGGGGCCCGACGGCATTGACCTGAACTTTGGCTGCCCGTCACCCGTGGTCAACCGGCATCGCGGTGGCTCGGCGCTGTTGGATGAGCCTGAATTGCTGTACCGCATTGTTCTGGCCGTTCGCCGGGCGGTACCGACCCATTTGCCAGTGTCGGCCAAAATGCGCCTGGGTTTGCATGATGACACCCGCGCTGAGGCCTGTGCCTTGGCCATTGAGGCCGCCGGAGCCAGTGAGCTGGTGGTGCATGCCCGTACCAAAAGTGACGGCTACCGCCCCCCAGCTTATTGGGAGCGCATTGCTGATATTTGCCAGGTGGTGCGGTTGCCGCTGGTGGCGAATGGGGAAATCTGGACGGTGGCGGATGCGCTGCGTTGCCGTCAGTTATCAGGTTGCCAAAGCCTGATGCTGGGGCGTGGCATGGTGGCCAATCCGGCGCTGGCGCGGGCGATCCGTGGAGTTGGTACTTTGCATCCTGAACCTTTGACTTTGCCGTGGCCTGAGTTGTTTTGCCTGATTGATCAGTTCTGGTGTCTGGTGTTGCAGCACCTGGATCGTGACCAGCAGACCGGGCGGCTCAAGCAGTGGCTGAATTTGTTGCGGCGGGTTTACCCACAGGCGCAAGCCGCTTTTATGGCTGTGCGCCAGTACCATGACCCGCGTGATGCCGAGCATTGGTTCGAGTTGCAGCGCCAACAGCTGAATTCGGTTTCATACTGACTTGAATTTCGCCCGGATGGCTTGGTTGAGCCCGATAGAATGTTTCATGGCCACAAAAATTCCAAAAATTCCAAAAATTCCAAAAATTTCCCAGCCCAAGCCCGCACGTGTGCCAGACGTGGAGGACGACGGTGTGGTGGTGCTGGAGCGCCGCACCGAAAAAACTCGTCCACCGTCCATGTACCAGGTGGTGATGCTCAATGATGACTACACACCGATGGAGTTTGTGGTGCAGGTGATTCAGGAATTTTTCAGCAAAGACCTTGAAACGGCCACCCAGATCATGCTGAAAATCCATCTGGATGGCCGTGGCGTGTGTGGTGTGTATTCACGCGATGTGGCCGCCACCAAGGTCGATCAGGTCATGGAGGCCGCCAACAAAGCGGGGCATCCGTTGCAGTGTGTCAGTGAACCGTTGGAACCATGAGGATTTTTGTAATCCATTTACCCTGAACTGATTTGGAAATCAGATTACAGTCAAGTCTCGAAACAAAGCTATAAAAGGAACCACATGATTGCCCAAGAACTGGAAGTCAGCCTTCACATGGCATTTGTCGAAGCGCGTCAACAACGCCATGAATTCATCACGGTCGAGCACCTCTTGCTTGCGTTACTGGACAACCCCAGTGCAGCCGAGGTGTTGCGCGCCTGCTCTGCCAACATTGATGACCTGCGCAAGTCGCTGGTCACCTTCATCAAGGACAACACGCCCCAAGTGGCTGGCAGTGAGGATGTGGACACGCAACCTACGCTGGGTTTTCAGCGTGTGATCCAGCGCGCCATCATGCACGTGCAGTCCACCGGCAGTGGCAAAAAAGAAGTCACTGGTGCCAACGTATTGGTTGCCATTTTTGGTGAAAAAGACTCCCATGCGGTGTATTACCTGCACCAGCAGGGTGTGACCCGGCTGGACGTGGTGAACTTCATTGCCCATGGCATCAAAAAATCAGACCCGCCGGAGCCTGCCAAAGCCGGTGAAAGCCAGGCCGAAGCTGAAGAAACGGGCAGCGAGAAAAATGAGAAGTCTTCACCGCTTGAGCAGTTCACCCAGAACCTGAACCAACTGGCCAAAGAAGGCAAGATTGACCCGCTGATCGGGCGCGAATACGAAGTTGAGCGCGTGATTCAAATCCTGTGTCGTCGCCGCAAGAACAATCCGCTACTGGTGGGTGAGGCTGGCGTGGGCAAAACCGCCATCGCCGAGGGTCTGGCCTGGCGCATTACCCAAAAAGCAGTGCCTGAGATTCTGGCCGACTCCATTGTTTATTCCCTCGACATGGGTGCGTTGCTGGCTGGCACCAAGTACCGGGGTGACTTTGAGCAACGCCTCAAAGGCGTGTTGAAGGCGCTCAAGGACAAGCCCAACACCGTGCTGTTCATCGACGAAATTCACACCTTGATTGGGGCTGGTGCGGCTTCTGGTGGCACGCTGGATGCGTCCAACTTGCTCAAACCGGCACTGAGTTCGGGTGCGCTCAAATGCATTGGAGCCACCACCTTCACTGAATACCGGGGCATTTTTGAAAAAGATGCGGCCCTGAGCCGTCGGTTCCAAAAGGTGGATGTGGTTGAACCCACGGTGGAAGAAACGGTGGAAATTCTCAAAGGCCTCAAGTCCCGTTTTGAAGAGCACCACAACGTCAAGTACGCGGTGGCGGCTCTGCAGGCGGCGGCAGAATTGAGCGCCAAGTACATAAACGACCGGCATTTGCCCGACAAAGCCATTGATGTGATTGACGAGGCCGGAGCAGCACAACGCATTCTGGCTCCCAGCAAGCGCAAGAAAATCATCAGCAAGACCGAAGTGGAAGAAATTGTGGCCAAGATCGCCCGTATTCCGTCGGCCAATGTGTCCCATGATGACCGCGGCAAGCTCAAGACCCTGGAGCGTGACCTGCGTAACGTGGTGTTTGGTCAGGACATGGCGCTGGACAAGTTAGCCTCGGCGGTCAAGATGGCGCGCTCAGGCCTGGGCAAGGGTGACAAGCCGATTGGCTCCTTTTTGTTCAGCGGCCCCACCGGTGTCGGCAAGACCGAGGCCGCCAAGCAACTGGCCTACATCATGGGCATTGAGCTGATTCGCTTTGACATGAGCGAATACATGGAGCAACACGCGGTGAGTCGCCTGATTGGTGCGCCTCCGGGGTATGTGGGGTTTGACCAAGGTGGCTTGCTCACCGAAGCCATCACCAAAAAGCCGCACTGTGTGCTGCTGCTTGATGAAATTGAAAAAGCCCACCCGGCCATTTTCAATGTGCTGCTGCAGGTGATGGATCATGGCACGTTGACAGACAACAACGGCCGCAAAGCCGACTTCCGTAATGTCATCATCATCATGACCACCAACGCCGGTGCCGAGACCATGAACAAGGCTACTATTGGCTTTACCAACCCGCGTCAGGCGGGCGATGAGATGGCCGACATCAAGCGACTGTTCACGCCCGAGTTCCGCAACCGGCTCGATGCGGTGGTGAGTTTCAAGGCGCTGGACGAAAACGTGATTCTGCGGGTGGTAGACAAGTTCCTGTTGCAACTGGAAGCCCAGCTGGCCGACAAGAAGGTTGAGGTGACTTTCACCGACAAGCTGCGCAAGCACCTGGCCAAAAAAGGGTTTGATCCGTTGATGGGCGCACGCCCTATGCAGCGCCTGATTCAGGACACCATTCGCCGCGCCTTGGCCGATGAGCTGCTGTTTGGTCGTTTGATGGACGGTGGCCGTTTGACGGTCGATCTGGATGACCAGATTGAGAGCAAGACCGAAGTCTTGCTTGACATCCAGCCCTTGCCCAAGAAAGAGGGCAAGACCAAACCTGAGGCTCAGGAAGCAGCCACTTCCTGATGGATGCTTACTTTGCCGCGTTGAGCCGTTTGACTCCGGCCACAAAACGCTGCAAGGTGGCGGAGAGCACGCCACGGGGAATGGTTACTTCAATCAGCTGAAATTTGCCGCGTATGGCCATGGCTTGGTCGAGCGCGGCTTTCAGTTCACTGCGGGTGCTCACGCGTACCCCATCGCCCCCCATGCCGCTGGCCATTTCGGCAAAACCCCAGTGGTCCAGGTCGTTGAAACCTGATTCGGGCTGAAAGGTGCGCAGCATCTCCCAGCTGGCGTTGTTGAAAACGATCACGATGGGATCCCAGCCGTAGCGGCGGCAGTTGCCAAGTTCCCAGCCGGTCATTTGAAACGCGCCATCGCCTACCAGGATCAAGGGTCTTTCACCGGTGGCCGCTTGCAGCCCCAGGCCAGCGGGCACGCCAAACCCCATGGTGGCGTAATAGCCAGGGGCGACCAGCGCGGTGTGTTTGATCTCCATGGCGGTGAACAGGCAGTCGCCCATGTCGGAGGCAATCGGCATCTTGCCGTGCGCTGCCATCAGGTCGTTGATGGCGGTGGCAATGTCGGTGGGGGTGATGCTTTGCGCATCGTCTGCCAAGCCCATGGGGAACACCTGGGGTGTCACGCTGAAAGCCTTGTCTGACCCGCTCATGCGTTCCAGCATGCGAGAGACCACGGCTTGCAGTGGCAGCTTGGCATAGGTGTGGTAGCCAATGTTGACCTGGCCGTTCAAAGCCTGGATGGTCTTGCGCATGTCGATTTTGGTCTCAGACACGGCAAAGTTGGTGTCGCAAATGATTTCGCCCAGCAAAAACAGGCTGTCTGAGTTTTCAACCAGGTGCGTCACTTCAGGAAAACCCGCCACGCCCATGTAGGTGCCGACCAGCGGTGCGTCTTGCTCTGACAGCAGGCCGCGTCCCATGAAGCTGGTCACCACTGGCAGCCCCAAGCGGCGCGACAGGGTGGCGACCTTGTCTTCAAGCCCATAGCGACGCACTTCCACGCCCACCATCAACACCGGCGACTTGGCCTGAGCCAGGCGTTCCAGAATCTCGTCAACGCAGGCATCCAGCGCATCGGCATCCACTTTTTGATCGGCCTCGGGGATCACCTCGGCGCAAGGCACGGCCACCATGTCGCGCGGAATCTCGATGTACACCGGCTCAGAGTGGCGCAGGCAGCTGGCCAGCACGCGCGCGATGTCGGCTGGGGCGCGCTCGGCATCATCCAGACGACATTGGTCACAGGTGATTTCTTTGAAGATTTGAAACTGCGAGTCAAGCGTTTTGGCTTGGTGGTGCAGCAGCAGACCGGAACGTGATTCGTTCTTGCCAGGGCCACCCGAGAGCACCACCAGCGGGGACTTTTCGGCAAACGCAGCGGCCACCGAGTTGATCATGTTCAATGCCCCCGCGCCATAGGTGACCGCTGCCACGCCCAGACTGCCGTTGATACGGGCTGCGGCATCGGCGGCAAAGCCCACACCCGGTTCATGGCTCAAGGTGTAGAGCGGCAGAATTTTTGATTCTTCAATGATGCGAAAGTAAGGCAGGGCAAAGTCGCCGGGAATGCCAAAAATCTGCCGCGCACCGTGCTTTTTGAGCGCGGTCAGCAGCTGTTCGGTGAGATTCATGTGGAATGACTCCAAAGGTTTAAAAGTGCCGGAATTATCGCGCCCACGCGCTTCAGTTCAACACGGCTAACGCTGCATGTAGGGCCGACTTCAGTCGGCCATGTTCGCTGTCAATTTTCACGGCTCTCCTGTAACCTTCGAGCAGAAGATTTTGGCCAGTTAACATCAAGTTTTAAATTCACAGGAGTTCTCAAGATGAAAATCACAACAGTAGGCATCATTGGCGCGGGCACCATGGGCAACGGCATTGCGCAAGCGTGTGCGGTTTCTGGCCTGAATGTGGTCATGGTGGATATTTCAGACGCCGCCGTGGCCAAAGGCATGGCCACCGTGTCTGGTAGCCTGGACCGCTTGGTCAAAAAAGAGAAAATCACCGCCAACGACCAAGCCGCCGCGTTGGCCCGCATCAAGGTCAGTACCCACTACGGTGACCTCACCAGTGCTCAATTGGTGATTGAAGCCGCCACTGAAAACTACGACCTCAAGGTCAAAATCGTCAAGCAGCTCGACGAAATGCTGGCCCCGGATGTGATTGTGGCATCTAACACCTCGTCTATCTCCATCACCAAGCTGGCGGCTGTGACCGCCCGCGCTGACAAGTTCATTGGCATGCACTTCTTTAATCCGGTGCCGATGATGGCGCTGGTGGAGATCATTCGCGGCCTGCAAACCAGCGATGCCACGCACGCGGCGGTGCACGCCATGGCCACCAAGCTGGGAAAGACCCCGATCACGGTCAAAAACTCCCCTGGTTTTGTGGTGAATCGCATTTTGGTGCCGATGATCAACGAGGCCTTTTTTGTGCTGGCCGAAGGTCTGGCCACGCCCGAAGACATCGACGCGGGCATGAAGCTCGGCTGCAACCAACCGATTGGCCCCTTGGCGCTGGCCGACATGGTGGGGCTGGACGTGTGTCTGGCGGTGATGGAGGTCTATCTGGCCGAGTTTGGCGACAGCAAGTACCGTGCTTGCCCGCTGCTGAAAGAAATGGTGGCCGCTGGTCGCCTGGGGCGCAAGACCGGCCAGGGTGTCTATAGCTATTAAAAATAGAGCTGCTCGCGCTTATTCCATAAGGTCTAGAGGCTCATTTTGCTTAAATATTTGTAGGCAAGATGGCAGCCGCTGAAAGGGTTGACATCCATGCTGCGACAATATGTCCCTCTTTTTGAAACACGCCGGGCTTGCCCCCGGCCTTTTTTTGCATGTCAGATTCTTTCGATATTGAAGTGCGTCCCGCCAAAGAGCGTGACGCCCAAGCCATGGCCCAGATTCAGGCCGCTGCCGCCCAAGCTGCTTTCAAGGCGCAGTTTCCGGGTGAGCCCATGCCCGAGTTTGATTCCCTGAAGAAAAGCCAGGCCTACTGGCGTGAAGCCATTGAGTTTGCCGACCCGCAGGTGCTGGTGGCAACGCAGGGTGGCGAGGTGGTGGGCTTTGTGGGGTTTGACCGCTCACGCGACCCCAAAACGCCGGCCACCATGGGTGAAATTTGGGCCTTGTATGCACGTCCCAGCCATTGGGCCCAAGGGGTGGGGCTGGCCTTGTGGGACGGCGCGCGCGAAGCCTTGGTGGAAGAAGGCTGTACCAAGGTCACCGTCTGGGTGCCGCTGGGTTACGAACGCGCCCTGCGGTTTTTTGACATGGCCGGTTTCAAGCGTGAGATGACCAGCATCAAAACCGTTTTGGTGGGGCTGACGCGCCTGGAAGAAATTCGCTTCAAACGCGATTTAAGCTGACAAAAAAAACACGCCAGTCCAGGACGCAACTGCGCATGCCTTCAGCGAACTTGAAGGGCTTATTCGATCACGTATTGGCTGGTATGGCGGATGTCTTCACCCTTGGCTACATAGACGACAAACTCCGCAATGTTTTTGGCATGGTCGCCGATGCGTTCTATCGCTTTGGCGATAAAAAGCAAATCCAGACTGGGTGAAATCATTCTCGGGTCTTCCATCATGTAAGTAATGAGTTTGCGCACAAAACCGTCAAACTCCCGATCAATGTGGTCGTCCTCTTTGAGGATGGCCATTGCTGCGGTGACATCAAGTCTGGCAAAGGCATCCAGCGCTTTCCTTAGCAGTCCTGCGGCCAGGTCGGACTCAACCCGCAACTCCAGTGATGGCAAAGATCGAGGCGCACCACTGCGTATGATGGACAGAACCATGCGGCCTAT
Source organism: Comamonadaceae bacterium CG2_30_57_122 (assembly GCA_001871515.1). Taxonomy (GTDB): domain Bacteria; phylum Pseudomonadota; class Gammaproteobacteria; order Burkholderiales; family Burkholderiaceae_C; genus Rhodoferax. Next base: position 8,809 of record MNXW01000114.1, read on the forward strand.
TTTCTCAGCCTCATCACCTACACGCTCCAGATTGGCCGTGGTTTTCGATAGCGCAATCAACAGACGCAAGTCGCGAGCTGCTGGCTGGCGCAAAGCGATGATGTTGGATATCTCACGGTCAATTTCAACATCCATTGCATTGACTTTGACCTCGGCTGCCAACACCTGGTTGGCGGCTTCCCCGTTGAACTGCGCCAGGGCATAAATGGCTTGATTGATTTGTGACTCCACAAGCCCGCCCATTTCCATGACGCGCACAGAAACGGATGAAAGTTCGGCGTCAAATTGTGAAGACAGATGTTTTTCAGGCATGGTTCTATTTCCTCATTAGCCAAAACGGCCGGTGATGTAATCTTCTGTCTCTTGGCGGGTTGGTCGCATGAAGATATCTTTGGTGTCGCCGTATTCAATGAGCTTGCCCAGATACATGTAAGCGGTGAAATCTGACACCCGAGCCGCTTGTTGCATGTTGTGGGTCACGATCACGATGGTGAAGCGGGTCTTGAGTTCAATCAGCAGTTCTTCAACCTTGGCAGTGGCTATTGGGTCCAGCGCGGAGCAGGGCTCATCGAGCAACAGCACTTCTGGCTCTAGCGCAATGGCACGTGCAATCACCAGGCGTTGCTGTTGACCGCCTGAAAGGCTCAATCCACTCGTGTTCAGGCGATCCTTGACTTCGTCCCACAGTGCGGCACCACGCAAGGCGCGCTCCACGGTTTCATCAAGCTGATTACGGCCGTTGATGCCATGCAATCTCAAGCCATAGGCGACATTTTCATAAATCGACTTCGGGAACGGGTTAGGTTTCTGGAACACCATCCCGACGCGTCGGCGCAATTGCGCGACGTTAACCTTGCGGTCGTAAATATCGCGCCCGTCGATCAGGATTTTGCCGTCAATGTGACAACTGTCGACAAGATCGTTCATGCGGTTAAAACAGCGCAAGAGCGTAGATTTTCCACAGCCACTAGGCCCAATAAAAGCCACCACATGGCCTTTGGGGATACCGATGTTCACATCGTGCAAGGCCTGGCTTTGCCCGTAAAAAAGGTTCAGATTTTTCACTGCCAAGGTGACTTCCAAATCTTCAACCCGCTTGCCGGGCTCTTGTGATTCTTTGATGTTGGTCGCAATTCGGATTCCGCTTGGGAGGTTTTCGGGAGTGCTGGACATAAGATGGTTTTCTTGGGTGAATTGAAGTGTTGAGGCGATGTTGGACATCAGACAGTCTCCATTCCGCGATACTTTTCCCGCATGCTGTTGCGCAGTCGGATAGCAGCGAGGTTGAGCACGACGATGACAATTACCAGCAGCAGGGCAGTCGCATAAACCAAGGGGCGCGCCGCTTCCACGTTGGGGCTTTGGAAGCCGACGTCATAGATATGAAACCCAAGGTGCATGAATTTTCGCTCCAGGTGCAGGTAGGGAAAAAAACCATCCAACGGCAAGGTAGGCGCGAGCTTGACCACACCAACCAGCATCAGCGGTGCGACCTCGCCAGCAGCGCGGGCAATTGCCAAAATCAGGCCGGTCATCATGGCCGGGCCTGTCATAGGTAGCACAGTGCGCCACAAGGTCTCGGCCTTGGTTGCACCCAACGCCAGACTGCCTTCGCGCACAGAGCGTGGCACCCGAGCCAGTCCTTCTTCCGTGGAAACAATGACGACTGGCAGCGTCAGTAGCGCCAGCGTCAAGGATGCCCACAAAATGCCCGGACTGCCAAAAGTGGGGGCGGGCAGGGCTTCCGGAAAGAACAATTGGTCAATATTGCCACCCAGAAAATAAACGAAGAAGCCCAGGCCGAACACGCCATAGACAATGGACGGCACGCCAGCCAGGTTATTCACCGAGATGCGGATGACGCGGATCAAAGGGCCTTGTTTAGCGTACTCGCGCATGTAGATCGCTGCCATCACACCCAGCGGTGTGACCAGCGCAGCCATTAACAAGACCATCATCACAGTACCGAAGATGGCCGGGAAGATGCCGCCCTCAGTGTTGGCCTCGCGCGGATCATCCGACACAAATTCCGCCAGTTTGCCAGCGTAGTGGCCTAATTTCTCGAACAAACCCATGTCATTTGCGCGGTAAATGTCGGCCACCTGCGCGAGCTTGATCTCGACCTCTTTGCCGTCCATGACACGAGCTTTCAGAGTGTCTCTTGCGATCTCTTTGCGCAGAATTCCAATACGCTCCTGGAGCACCGCAAACTGAGCATTCAGACTATCGCGTTGTGCATTGAACTCTGCCTTGCGTTCCTCGGTAAGCTTGCCCTGGAGCTCAAGTCCACGCGCCTGCAGGCGCAACTTTTCAATTTCGTAATTGACCTTGCCGATGTCGTGCTTTTCCACCGACAAGGTCTGCTTGAACAGGGCGCTGGCGCGAGCCACCCGGGCCTTAACTTCAGGCCACGCAGCCTCACCGCTGGCCACCACTTTGCCGTCCTCCTGGACCGACACGAGATGGCCGTAGAAGTTACCCCACTCACGGCGTTCTACCGTGATCAGATCTTTAGGGTAATTCACCTTGCCCAGCAGTGGCACCGGGAACCAGCGGAAGTCAACGCCCGTGACATCCTTGTTACCCATCTTCATTAATACCCGTTCGGCAAAGGCATCGTTGCCGGTGATCACGAAACCCGCTTCGCGCAGGCGGCGCACGGCCACCTCTTCACGTTCGCGAATTTCGCCGATCAAGCCGATGGTGCTGCCGTCGCGTTCCTGAAAAGTGGTCTCCACCACCTGCTTAGGCCAAAAGTGACCCAGACCGCGCAGGGCTGTTAGTGACAGCACGCCGGCCACCGCCAGCACAGCCGCAGCCACCGCTCCGGCAGTCAGCCATATCCATGGGGATCCTGATTTGAACCAATCACGCATGTGTTTCTCCCTTGAATATCAGATGGTTTGGTACTTCTCGCGCAGGCGCTGGCGCACCAGCTCGGCGATGGTGTTGAAAAAGAAGGTGAAGGCAAACAGCACCAACGCCGACAGAAAGAGTAGTCTGTAGTGCGTCTCGCCCACACCGGCTTCGGGCATTTCGACACCAATATTTGCAGCCAGCGTGCGAAACCCTGTGAACAGGCTGAAGTCCATAACCGCCGTGTTGCCGGTGGCCATCAGCACGATCATGGTCTCACCCACAGCGCGCCCCAGGCCGATCATGATGGCAGAAAAAATGCCTGGGCTGGCAGTCAGCAACACCACGCCGATCAGCGTCTGCCATGGCGTGGCACCCAGTGCCAGCGAGCCAGAGGTCAGTGAATTAGGCACACTGAAGATCGCATCCTCGGCGATAGAGAAAATGTTCGGCGTGACGGCAAATCCCATCGCAATACCCACCACCAACGAGTTGCGCTGCTCATAGCTGATACCTAGCTCGTTGCTGAGCCAGTTTGGCATGTCACCGCCAAAAAAGAAGGCTTCGATCGGGTGGCCAATCTGGAACACTAGCCAAATGGTGGCGATGAGCACCGGCATCAGCAACGCAGCCTCCCAACCAGGTGCAACGCGACTGGTCAGCGATTCTGGCAGCACATGCCAGACGTAAGATGCCAACACCATTGACGCCGGCAGCAGCAAAATGCACAGCAGCACCCCGGCCAGGTTGTTGTCGACCAGCGGCGCCAACCAGAGTCCGGCTAGGAAACCCAGCACCACAGTCGGCAGTGCTTCCATCACCTCGATCGTCGGCTTGACGATGGTGCGCATACGCTGGGTCATGAAGTAGGCCGTGAAGATGGCTCCCAGGATGGCCAGTGGCACTGAGATCAGCATCGCGTAGGAGGCAGCTTTGATGGTGCCGTAGGTCAGGGGTGCCAGGCTGAACTTGGGTTCAAAGTCACCGTTGGCAGCCGAAGACTGCCAAACGTAGTCAGGTTCCTCGTAGCTTTCGTACCAGACCTTCTCCCACAGGCTAGACCAAGACACTTCGGGGTAATGGTTGGCTACCGCGGCTGAGAAGACTCGGCCGTTGGCATCCTGAGCCAGGTAGCCATTGCCCCGCGGCGGGATGCCCAGAACGGTCAGCGCTTTGTCGCTGAGCTTGTCGATGAAGAGTTGGCGTTCCGAGGTGGCGAAGTAGCTGCCCAGGTGACCCTGAGCGTCGCCCACGATAAAACCCTTGCGGAAGAACTCGGGGGTCAGCGCGGTCACTGCGGCCGGCATGGCCTTGAAGCCGCGGATGCGCCTGAGTTTGAAGTTGGCACCTTCAGTGCGCACCAGGAACCATTGCGAAAGTTCGCCTTTATCGGTACCCACGATGATTGAGAAGCCGCCGCTCAGCATGGTCAATGCCGTGACTCGTTGACCCTCAGGTGCGAGTTCTACCGTCTCCAACAAGGCGGGATTGGTCTTGTCTGTGATGTTATAACGCGCCAGGCTGCGCTCGCCATGTAACACATACAGCTCACGTTGTTTGGACTCAATCACCAATTGGCGAATATCCGCCGGGGCAGGCGAGATCTCGGACTGCTGAATCTCGCTCGTGGATTCGCCCGTCATGACGTTGGTGCTGATATTGACAGCAGACACCAGCAGGCGTTTGTCATCCGTTAGCGCTGCGATGGTGGAGCCCTCAACCGTCTCTTGCACGCCAAGAAGACGAATGGCTTGGCCTTTCGGATCCACGGCCAGTGGCTTGTCGCCCAGGGGGTAGTCGAGCGAGGGCGTGATCAAACGTTTGTTATCGGGGTAGGTGACCGTGAAACCCTGCTTGGCGAGTATGACCGTGCCGTCAGAAAGACCATAACCCTGGCTTAAGCTGCGCAGCTCACCGATGGCTGCGCTGGTAATTTGAACGCCAGCAGGTACGGGTACAGCCACCTCGGACAGCACTGCACCGGTGGCGAAGTTGAAGAAGGTGATAACCCCTTGCGATCCACTACGCGCGCCAATTTCGCGCTGCTCTTCACCGCTGTAAGCCAGTGTGGTCTGGTTGGCCGGACCGGGCACGCTGAATTCTTGGCGGTTGTCCACCGACGGCGACGTGAACAGTGGGACTACGACGCTGGCCAGATAAAAGAAGATGGCCGATACCGAGATGATGACACTAAGGCCACCGATCGTCATCAGATACTTGAAAAGCGAGTCGATCAGCATGCGTCGCCCCATGGCCGCGTCAACGTTGGTTGGAATGTGGGTCTGGGATGATGTGTTCATTAGAAATAGAACCTATTCAGGTAGGAATGGAGGGTGGCAACTGAAGGTCACCACCCTCCGTCTTGGGCGGCTGGTTTTTTACTTCGCAGCCTCATGAAGGGATTTAAAGTGCCCGAGCCGATCCATGGGTTTGCCCTTTTTGTAACTGGCCTTGTTCATCACATAGACCAGCGACTCTCCTTTGGGGCCGACACCGATGTCGGTGTAGCCGTAGGCTACCTCGCCGTGGGCGACAAAGTCTTTCATTTCTTTCAGATCGCCAAAGAGGTAAAAGCGGCCGTTTTTCATCACCTCGCCATAGAAGTTGGCACTCGGCGCCAAACTACCTGTCATGATTTGTTCGCCTATGCTGGGCACATTGGCCTTGACGTCAGGCTTGGTGATGCCATAAACCAGCGTGCGGCCGCCGGGACCGGCACCAATCTGGGTGCGCGTGAGTGTAACTTCGCCATGAGCCAAAAAGTCCTTGTAGTTCTTGGTGTCGCCGAAGACGTAAATGCGGCCACTTTCAGGCATTACCACAAAGAACTCCCCAGCACCGGCTGCTGCCGTGGTGGGTGCAACGGTTGCCTTGGTAGCAGTAGGTGCTGGCGAAGCAGCCGGGGGAGCCTGCGTGGCGCAGGCGGCCAGCAAGGACAGGGCGGCGGCAGGCAAAGCCAGGCGCAGTGTGAATGTCATGAGGTTTCTCCTGTGTTGTCGGGGTTGGGTGCACTGGTCACCGGCGCGTGCCAGCGGCCAGGCAAAGCAGTTATCAGTTCAGCACGCTGAGGAAACGCGTGGCCATTGCCGCCGGCACAGGCACAAAGCCGTCCTTGATCACGACTTCCTGCCCCTGCTTGGACAGCACCATTTTGAAGAACTCACGCTCGAGTGGGTTCAGGGGCTGATTGGGTTTCTTGTTCACGTAGACATACAGCACGCGTGCCAAGGGGTAAGTGCCGTCAATGGCGTGCTTGGCATCAGGCTCGACAAAGGGTTGGCCTTTCTTCTTGGCCAGCGGCAGCGCACGTACGCCTGAGGTCTTGTAGCCAATGCCCGAGTAGCCAATGGCATTGATCTGAGTGGCCACGCTCTGCACCACAGAGGCCGAGCCAGGTTGCTCAGCCAGGTTACGCTTGAAGTCTCCCTTGCACAGCGCTTTGCTCTTGAAGTAGCCGTAAGTACCAGACACTGAATTGCGGCCGTACATGGCAATGTCGCGGCTGACCCACTCACCGCTCATGCCGACCTGACCCCACTTGGTAATGTCGCTGGCATGACCGCATTTGCGACCCACCGACAGGGCGGCATCCACTTCTTCGATGCTCAGGCCTTTGATCGGGTTGTCTTTGTTGACGAAAACAGCCAGTGCATCGATGGCCACACCCACAGCGGTGGGTTTGTAACCGTATTTCTTCTCAAAGCTCTCGACTTCCTTGGCCGTCATCATGCGGCTCATCGGGCCAAAGTTGGAGGCACCTTCGGTCAGGGCGGGCGGCGCGGTAGAAGAGCCGGCACCCTGGATTTGGATGTTGACGTTGGGGTACAAGCGCTTGTATTCCTCAGCCCACAAAGTCATCAGGTTGTTCAGGGTATCAGAGCCCACGCTGGTGAAGTTGCCAGAAATTCCAGCGGCTTTTTGGTACACCGGCAAAGCGGCATCCACCTGGACGGCCTGCGCATACACAGAGCCAGAGGCTACAAAAGCCATGGCGACTGCGCTGAGGGAGAAGAAGGATTTCAATTTCATTGGTCAGTTCCTGTTGAGTTGAGTTGCGTTGAATGACTTTGGAAGTTTGCT
>MNXW01000240.1 GCA_001871515.1 Comamonadaceae bacterium CG2_30_57_122
CATCAAGAAAACCTCAGGGTTAGGGTCTTCCAGCCCAGCTGCAATGCAGTGGGCTATCGTTTCGTCATCATCGAGATAGTCGGCTGCATCAAACGGCAAAAATTTGGTCATCTTCATTCCTTTTTCAAAGCCCGAACCATCTCAATGGCGCGTTTGATATCACGCTTTTGTGTCGACTTGTCAGCACCCAACAAAAGCAAATAAACCACGTCTGCTCTGCGTGTGAAGTAAACCCGATAGCCTGGTCCTACGTGAATGTGCAGCTCGGAGACGCCTTCACCGACGGATTCACAGTCGCCGAAATTCCCGAGTTCTGCGGATCGAATACGCAAGGTGATCCTGGCACGGACGACTTTGTCTTTCAAATTTGCAAGCCAGGTGTCAAATTCTTACGTTCGTTGAAAGCTGATCATTGGTTAAAAAGCATCCGATCAGATACTTGCAGGGTCGTTGTTTTTGGGCAGTTTCATCACCCACGCGCTCTCACAGAAGCGGCAACAGCCAGAGCAAGCACCACATCACACACCGTTTTTCGGTCGGCCGTTGAGAGCGTGATGTACTTGGCCAACATGTCGCGGTCTTGCATCGTCAGCGCATTACTGTCCATGTTGGCGATCGGTGATTTGATTGCTGGCGCCAACGTACCAAAGCGCAGTTCATCAGCACCCACATGCAGCCATTCTGATAGCACACGAAGCTTATCTTGCATCGGAATGGACTTGCCAAGCAACCAGTTTCTGGCCGTATTGGCGGTGATGCTTTTGCCCCAGTAACGCAAATTGAATTCGTTGGCCAACAAGGCGGGTGACGGCCGCATTCCAGCTCCTTTGAGCGCTTGACGCAAACGCGCGGCGAAAGCCAGATTCTCGTTCAGCTTGGATGCATTTGACATGCATCAGAAATTAGGCGTTTGCCAGCATCAAATACGAATCATTTTTTAGTTTTAAGATAAATATCGCTTACATTTCAACAAAAGAAGCTCATAAGCGAAGCTCGTCAACCAAGCAAGGGAGTGCCTGCGTGTCATCCAAACCATTTTTCTAACCAAATCTCGGCGGCGCATATCTCCGCCGCCAGCGATTGAGTTTTCGCTTTTCGTTCGCTGTTGGAAAACCTGTGCAGGTGGCACACAGGTCATAAAAACAACAAGACCATCGTTTCTTCGAGATAACTTTCATGATCAATCGACATACAACCAAAATTATTTTTTTTATAACCACCCTACTTGGCGGATGCGCGTCACCCACTGTTGTCCAATCCGTCAAGCCTGGTGACAACGGATTGACATGCTCTCAATTACAAAACGAATACGCCGATGCCGAGCGCTTTCGCAACGAAGCTGACAAAGAAAAGAGTGTGACCGGCGGCAACGTGGTACGTGCGCTGTTGTTTTGGCCGGCCATTTTGGGCACCGCCGCCAACGCCAATGAGGCTATCGCTGCCGCTGATTCGCGCAAGGTGCATCTGGCCAACCAGATGAATCAAAAAAATTGCGCTATCCCCAACAGCAACACTGCCGCCGATGCTGGTACGCCAGTTGCCGCTCCCGAAGCCAAAGTGTCGAAGCCCAAAGACGAAGAGTTAGCTGAGTTGAGGCGACTTTACGACAACAAGCTGATCACCCAAGAGGTCTACGCTGAACGTCAGAAAGCAATTTTGAGTGGCTCATGATGACGGCATAGCCACCGCCAACGGAAGACAAGCAACAATTACCGGCACTCAAACAGGTGCTACGCACCGCCCAATGAGCCCTCTCGGTTCAAGATCAAAAAAAGCGAGCGGTTTGAGTGCCTTCGTCGCAGCAATGACCAATTGACGGTTCAGCTTACTGCTTGGCCGGTTTGACAGCCTGGAAACTCGCCTTCCAAGTCGTCCCATCGGCGATCTTGTGTGCCTCGCGGTCCAGCAAGTAGTCGCGCCTGAAGCCAGGCCGTCTGCGCAAAATCCGATCCTTGATGGCTTGCGCCGATGGGATCACGCCATGGCGCTCCAGGCCATCCAGAAAACTGCTGGTGGAGACCAGATGAACATTGCCCGGCAGGGCATAGGCGTTTTCTTCAAACCAATCGTCCTCAAGCAACACCAGCGTGGGGCTGCCCGGGTTAAATGTCCGGGCGCTTTTGACGAAGCCGCTGATCGACAGTTCGCCAAAGTCCTCACCCCATTGAACCTTCTGGCCCTGCTCAAGTTGCAGCCGCAGGTTTGGCAAGGCCAGCTTGCCGATGGTGGTTTCCTTGATGGCGATCCGGTGCTGGTTTTGTGCCAGAAACTGCGCAATTTCAGCACCATCAGCATAGCGGTCAGCCAAAGCGGTCACCTCGAAATACACCACATCGGTCAGCACCACTTGCACGCCGGGGCGCTCCAGCAGCAACACATCAAGCGCCTGCCCCATCGCCAGCGAAATCAGCGGCCCCGCGTCGGCGATGACCACGGTGATTCTTTTTTTGGTCATTGAGCCGCATCCACTTGTGCTGTCTGCGCCATGAAATCATCAAAGGCCTGATCAAATTTTCGACGTTCTGCCGCTTTGGCCAGAGGGTGCGGCAAACCCGCTGCGTTGAGCAAACGCAGCAACAACCCGTAGTCAGCGATGCCAAGTTGCTGCATTGCCGCCAAGCGGGGCAATTTGCCCAGAGAATACTGGGCTAATACTTCTTCAATGCCATTCGCAGTCACGTTGGCCACCGCTCGCGTGGCCTGCTTTTCATATTCATCTGCGGGCACCAGATACCCTGCGGCGCGCCCGTTTTTAGTCAGGCAAACGCCGCTCTTCATGCCCGCAGCAATGAATTCACCAAAACGTGTCTTGGCCTCTGTTGATGTGAAGTACTTCATGGTCATGGCAAAATTATAGGCAGAATGTGCGAAATGTACTTTTTTAGCGTGCGTTTCAAAATAATGTGGCGCAAACTCATCACGTCAAACCCGGCGCGGCGACTGGGTCATGCACATGCGGTTTTGGGCGCAAAACACACGCGATACAGTGAGCAACGTTGGCCATGCCACAGCAGGCGCGCGCCTTTGCGCCCAAAGCCCGGTCGCATGACCCCATCACCACCCCTACCGCCGTCGGTCAAAGCTATTGCTGCAACATCTCGCGCTATCGGGGAGCTTATGAATTTCTCCTGCCCGCCCGCCCACAGTGCTATCGAATCAGTCGGGCGATGCGCTTTGCGAAGGTAAAGGGGGCGGCCGCAAGCCGGAGGACACGTAGCAAAACGCATTGCCCGGCTGGTTCAGCAATCACCGCCATGTGCTCAGCGACCCAACGTGTCCCCCACAACAATTTGGATTGCACCCGAGACTCAAAGGGTGCGCTTCAAAGTGACTTTGCCCCGCGTGAGAAAATCCGCTTTTATTCGTCGCAACACAAGAACAGGATTTATCCCATGGAAGCAGAACGCATCAACGCCATTGACAACCAACTCAGCAGCCTGACGGCGCGCACCCTCGAATTACGGGGGTATCTTTGACTACGATGCCAAGTTTGAACGCCTGAGAACTGTCAACGCATCGTTGGAAGACCCCACGGTCTGGAACGACCCCAAGCGCGCCCAGGAGCTGGGACGGGAAAAAAAGGCGCTCGACGGCGTGGTCGTCACCATTGACGACCTGCAGCGCGAACTCTCCGACAACACCGAATTGTTTGAGATGAGCCGTGACGACAACGAC
>MNXW01000069.1 GCA_001871515.1 Comamonadaceae bacterium CG2_30_57_122
CAGTGCCCGGTACTGCCCTTGCCCATTGATGAAGTGCATCAAGTTGATCAACAAGCTGGTCTTGCCGGTCTGACGCGGCGCGTGCAGGATGAAATACTTTTGCGCACCAATCAGGCCAGAGAGTTCTGGCCAATTGATGCGGTCTTTGGGCAGCAGGGTGTAGTGGATGTCTGACTTGTTGGGGCCGGCGGTGTTGAAGAATTTTTCCATGAAACTTGTCCTGCTCACCCTTGCGCTCGTTCCGGATGAAAGCGCTTGTCCTGGTCATAGGGAAACACGTCGTAGACGTGACCGGCTTGAATGCGCTCTTTGTGGGTTTGCCAGAAGGCCATGTCCAGCAGGTCTGCGTGGTGTTTCATGAAAACTTGCTTCACCGCGGCATTACCCAGCAAAAATGGGCCGAAGGTTTCCGGGAATACATCTTTGGGGCCGACGGTGTACCAGACTTCGCCCGACATTTCATCTTCTTCGTTGCGCGCCTGGGGTACCCGACGGAATTTGCAATCGGTGATGTATTCGATTTCGTCGTAGTCGTAAAACACCACCTTGCCGTGGCGTGTGATGCCAAAGTTTTTCCACAGCATGTCACCGGGGAAGATGTTGGCCGCCACCAGGTCTTTGAGGGCGTTGCCATATTCAATCACCCCGTGTTCCAGCTGTTCGCGCGCGCGCAGTGCGACAGATGAGGTGTTGGTGGGGTCGGCGCCACCGGCATCAAAGGCTTCCTGCAAAAAGATATTGAGCGGGATCATGCGCCGCTCGATGTAGACGTGTTTCAGGATCACCTCTAACTGGCCATCGCCGTCACGGTCACTTACCTCCAGCTGGCTGGGGGCAAATTTTTCAATCTCTTGCATCAACTCATCAGTGAAGCGGTTGCGCGGAAACGCCACGTTGCTGTACTCCAGCGTGTCGGCCATGCGCCCCACCCGGTCATGCTGTTTGACCAACAAATACTTGCCCTTGATCTGCTCGCGGCTGGTTTCTTTGGGCGGTGGGTAAAAGTCTTTGATGACCTTGAACACATAGGGAAAACTGGGCAGGTCAAACACCAGCATGACCATGCCCTTGATGCCCGGGGCAATGCGAAACTTGTCAGAGGAATGCCGCAGGTGGTACAAAAAATCTCGGTAAAACAGCGTCTTGCCCTGCTTGGCCAAGCCCAGTGCGCTATAGAGTTCATTGCGCGGTTTGAGCGGCATCATGCTGCGCAAAAACTGCACGTAGGCACTCGGAATTTCCATGTCAACCATGAAGTAAGCACGTGCGTAGCTGAACAGCATTAGCAGGTCGTCCTGGCCGAACAAAATCGCGTCGATGGCCAGTTGGGTCTCACCCTCGGTGTACAAAATCGGCAACGCAAAGGGAAACTCGTTGTAGCCGTTGATCAGCTTGCCGACAATGTACGCGCCCTTGTTGCGAAAGAACAGGCTCGACAGCACCTGAATCTGAAAATTGGCGCGCAGTTTCACATCACCCAACACCGCTTGCATGGCTTTGGCGACCAAAGCCACATCACCCGGCAAATCCACAAACTCACGGCGCAGGTCAAAGTCTTGCACCATGTGCAGCAACACCTCGGGCAGGTCGTGGTCGCTGGGACTGGGGTAATAGGCGTGGTAGGTGGGGCGCTTTTCGGTGTCGTCGTTTTCAATGTACTCGGTGCTGACCGCCGGGCGGATGAAGATGAAACTGTTTTGAAAATAACTGCGATGCAAAATTTTGGTGGTGACCGAGTTGAAGAAGGTCTCGGCCAGCTCAGGCTGGTGGTGGTCGACCAGCAGGCCGATGTAATGCAGCTTGACCTGATGCCAGATGTCCATCGACTGCTCACCAGCCTTGAACTCGCGCTCCAGCCGCATCGAGGCTTCTCGCACACGCAGGTCGTAAAACTCGATGCGCTCGCGCTGGGCGCGTTGCTGACCATGCCAGTCGGCGGTCTCAAAGCGGTGTTTGGCGCGAGCCGACTCGGTGCGAAAAAGCCGGTAGTGGCGGTTAAAACCATCCATCATGGCTTTGGCAATGTCGTAAGCCAGGGTCGAGTCAAGGCGTGAAGGAAACATGTTTACTCTTAATTTTATAGCTACTAGCCCTTTATATATAAGGGCTAGAGTGCATTTTTATCCATAAACCTCAAGCGGCGCGGGAGGTCTGTTTGATGCGTTCAAGCGCTACATCGTAGCAATCCTGAAGGGCCGCCATGCTGACAACCGTCATGCCCAAATCCTGCAGCAAGCCATCTTTCAAACCATAAACCCAGCCGTGCAGTGCCAGCGTCTGGCCACGCGCCCAGGCATCCTGCACCACCGTGGTATGAGCCAGGTTCATCACCTGCTCGATCACATTGAGTTCACACAACACATCCAGACGCGCCAGCTCGGGCGTGGCCGCCAGCAGCGCACGGTGACGGTCGCGCACGTCCTTGACATGGCGCAGCCAGTTGTCCGCCAGACCCACGCGCACCTCCTGCAGCGCCGCACGCACCCCACCGCAGCCGTAATGCCCAACCACCATCAGATGCTGCACCTTGAGCTGATCCACCGCAAATTGCACCGTGGACAGACAGTTCAGGTCAGTGGGCACCACCACGTTGGCCACATTGCGATGCACAAACACCTCGCCCGGGGCCAGGCCGGTGATCTGGTTGGCCGGCACCCGGCTGTCAGAGCAGCCAATCCACATGTAACGCGGGTTTTGCTGCGTGGCCAAGCTGGTGAAAAAGCCTGGCTGCTGGCGCTCCACCTGCGCTGCCCAGGCGCGGTTGTGGTCGAACAGGTGTTGTAGAGCGGTCATGCGATTTGGCTTTCTTTGGGTTTGGGTTTGGGTTTGGGTTTGGGTTTGGGAATTTTCGCTGTTTGATCGTTGTTGAATTTTTTGGTCGGCTTGCGCCCTGGCTTTCCCCCACTCACTTCCCCCGCCCTCTCCCGCCCCGCCGGGCGGAAGAGGGTGCTAACAGCCCCATTTGGCCGACGCTGTTGACGGAAGTCTTACACGCCGTGAGGCAGTGGGCTAAAAAGCCACGCGGGTGGTTGGCTTGAAACAATAGAAGCCAAAAAACTCAAAACAATGTGACTCTGACCCCAATTGTTGGTGCTCCACCTGCGCTGCCCAGGCGCGGTTGTGGTCGAA
>MNXW01000282.1 GCA_001871515.1 Comamonadaceae bacterium CG2_30_57_122
TGACCCGGTTTTGGTACAGGCCAAACAGGCTCATGGCAAAACCGGGGGTGCAAAAACCGCACTGGCTGGCGTGGCACTGGTGCAGGGCTTGTTGCACCGGATGCGGCGTGCCATCTGGCGCGGCCAGGTCGGCAGCCGTCCACAGCGCCATGCCGTGAATCGAATGTGCCAGCCGAATGCAGCTGTTGATTGCCAGGTAGCGGATGCGTTCGCCATGGCGCACGCCCAGCACCACGGTGCAGGCACCGCAGTCGCCTTCGTTGCAGCCTTCCTTGGTGGCGCTGTGGCCCAGGTCCTCTCGCAACACTTGCAACAGTGTGCGGGCAGGTGATATTTGGGGCAGGGTGACGATGTCGCCACGCCAGACAAATTGAAGCGCTTGGTTTGTCATTGGCTTGTGTTCAAAAGCGGCCAAGTCGATCTGGGTTTTGGCATGCGCATCGGGTCATTATGATGAGATCGTGCAAGCACTGCTTGCAACAGCCTAGCAAATGTGATGTCAGCAGTGTGCTGGCATCGATTTTGCATGCGACGTTGCAACCACCCTATTTCTCCCATCACCACGGCCGTTGAGTTCATTTGCCAGTCAAAATACAAGCTTCCACGCTTTGCTCCTCTCATCTTTATGCCTCGACTTCAACTCACCGGCATCACCAAGCGCTACCCCAGCGTGGTGGCCAACAGCGCGGTGTCGCTGACGGTGATGCCGGGTGAAATCCACGCTGTGCTGGGTGAAAACGGGGCCGGCAAATCGACGCTGATGAAAATTATCTTTGGTTCGGTGCAGCCAGACGCAGGGGAGATTCGGCTCAACGGCCAGCCCATCAGCATTCGCAACCCCAAAGAAGCGCGGGCCAATGGCATCAGCATGGTGTTCCAGCACTTCAATTTGTTTGACACCATGACCGTGGCTGAAAACGTCTGGCTGGGCTTGACGCGCGATTCGCTGGCGCAGGTTACCGCCAGCATCCTGGCCAAAGCGGCCGAGTACGGGCTCGACATTGACCCGGCGCGACCGGTGCACACCCTGAGCGTGGGTGAGATGCAGCGGGTGGAAATCATTCGTGCGCTGCTGACTCGCCCAGAGCTTTTGATCTTGGATGAGCCCACGTCAGTGTTGACCCCGCAGGCGGTTGAAAAGCTGTTTGTGGTGCTAAAAAAACTCTCCAGTGAGGGTTGCAGCATTTTGTACATCAGCCACAAGTTGCACGAGATTCGTGAACTCTGCACCGCCTGCACCGTGCTGCGCGGCGGTAAGGTCACCGGCACCTGCAACCCGGCTCAGGAGTCCAATGCCTCGCTGTCGCGCCTGATGATCGGGGCCGAGCCGCCGCGGCTTGAACACCGCACGCAGCAACCCGGTGCAGCGGTGTTGACGGTCAAGCAGCTGAACCTGGCGAGCGATGACCAGTTTGGGGTCGACCTGAATGGCATCGAACTGCAGGTGCGTGCGGGCGAGGTGGTGGGTGTGGCTGGTGTGTCGGGCAATGGACAAAAGGAATTTTTGTACGCCTTGTCCGGTGAAGATTGCCGGGTTCCCAAAGGCAGTATTTGCATGGGCAACGTGGATGTGTCGCATCTGCACCCGGGCAAACGCCGCCAGCTGGGCTTGCATTTTGTGCCTGAAGAGCGACTGGGCCGTGGTGCCGTGCCCACGCTGAGCCTGGCGCACAACCTGTTGCTGACCCGCACCGAGGCCGTGGCCTATCCCCGCTTGGCGGGGGGCTGGATTCGGGTGCGCAGCTTGCAAGCGCAAGCCGCACGCATCATGGCCAGGTTCAACGTCAAGGCCGGTGGGCCGGGGGCGCTGGCGCGTTCGTTGTCAGGGGGCAATTTGCAGAAATTCATTGTCGGGCGTGAAATCGATGCCAAGCCCAAGCTGTTCATCGTGTCGCAACCCACCTGGGGCGTGGACGTGGGGGCATCGGCACAAATCAGGGGCGCGATTCTGGCCTTGCGCGATGCCGGTTGTGCGGTGCTGGTGGTGAGTGAAGAGCTCGATGAATTGTTTGAGGTCAGTGACCGCCTGCATGTGATGGCGCGCGGGCGCTTGTCGCCATCCATCGCTACCGCGCAGGCCACGGTCGAAAAAATCGGTGAATGGATGAGTGGCCTGTGGGACGAAAACGTTCAAAGCCACCTCGAAGCGTTGGAGGCCAGCCATGCTCAAGCTTGAAGCGCGCGCTGAGCCGTCGCGGCTGTGGACTTATGCGTCGCCGCTGCTGGCCTTGTTTTTAACCGTGCTGATCGGCGCACTGATGTTTTCTGCCCTGGGCAAAGACCCGCTCAAAGGGCTGGAGATGTTTTTCTGGCAACCCATTCACAACGCCTATGCGCTGGGCGAATTGCTGGTCAAAGCCACGCCCTTGCTGATCATTGCGCTGGGGCTGGCGGTGTGCTTTCGCTCCAACGTGTGGAACATCGGGGCCGAGGGGCAGTACATCATTGGGGCTATTTTTGCAGCGGGTGTCGCACTGCTGGCCGACGCCCACACCAGCCGCTGGATCGTGTTGCCGATTTTGCTGGCCGGCATGCTGGGTGGCGTGCTGTGGGCCAGCCTGACGGCGCTGCTGCGCGACCGGTTCAATGCCAATGAAATTCTGGTCAGCCTGATGCTGGTATACGTGGCGGTGCAGCTGCTGGGCTACCTGGTGGGTGGGCCATGGAAAGACCCAATGGGTTTTAATTTTCCGCAAAGCAAAACTTTTGAGGCTTCAACCCGCATCCCGCGTCTGTTTGACGGCTCACGCGTCAGCATCGGGGCCTTGCTGGCGTTGGCCAGTGTGGCCTGGTTGTGGGTGTTCTTGTTTCGCACCCGCGCCGGTTTTGCCTTGCAGGTGGGTGGCCTGGCTCCGGCAGCGTCGCGCTACGCCGGGTTTTCATCGCGGGGTGCGTTGTGGACGGCCTTGCTGCTCTCGGGTGCTGCCGCCGGGCTGGCCGGGCCCTTGGAGGTGGCCGGGCCCATAGGCCAGCTCACGCCCTATGTGCCTGCGGGCTACGGTTTTGCCGCCATCATCGTGGCGTTTGTCGGGCGTCTGCACCCAGTGGGCATGGTGTTCTCGGCGCTGTTGATGAGCATGTTCTACATTGGCGGTGAGCTGGCGCAGTCGCGCCTGGGGTTGACCAAGTCGCTCACCGGGGTGTTTCAGGGTCTGCTGTTGTTTTGCTTGCTGGCGTGTGACACGCTGGTCAATTACCGCCTGGTGTGGCTGAAGAAACGGGGCTTGTGATGGAATCTTACGCACTGCTGTTGGCTGCCACGCTCAACGCCGGAACCGTGCTGGCGCTGGCATCGCTGGGGTTGTTGATCAATGAAAAAGTGGGCATCGTCAACCTGGGTGCTGAAGGCATGATGCTGTGCGCGGCCATTGCCGGTTACGCCACCGTGGTCACCACCGGCAGTGACGTGATGGGCTTTGTGGCTGGCATGACCATTGGGGCTGTGCTGGCCGTTATTTTTGGGGTGCTGGTGATCTGGCTCAACACCAACCAGT
>MNXW01000065.1 GCA_001871515.1 Comamonadaceae bacterium CG2_30_57_122
CTGGGGTCGGGATCTGGCCATGAAGGTGCTGGGGGAACGCTTGCTGGACATGCCGTGGCTGTATGCGGGCAGCGCCCACCCAGATCGTTGAACGCTATGCAATAAATAGCTATAAGCCCTTTATTTTAAAGGGCTAAAGGCCATTTTTATCAAGAGTCTGATTCGACGACTGCGACCGCAGTCTGGCTCACACCACAATCCACATAAGTGATTTGACCGGTCATGCCCGAGGCCAAGTCACTGAGCAAAAAGGCGGCCACATTGCCGACTTCGTCAATCGTCACATTGCGTTTCAGGGGCGAAGCTGCGGCAGAGATGCCGAGCAATTTGCCAAAGTCCTTGATGCCACTGGCGGCCAGGGTTTTGATGGCACCGGCACTCAGGCCGTTGACGCGAATGCCGCGTGCGCCGACCGCGTCTGCCAGGTAACGCACCGAAGATTCCAGTGACGCTTTGGCCAGACCCATGGTGTTGTAGCTGGGCACCACGCGCACGCCACCCAGGTAGGTCAGGGTCAGCAGCGATGCGGTCGGGTTCAGGTAGGGCAGAGCCGCTTTGGCCATGGCCGGGAAGCTGTAGGCGCTGATGTCGTGCGCAATGCGAAAGTTTTCGCGCGTCAGGCCATCCAGAAAGTTACCGGCAATGGCCTCGCGCGGGGCAAAACCAATGCTGTGCACAAAGCCGTCAAAGGTCGGCCAGGTTTTGGACAAATCCTTGAACAGGTTGTCAATTTGTGCATCGTCGGCCACATCGCAATCAAAAATCAGGGTGGAGTTGAAATCGGCGGCAAATTCGGTGATGCGCTCTTTGAAGCGCTCGCCCACGTAGCTAAAAGCCAGCTCGGCGCCTTGCGCATGGCAGGCCTTGGCAATGCCGTAAGCGATGGAGCGGTTGGACAACACCCCGGTGATCAACAATTTTTTGCCAGTCAGGAAACCCATATCAATATCAACCTCTTGTTTGCATTTGTTGTGCTTTACTGCTGCACTGTAGTTTAGGTAAAGGATGAGTGCAGCGGCCGTTGTCGTTGAATTGTCGCATGCCATGATTTGCTCAAGGGGCTACCGAATAATCCTTACAAATCAAGGCTTTTTGGTAAAATTTAGGCTACAATCCACGGCTTCACGACCAAACGGGCGAGTCATTTCCGCCCGTTTTTTTTGGTCGATTGTTTTTGATGCATCCAAATTTAGGGTTGAACTGCTGGTGGCGCTCAAGGAAATTGTTGAACAAATTGTGACTGGCTTAGGCTATGACCTGGTGGAAATTGAACGTTCCGCCGGTGGTCTGCTGCGCATCACGATTGATTTGCCTTGGACAAAACCGCTTGCAGACGCACCCGTGTTGGAGCAGTTTGTGACGGTGGAAGACTGCGAAAAGGTCACGCGCCAGTTGCAGTTTGCCCTAGAGGTGGATCAAATTGAGTACCGCCGCCTTGAGGTGTCTTCACCAGGTATTGATCGTCCCTTGCGCAACGACCAGGATTTTGAGCGTTTTGTCGGGCAAACCATCGATGTGACCCTGAAAGCGCCGCTGGGTGCTGCAGCGGCGGGTCAGGTCAGTGCCAACCGTAAAAAATTCCGTGGTGTGCTGGAACGGGTTGAGGTGCTTGCCGATGCGCCGCAAGCGGCTTTGCCAGAGACTTCCTGGCAAATCGTCTGGCGTGATGAGTTGGTGGTCAAACCCGGCCAGAAGATCAGTAAAAAGCGTGTGCTGCCGCCCTTGCAGGCGCTTGGATTTGTATTGAGTGAGATCAAAGAGGCGCGTCTGGCGCCCATCGTCAGCTTCAAAGGCCGCGCGCAAGCCCAGTCTTTGGATGATTCTGAACCCCATTTGAATTGAAACAGGAGAGCCTTGGCATGAATCGCGAAATGTTAATGTTGGTCGATGCCATCTCACGCGAGAAAAACGTCGAGCGTGATGTGGTGTTTGGTGCGGTGGAGTCCGCCTTGGCGCAAGCCACCAAAAAGCTTTATGCGGGCGATGTGGACATTCGTGTGGCGCTGAACCGCGACACCGGTGTGTACGAAACCTTTCGGCGCTGGCACGTGGTGCCCGATGAGGCGGGCTTGCAGCTGCCTGATCAAGAAATTTTGCTGTTTGAAGCCAAAGAGCAAATTCCTGACATCGAGGTCGATGAATACATCGAGGAAACCATCGAATCCCTGCCCATTGGCCGCATAGGTGCCATGGCAGCCAAGCAGGTGATCTTGCAAAAAATCCGTGATGCTGAGCGTGAAATGCTGCTCAACGACTTCATGTCACGCGGTGACAAGGTGTTTGTGGGCACAGTCAAGCGCATGGACAAGGGCGATCTGATTGTTGAATCCGGTCGCGTGGAGGGTCGTCTGCGCCGTGGCGAGATGATCCCCAAGGAAAATTTCCGCACCGGTGACCGGGTGCGCGCCATGATCATGGAAGTGGACCTGACCTTGCGTGGCGCACCGATTGTGCTGTCGCGTTCGGCCCCGGCCTTCATGATCGAGTTGTTCCGCAATGAGGTGCCTGAGATTGAACAGGGTCTGCTGGAGATCAAATCCTGCGCCCGTGATGCTGGTTCGCGCGCCAAGATCGCCGTGTTGTCACACGACAAGCGCGTCGACCCCATCGGCACCTGTGTCGGTGTGCGTGGCACCCGTGTGAATGCGGTCACCAATGAACTTGCTGGTGAGCGTGTGGACATCGTGCTCTGGAGCGAAGACCCGGCCCAGTTTGTGATTGGTGCGCTGGCGCCTGCCAATGTGAGCAGCATCGTGGTGGACGAAGAACGTCATGCCATGGATGTGGTGGTGGATGAAGAAAACCTGGCGATTGCCATTGGTCGTGGCGGACAGAACGTGCGCCTGGCGGCTGAACTCACCGGTTGGAAAATCAACATTCTCGATGCGGCCGAATCGGCACAAAAGCAAGCGGTTGAGGTGGATGCCAGCCGTGCGCTGTTCATGGAAAAACTCGACGTCGACGAAGAAATTGCCGACCTGTTGATTGCCGAAGGTTTTGCCAGCCTGGAGCAGGTGGCTTACGTGCCGCTGGAAGAAATGCTCGAAATTGAGAGCTTTGACGAAGACACTGTCAATGAATTGCGCAACCGTGCCAAAGACGCGCTCCTGAACATGGAAATTGCCAACGAAGAAAGTGTCAACAGCGTGGCCCTTGCGCTCAGTGACCTTGAAGGACTGAGTGCTGATCATCTGGCCAAGCTGGCCGCAGGGGGTATTCATACCCTCGACGACCTGGCCGATCTGGCGGTGGACGAGTTGACAGAGTTGACCGGCCAGTCAGAGGACGAGGCCAAGGCTTTGATCATGAAGGCGCGTGAACATTGGTTTGCCAATGACGTGTCTTCACAAGAGTCCTGATCATGAACAAATAGTCAAGCAGCGACCAAGGTGTCCGTGGGGGCATGAAGGTCGAAAACAAAGGTTACCCAAAAAATGTCCAGTATGACCGTCGCCGAGTTTGCCAAAGAACTCAAGAAAACAACCGACACTTTGCTTGAGCAACTGAAGTCGGCAGGCGTGGCTAAAGCAGCCGCATCTGACACCCTCACAGAGGCTGACAAACAGCGGCTGTTGGGTTTCCTGCAGGCCAGCCATGGCACTGCTACCGGTGAACGCAAAAAAATCACCCTGGTCAAAAAATCGACCACTGAGATCAAGCAGGCCGATGCCACCGGCAAGGCGCGCACGATTCAGGTTGAGGTGCGCAAGAAGCGCACCTTTGTGCGTCGTGATGATGTATTGGACGCACCGGCTCCGGTGGTAAAGCCGCAAGAAGCAGAAGAATCGACTCCGGTGATTGACCACGCCGAGTTGTCGCGGCGCGAAGAAGAAGCGCGTCGTCAGGCCGAACTGATCCGTCGTCAGGAAGAAGAATTGTCGGAGCGTCGCAAGCAACGTGAAGCGGCTGAACTGGCGGCGCGTCAAGCCGCTGAAATTGCCACTGCACAGCAAGCGCAGGCGGCAGCCGCAGCCGCAGCCGCAGCCGCAGAGTTGGCCGAGAAAAAAGCGTCAAAAGTCAACCCTCAAGCGAACACCGAAAAAACATCTGAGCAACTTGCGCAAGAAAAGGTCGCAGATACCGCAGCCACTGAGCAAGCTAAACGTCAGGCGGATGCGGACTTGCAGGAAAAAAGCGCAGCTATAAACAAGGCGGCCGCTGACGCCAAAGCGCAGGCGGCCCAAGACCAGATTCGTGCCGAAGACCTGACTGACCGCCGTCGCAAGGCCGAAGCCGAAGCTGCTGCCATCCGCTTGATGATGTCGCAGCCGGGCAAAAAACTGCCACCCAAAAAAGAAGAACCCAAGCCCGCCGTTGATGCGGCCAAGGCAGGCCTCAAAGGCACCTTGCACAAACCAGCCGGCACGGTTGCTGCCAAACCTGCTGCAGGCGCGACTGCTGGGGCTGCGGGTGCAGCTGCCGGTGCTGGCAAAGAAGTCAAATCTGCTAAATTGTCCAGCAGTTGGGCGGGCGATCCGGCCAAGAAAAAAGGCATTCCCACCCGAGGGGACACCGGTGCGGGTGCTGGTCGCAACAGCAATTGGCGTGGCGGCCCACGTGGTCGTCGTGGCAGCAATGACCGTGGCCATGATGACCACCACCAGCAACAAGCACCGGCAGAAGTGCGGGTGCTTGAAGTGCACGTGCCAGAAACCATCACCGTGGCGGAGTTGGCGCACAAGATGGCCGTCAAAGCCTCAGAAGTGATCAAGCACCTGATGAAGTTAGGCCAGATGGTCACCATCAACCAACCGCTGGATCAGGACACGGCCATGATTCTGGTCGAAGAAATGGGTCACAAAGCGGTGGTGGCCGCGCTGGATGACCCAGAAGCCTTTACCGACGACGAAGTGTCGCAACAGCAAGCTGAATCTTTGCCGCGCGCCCCTGTGGTGACCGTCATGGGCCACGTTGACCACGGCAAGACCTCGCTGCTTGATTACATCCGCCGTACCAAGGTGGCATCGGGTGAAGCCGGTGGCATCACCCAGCACATTGGGGCTTACCACGTGGAGACCGCGCGTGGTGTGGTGTCGTTTCTGGATACCCCCGGCCACGAGGCGTTTACGGCCATGCGTGCCCGTGGTGCGCAGGCGACTGACATCGTGATTCTGGTGGTGGCGGCTGATGACGGTGTCATGCCGCAAACCAAAGAAGCCATCAAACACGCCAAGGCGGCAGGGGTGCCGATTGTGGTGGCCATCACCAAAATCGACAAGCCCGATTCCAATGCCGACCGGGTCAAAAACGAACTGGTCGCAGAAGAGGTGATTCCTGAAGAATTTGGCGGTAACTCGCCGTTTGTGGCCGTGTCCTCCAAAACCGGTCAGGGCATTGATGAGTTGCTGGAACAAGTGCTGTTGCAAGCCGAAGTGCTGGAACTGAAAGCGCCGGTAGAAGCCATGGCCAAGGGCTTGGTGATTGAAGCCCAGTTGGACAAGGGTCGTGGCCCGGTCGCCACCGTGCTGGTGCAGTCCGGCACACTTAAAACCGGCGACATCGTGCTGGCGGGGCAAACCTATGGCCGTGTGCGTGCCATGCTGGACGAAAACGCCAAAACCATCAAGACCGCAGGCCCGTCGATTCCGGTTGAAATTCAAGGCTTGACCGAGGTGCCGCAAGCGGGCGATGAATTCATGGTGCTGTCGGACGAGCGCCGTGCCCGTGAAATTGCCACCTACCGCGCCGGCAAGTTCCGCCACACCAAGCTGGCCAAGCAACAGGCAGCCAAGCTGGAGAACATGTTTACCGACATGACGGCAGGCGAGGTCAAGATGGTGCCGATCATCGTCAAGGCCGACGTGCAAGGTTCGCAAGAAGCCTTGGGTCAATCGCTGTTGAAGCTCTCTACCGACGAGGTCAAGGTGCAGCTGGTGTATGCCGCCGTGGGTGGCATCAGCGAGTCGGACGTGAACCTGGCTATTGCCGCCAAAGCCGTCATCATTGGTTTCAACACCCGTGCCGATGCCGGTGCGCGCAAACTGGCCGAGAACAACGGCGTGGACATTCGCTACTACGACATCATTTATGACGCTGTGGACGACCTCAAGCTGGCTATGTCAGGCATGCTGACCCCGGACAAGAAAGAAGAAGTCATCGGTACGGCCGAGATTCGTCAAATCTTCAAGGTCTCCAAGATTGGCTCGATTGCCGGTTGTATGGTCACTTCGGGGGTGGTGCGTCGCACGGCACGCTTGCGCCTGCTGCGTCAGAACACGGTCATCTATACCGGCGAACTCGAATCGCTCAAGCGTTTCAAGGACGATGCCAAGGAAGTGCGCGAAGGCTTCGATTGCGGTTTGAACATCAAGAACTACAACGACATCGAAGACGGTGACGTGCTGGAATTCTTTGAGATTCGCGAAGTGGCGCGTACGCTTTAAGCACATGGGTTTGAACTGTGCATAAAAAATCAGCCACACCCAACCGTGCCTTCAAGGTGGCCGACCAGATACAGCGGGATCTGACGGAACTGATCGCACGCGAGTTGAAAGACCCGCGCGTGGGTATGGTCACCCTGCAGGGGGTGGAAGTCACGCCGGACTATGCCCATGCCAAGGTGTTTTTCAGCTTGCTGGCCGGTGATGTGAAAGCCTGTACCGAAGGCTTGAACCAGGCTGCCGGGTTTTTGCGTGCCGGGCTGTTTAAACGGCTGCATATCCACACCGTGCCAACCCTGCACTTCATTTACGACCAAACGCCTGAGCGGGCGGCCGACATGAATGCGCTGATTGCCCGTGCAGTCGCTTCGCGCGCCAAGGACGACTGAAAATAATTGGGGGTCAGGTTCCAAGGGTTTGGAAGCTGCTCTCAGTTTCCATCTCAGGCTCTTTTTACCAGCATGCAGACATTGGCATCACCTCCCCAGCAACAACGCAAGCTCGCGCGACGGCCGCTGCACGGCGTGTTGTTGCTCGACAAGCCCCTGGGCTGGAGCAGCAACGACATCCTGCAAAAAGTGAAGTGGCTGCTGCGCGCTGAAAAAGCCGGCCACACCGGCACGCTTGATCCGTTGGCCAGTGGTGTGTTGCCCTTGTGTTTTGGGGCTGCCACCAAATTCAGCCAGTTGCAGCTCGATGCTGACAAAACTTATGCGGCCACCTTGCGCCTGGGTCAAAAGACCAGCACCGGCGATGCAGAAGGTGAGGTGATTGCAGTACGGCCGGTATCGGTCACGCCAGCGGACTTGGCGCGTGTCAAGCCACAGTTCACCGGGCGCATCGCCCAGGTGCCGCCGATGCACAGTGCCTTGAAGAAAGATGGCCGGGCTTTGTACGACTATGCGCGCGCCGGCCTTGAGGTGGAACGGGTCGCGCGTGAAGTTGAAATTTATGAGTTAAATATGCCTCTAGCCCTTGCTGATACTGCGCAAGTAGCTATGGATATAATAGTAAAGTGCAGCAAGGGAACCTACATCCGTACCCTGGGTGAAGACATCGGCGAAGCTTTGGGTTGTGGCGCACATTTGAGCGCCTTGCGTCGTGTCGGCACCGGCGGCTTTGAGGTGTCGCAATGTGTCACGCTGGCGGCGTTGGAGGCCATGACAGAAGACGAGCGTCTGGCCTGCTTGCTGCCGGTGGACAGTTTGCTGGCCCATCACACGGTAGTCACACTGGACAGCGACAATGCGGGTCGCTTTTTGAGCGGTTTGCGCCGCCGCGGCTCCTGGCCGGACGCGGCGCAAGTCGCGGTGTATGAAGAAGAAACGAACGCGCTGCTGGGTACAGCCCATGTGACGGCAGGCGAGTTGATCCCCGGGCGGCTGCTCAGCCCGATTGAAATTGAACAGATTGCAACGGCATTGCGGACACAAGCAGGTTTGAATGCATCCGAATGCCAACCCCTTTAAGAAAGAGAACCATGGCCCATAAACAAATCCGAAACATTGCAATCATTGCCCACGTTGACCACGGTAAAACCACCATGGTTGACCAATTGCTGCGTCAGTCTGGCACCTTTGCCGAGCACGAAAAAGTGGTCGACACCGTGATGGACAACAACGCGATTGAAAAAGAGCGCGGCATCACCATTCTGGCCAAAAACTGCGCCGTAACCTGGAAAGGCACCCACATCAACATCGTTGACACCCCCGGTCACGCGGACTTTGGCGGTGAAGTGGAACGTGCCCTGAGCATGGTCGACGGCGTGGTGTTGCTGATTGATGCCCAAGAAGGCCCCATGCCGCAAACCCGCTTTGTGACCAAAAAAGCGCTGGCTTTGGGCTTGAAGCCGATTTTGGTGGTCAACAAGGTCGACAAACCTGGTTCACGTCCTGACTTTGTGGTCAATGCTGCGTTTGATTTGTTTGACAAGCTCGGTGCCACCGATGAACAGCTGGATTTTCCGGTGGTCTATGCCTCGGGCATCAACGGCTGGTCGTCACTTGAAGAAGGCGGTCAGGGCGAACAATGGGGCCCGGACATGTCCGCCCTGTTTGACACCATTCTGAACCATGTGCCGCATCAGGAAGGTGACCCCAAAGCACCGCTGCAGTTGCAAATTTCGGCACTGGATTTTTCCAGCTTTGTCGGCCGCATTGGTGTCGGTCGCATCAAGCAGGGCACCATCAAGCCGATGATGGACGTGGTGGTCATGGAAGGCCCGGACGGCAAGGCCGTCAAGGGGCGCGTCAATCAGGTGTTGACGTTCCAAGGGCTGGATCGGGTGCAGACCGATGAAGCCGGGCCAGGTGAAATTGTGCTGATCAACGGCATTGCCGACATCGGCATTGGTGTCACTATCACCGACCCCGCTACACCTGCGCCGCTGCCGATGCTGCGGGTGGATGAGCCCACGCTGACGATGAACTTTTGCGTCAACACCAGCCCGCTGGCTGGCCGTGAAGGCAAGTACGTCACCAGCCGCCAGATTTGGGATCGTTTGCAAAAAGAATTGCAATCCAACGTGGCTTTGCGCGTCAGTGAAACCGACGAAGAAGGTATCTTCGAAGTCATGGGCCGGGGCGAATTGCACTTGACCATTTTGCTGGAAAACATGCGCCGCGAAGGCTATGAACTGGCTGTGAGCAAACCGCGCGTGGTGTTCCGTGAGGTCAACGGCGAGCGTCACGAGCCGATTGAAATGGTCACCGCCGACATTGAAGAACAACACCAGGGTGGTGTGATGCAGGCGCTGGGTGAACGCCGTGGCGACCTGGTCAACATGGAACCGGACGGCCGTGGCCGGGTGCGCCTGGAATACCGCATTCCAGCGCGGGGTCTGATTGGCTTTACCAATGAATTCCTGAACTTGACACGGGGCTCGGGCCTGATCTCCAACATTTTTGACAGCTACGAGCCGCACAAGGGTGACATCGAAGGCCGCAAGAATGGCGTGCTGATTTCCATGGATGCCGGTGAAATTTTCAACTACGCATTGGGCAAGCTCGACGACCGTGGCCGCATGTTCGTCACCGCCAATGACCCAGTGTATGAAGGCATGATTGTGGGCATCCACAACCGTGACAACGACCTGGTGGTGAACGCCACGCGTACCAAGCAGCTGACCAACTTCCGCGTGTCAGGCAAAGAAGATGCGATCAAGATCACGCCGCCGATCCAGTTGACGCTGGAATACGGTGTGGAGTTCATTGAAGACGACGAGCTGGTTGAAATCACGCCAAAATCGATCCGCCTGCGCAAGCGTCACCTCTCTGAGCATGACCGCAAGAAGGCTGGCCGCAACGGCTGATTGACCAGCAGCTTGATGAGGCTCGGAGAAACGCGGGCCAAGAGGGCGTTGTTACTTCGACTTAAGGTTGAAGTAACAGCGCTTTTTTAACGTTTGAGACCAATGGATGCCTTGGGGGCTGCTTTGAAACTTTCCCATAACCGTGCAGTGTTGCTGATGCTGGTGGTGACCCTGCTCTGGTCAACGGCCGGTGTAGTGTCGCGTCATCTGGAGCAAGCGCGCAGCTTTGAGGTGACGTTTTGGCGCAGTTTTTTCACTGTGCTGAGCCTGTTGGTGATCTTGCCGCTGGCCAAGGGGCGGGCGGTCTTTGCCCGTATGCGTCACGGCGGCGCTGCACTGTGGCTGTTGGGTTTGTGCTGGGCCGGTATGTTCACTTTTTTCATGCTGGCCTTGACGCTGACCACTGTGGCCAACGTGTTGGTAACGATGGCGCTGATGCCGCTGTTCACCGCACTGGCCACGCGCATTTTTTTGGGTCACCGAATTGCGCAGCGTACCTGGGCTGCGATTGTGGTGGCCGGGTGCGGCATCACCTACATGTATGGCACGCACCTGGCAGAGGGTTTTAGCCTAGCTGGCACTGTGGTGGCGTTGGGCGTGCCGATCTCTGGCGCAGCCAATTGGACCATCACCCAGCACTCGCACGCCCAGGGAAAAAACGTCGATCTGATTCCCGCTGTGTTGATGGGTGGCGTGTGGTCGTCTTTGATCACGCTGCCGCTGGCCTGGCCGCTGCAAGCCTCTGCCCATGACGTGTTGTTGTTGGCTGGTTTGGGGCTGTTTCAGCTGGCCATTCCCTGTGTGTTGGCAGTCGCCTGTACCCAGGTGCTCAAAGCACCTGAAGTGGCGTTGCTGGGTTTGTTAGAAGTTATTTTTGGTATCTTGCTGGCGTGGCTGGGTGCGGGTGAAGTACCGAGCCACAACGTGCTGATGGGTGGTTCGGTGGTGATTGGTGCGTTGGTCGCCAATGAAATGGTGGCCTGGAGGGGCAGGGTATGAAGATGTTGCCTGAAGTCGTTGTGGAAATTCGTGGGCGGGTGGGGTGCATCACCCTGAACCGTCCGCAGGTGCTCAATGCCTTGAACCTAGACTCCTTCCGTTGGACGCGCCCGAGTAGGCTGCTGGCGGCGCGACTGGGTAGTCGTGACGACGTAGCTGGCGGTCATGGGCGGCGGCATGGGTATCAGCCAGGGCGCATCGCACCGCCTGGTGACCGAGCTCGGTGGGCGAATGGCTGGCCCTGACCGGAACCCCTTTGGGCGCGGGTGACGCGATGGCGCTCGGCCTGGCCGACCATGGCCTGGCGGTAGATCAATTGGCATCTGCATGGGACGCACTGGCCGAGTTGCAGTTTGTTGATGTCGCATACATCACGCAATGCTTTGCTACATTTTCAATAGCTGTTAGCCAAGAAGAAACCTAGGTTGAAAGTCCGTGCTAGGCTCAAAGCCTCCCACTGCGTGACCTTGATTGACGCGTTTACGTGGGCGTCGAGCTTTAGCGGTGGTGCACCTTCATGGCACGCTCCACCTCGCGTTTGCCTTCACGGTCTTTGATGGTGTCGCGCTTGTCATGCTCGGCCTTGCCCTTGGCCAGCGCGATTTCACACTTGATCTTGCCCGCTTTCCAATGCAGGTTGATGGGTACCAGGGTGTGGCCTTTTTGCTCCACCTTGCCAATCAGGCGCTTGATCTCGTCCTTGTGCATCAGCAGCTTGCGGGTGCGTTGCTTGTCGGGCGTGATGTGGGTCGAGGCGGTGCCCAACGGCTGGATTTGCAGGCCGATGATGAACAGCTCGCCGTTGCGGATCACCACATAGCCATCGGTCAATTGCACTTTGCCTTCGCGCAGCGATTTGACCTCCCAGCCTTCGAGCACGATGCCGGCCTCAAAACGCTCTTCAAAAAAATAATTGAAAGCGGCTTTTTTGTTGTCGGCAATGCGGGTTGCGGTATCGGGTTTTTTGGCCATGGGGTGGTTTTGGTATCTTGTGTGAATGCGAACCAGGCTTGACTACAATCCCGCGCATCCTGCATTCTATGAAAACTGTTAAAAAATCCGTCCTGATTTGGTATAGCCCGGCAGAAATGTACCGGTTGGTCATAGACGTGGACGCGTACCCGCAGTTTTTGCCGTGGTGCGACAAGGCTCGTGTGGTGGCCCATGAAGAAAATGGCATGCTGGCCGAGATCGGCATGGCTTTTTCTGGCCTGCACCAAACTTTCACCACCCGCAACAAGCACGTGGCGGATCGCCAGGTCATCATTGATCTGGTCAACGGCCCGTTTTCAAAACTCGAAGGAGAATGGAACTTTGTGCCGCTGGGCGATGCTGCGCAACGCGCTTGCAAGGTGGAGCTGACCCTGACCTACGGATTTGACAACACGCTGGGACGACTCATCAGCCCGGTGTTCGACAAAATTGCCGGCAGCATGGTGGACGCGTTTGTCAAACGAGCCAAGCAAGTTTATGGCGAGTGAGCAGTTGGTGAACGTTACCGTGGTTTATGCCCCGGTGGCACGCGAGGTTCATGAAGTGGCGCTGCAGCTGGATGCGCCTTGTAGTGTCTTGCAGGCTTTGCAGCGCAGCGGTTTGTTGCAGCGTTTTCCAGAAATTGACCGGCATCAAACCGTGGTGGGGGTCTGGGGCCGCAAAGCCAGGTTGGATCAGATGCTGCGTGAGTGCGACCGGGTAGAGGTCTATCGGCCTTTGCGCGTCGACCCCAAGGTGGCGCGGCGCGAGCGTTTTGTTAAACAGGGCAGTCGTGGTGCCGGGTTGTTTGAAAAAAAGCGGGTGGGCGCAAAAGCGGGTTATTGACACTCGCTTTGGACAATGCCCTGCAGTCGTTTGGTTTCTACGCTGCGGGCGGCATCGTCGAGTATTTCGCGCTCGCCCTGGGCATTGACGCGGCTCAGGCGCACCCCTGAATCCAGACTTTTTTGTGCCAATTTGGCACGCTGACAGTTGTCAGCTTTGGCCTTGCTGATGCGTTCTTCTTCGGCTTTCTTTTTTGCAGCCTGCTCTTGTTCGGTCTTCTTCAAACGCTCTGCCAGGTCTTTGTCAACCCCTGGCATCGGTTTGCTGACGACGATCCGGGCGGGTAAGGCTGGTTTTTCTGCAGCGTCGTTTGAGCTGGCAGCGTCGTTTGAGCTTGGTGTGACGGCCATGACGTTGCGCCCAGGCCGTTTGAAGATGCTTTTGTCAGGCACGTCGGCTGCGGGAGCACGGTCACTGAACACTTTTTTGCCGTCTTTGTCGACCCAAGCCCACTGCGCACTTACGCCTGCCGAGAAAAAGCAAAAAATGGTGATAAAAGTGCATTGGATGAGGTTCATGACGATCTAGTTTATGTCAAGTTGGCTGGACTGCCAGGCTTGTTTTGTAAACGGGCAGATACAATCGAGAATTTGGAGCTCACACTTATGCGCCTGATTGGTAAAGCGCTCACCTTTGACGACGTGTTACTGGTGCCAGCCTACTCCCAAGTCCTGCCCAAGGACACCTCCCTAGCTACCCGCCTGACCCGAAACATTGCCCTGAACCTGCCGCTGGTTTCAGCCGCCATGGACACGGTCACTGAATCCCGTCTGGCCATCGCCATTGCACAAGAGGGCGGCATGGGCATTGTGCACAAAAACATGACGGCACAGCAGCAGGCCGCCAAAGTGGCCAAGGTCAAACGCTACGAGTCGGGCGTGTTGCGTGACCCGGTGGTGATTACCCCACAGCACACCGTGCGCCAGGTGATGGACATGTCGGCGCACTTGGGGGTGTCGGGTTTTCCGGTTTGCGACGGCAGCAAGGTGGTGGGACTGGTCACCGGGCGTGACTTGCGCTTTGAAACCCGCTACGACCTGCCGGTGAGCCAAATCATGACCCCACGTGAAAAACTGGTGACCGTGCCAGAGGGCACCACCATCACGCAAGCCAAGGTGTTGCTGAACCAATTCAAAATTGAACGCTTGCTGGTGGTCAACGACGCTTTTGAGCTCAAAGGCCTGATCACCGTAAAAGACATCACCAAGCAAACCAGTTTCCCCAACGCGGCCCGCGATGCCCAAGGCAAGTTGCGCGTGGGCGCGGCGGTGGGCGTTGGTGAGGGCACTGAAGAGCGCGTTGAATTGCTGGCCCGTGCCGGTGTGGATGCGATTGTGGTGGACACCGCGCATGGCCACAGCAAGGGTGTGCTAGACCGGGTGCGCTGGGTCAAACAAAACTTTCCGCAAGTGGAAGTGATTGGCGGCAACATTGCCACCGGCGCAGCGGCGCTGGCGCTGGTCGAGGCCGGGGCTGATGCGGTCAAGGTGGGCATTGGCCCGGGTTCCATTTGCACCACCCGCATCGTCGCGGGCGTGGGCGTGCCGCAGATCATGGCCATCGACAGCGTCGCTACGGCTCTGCGCGGCACTGGCGTGCCTTTGATTGCCGACGGCGGTATCCGGTTCAGCGGTGACATCTCCAAAGCCATTGCCGCAGGAGCCAGCACGGTGATGATGGGCAGCATGTTTGCCGGCACTGAAGAAGCGCCGGGCGAGGTGATTTTGTTCCAGGGGCGCAGCTACAAGAGCTACCGTGGCATGGGTTCGATTGGGGCCATGCAGCAAGGCAGCGCCGACCGTTACTTTCAAGAGTCCAGCACCGCCAACCCGAATGCCGACAAGCTGGTGCCCGAAGGCATTGAAGGGCGGGTGCCTTACAAAGGCTCCATGGTGTCGATCATTTACCAAATGGCCGGTGGCTTGCGTGCCAGCATGGGTTACTGCGGTTGCGCCACCATCGCCGAGCTGCAGGAAAAGGCCGAGTTTGTCGAGATCACCACCGCCGGCATCCGCGAAAGCCATGTGCACGACGTGCAGATCACCAAAGAAGCCCCCAACTATCGGGCGGAATAAACCCACATGAATTGAGCAGCGCCAAAAGTGGGCTAGGCGGCAGAGTCTTTTACACTCAAAAAGTTTAGGTAAAATATGCGTCTAGCCCTTATTCAGCAAGCGTAAGCAGCTCTACTTTTTATAGCTAAAAAAGTTTTTGCAGCAGATTTCATTGAATAAAAACTCCCCATGTTGCTTGAACAACTTCGCCAAATGAAAGACCCGCTGAACACCTTGGCAAAGCAATACGGTGC
>MNXW01000295.1 GCA_001871515.1 Comamonadaceae bacterium CG2_30_57_122
GTCATTGCGCGCCACGGTCACGTCAGCCCCCAGTTCGCCCAGATACTGGACGATGTTGTAGGTGAAGCTGTCGTAGTTGTCGATCATCAAGAGTTTCATGGCATTCGTTTCAGTAGTGTGAGGACTTGTGCAAAGTTGCCCCAGCTAGGCATTTGTTTTCATCAAAGCGGCTTGTTGCAATTCATCAAGCAGCTTGAGCATGTGGTCTTTGGTTGCCAGCAGTTCGGTACAGGCTTGTGCAGCAGCATCGGTTTGGCCTTGGGCGTGCAAGCGCAGCACCTCAGCGCCCAGCACATGAATGTTTTGGTGCACCGGCTCAATGGCATGAAACTGCGCTAAGTCGCCATAGTGTTGCTGACCGTGTCCATGGTACCAATGGCCAAAGCGGCACTGGTGGATGTCATGCAATTGCTCAGGCGGCATGTTCATCGCAACCCCTTGTGCGGCCAACACCACGCGCTTGACCCAAGCCAGGTGGTCGTGCTGCGCCACCAAAAGGGGCAGGTCACTGAGCTCCCACTTGACATCTGCCCAAAGGCTCCAATACACATCCAGCACATAACTGCTTGCCCAGTCAAACACTTGCGCGGCGGGCATGGGGCGGGCAATGCCATAGCCCTGCACCACGTCACAGCCCAAGCGCAACAACAACACGCCCTGGTCTTGCGTTTCAACGCCTTCGGCAATCACACGCAGCTTGAACAGCGAAGCAATGTGGATGATGGATTCGACCAAGGCGCGGTCGTCTGCGTCGTCCAACATGTTGCGCACAAAGCTCTGGTCAATTTTGAGGGTTTGCGCCGGAATGCGCTTGAGGTAACTCAGTGACGAATAACCAGTGCCAAAATCATCCAAAGAAAACTTGATGCCCAAAGCCCGGCAATTGGCCATGAGGGCATTCATGGCCGCCATGTCGCCCAGTGCCACCGACTCCAAAATCTCAAACTCCAGCAAGTCAGGCGATACCTGTGGATGACAGGCCAGCAAAATTTGCAAGCGCGGCAAAAAGTCTTCTTGCTGAAAGTGCCATGCTGCAATGTTGACGCTCACCGGCCACGCCTGTCCTTGCTGCTGCCATTGTGTCAATTGCTCGAGGGCTTGTTCAATGACCCATTCGCCAATGGCCACAATCACATCCGACTGCTCGACCAATGGCAAAAACGACAGTGGCGGGATCATGCCGTCTTGAGGGTGCTGCCAGCGCAGCAAGGCCTCAAAACCCACCACCTGGCCACTGCGCAAGTTGACCTTGGGCTGGTAGTACAAGCGCAGTTCATTGTCAGTGACTGCCTGCCTGACCCGGGTCAGCGCTTGCTGCACAGACTCTTGCTGAATGTCTTGCAGCACGTCAAAGCGATGGTAGCGGTTGCGCCCGTTTTGCTTGGCCACATACATCGCTTGGTCAGCATGACGCAGCAAAGTGTCGGGGTCAGAGCCATCGGCCGGAAAAACGGTGAAGCCCAAACTGCCAGTGATGTCAACTTGGTGGCCATCCAGGTTAAAGGGCTCGGCCAGGGTGTTCAAAATGCGCTTGAGCAAGCCAGTCAAATCAGCATCATCGGCCAAGTCTTCAAGCAAGATGACAAATTCGTCGCCACCCAGACGGGTCAAGGTGTCAACCGCGCGCAGTTCTTGGTTCAGTCGCACCGTAAGCGCCACCAGCAGTGCGTCGCCCACGGCATGGCCATAGGTATCGTTGACCGGCTTGAATTTATCAAGGTCCAGCAAGCACACTGCCAATTGGGAGCCATCACGCTTGGATTTTTCAAGTGCCCGCGCAAAACGGTCGGCCAGCAACACCCGATTGGGCAGGCCAGTGAGCGCATCATGGCCAGCTTGCCATTGCAGGCGCTCTTGCACCTGCTCACGCTCAGACACATCACGCAGCACCAACACACACCCCAATGTGCGGCCTGACACCAGCTTGCCAGTCGCAAAAATGGGCGTTGCCAAGCTTTCCACGGGCACCAAGCCACCTTGCTGCGTCACCAACACCGTGTGCATGCTTGCCTGAGCTGCCACGCCAGCGGCCAAAACCTGGGTCACTGGGTTGACCAGCTGCGTTTGCGTGGCGCTGTCTTTAAACACCAAAAAATCCTGCACAGCCTGGCCTTGCACTTGGTGCAAATGCCAGCCGGTCAGGGATTGCGCCACCTCGTTCATGAAGCGTACCTGTCCCTGCGCATCGGTGGTGATGACAGCGTCGCCAATCGACGCCAAGGTGACCTGTGCCAGTTCTTTTTCTGCTTGCAGCGCATCGTTCAGCGCAAGCTCTTTTCGCCACTGGGTGTCAAGCGCATCCAGCATGAAGTTGAAAGCTCGCGCCAAGTGGCTCACCTCATCGCTGCCACCGGCCAGTGCGCGCACCTGCGGCTTGCCTGCACGCATATCGTCAGCCACAGCGGCCAAAGCGGTCAAGCGGCGCGTCAGCCGGTTGGCCAGCAGCCAGGCCAGCAACACGCCCACCCCAATCGCCAGCACGGTGTAGAGCAAGCCGCTGCGGGTGATGGCTGCCAGCTTGGTGGCCGTCACGCTTTGCGCCACACCGACGCGAACCCAGCCTATGTGGTCATGCTGCACCAGCACCGGTACGACCACATCAGCCAGGGCGCTGCTGCGAACCAAGAGTTGTGGGCTGGCCTGTGCGTCACTGGTAAAGCGGGCTGTGTCTGCCAAAAACTGGCCACGCAGCCCAGGTTGGCCATGCGCCACAATTTTGCCGTTGGGCAACACAACCATGACGTGGGTAACCCCGGGGTAAGCGCTGATGGCCAGGGTCAACTCTTGCAGGCCGGCCAAGTCTGAAGAAAGTAGGGGCGTGGCCGCAATCAGGCTCAGGTTTTGCGCCAGACTGATGGCCTGGCTGGCTTGGCTCTCGATCAAAAAATCACGTTGTCGCAAAGACAAATCGTACACAAACAAGCTCATCATCACCGCATGCACCAGCGCCACACCCCAAATCAGCTGACGGCGCACCGTGCCAGACAGCCATTGGGGCAAGGGTGAGCCGTGCGAGGTCATTTTTCTTTCTTTACGAGCTGGTTGAATTCATCCAAAAATTTTCGGACAACGTCAAAGTCCGCATCATTGGCGATGACAAAACCGGTGGTGTCAATCCCTCTCAGGAGCTGCTGTCCCTGGTGCGTGTTTTGCAAGCCGGCCAGCAAGCGCGTGACTCGTGCCGCAAGCTCTGGCGGCACGTCGTTGCGCACAATGATCGCGTTTTGGATCAAGGTGGGGGTTTGCCAAAGAACCTTAAGCTGGGCCGCCTCAACCGGATTGGATTGCTCAAAAGCATGCCAAGCCACAGGCCAGGTGGCGCTGATGTCACTTTGCTTCAGGTAGGCGTTCATGATGGATGAGTTGTGCGTTCCCACATACTTGTTGGTGATGTCAGTGGCCACGTCAATGCCGTTTTTTTGCAAATAGAGCTGCGGCATCATGGCGGCTGCCAAGGCGGTCGGGGCGGGATAGGCTACCACTTTGCCACGTAAATCTTTCGGGGTTTTGATGGGGCTGTCTTTGCGCACAATGAAAACCCCACGAAACAACTCGTCATTGTCCATTTTGGCAACCACGTGGTAACCCCAGTCACGCGAGAGCGCGGCATGGTAGGGGTTAGGCAACGAAAAATGCGATGTGCCCGCACGCAGCTTGCGCTCGTAGTCCGCGTAGTCGTTGGAGGTTTCCAGGTCAAAGGAGGTGCCCGGTAATTGTTCGGTCAGATACGCCATGAGTGGCTCAAATTTTCGATGCAACAGCTGTGGGTTTTGCAATGGATGCACCGCAAAAACATAGTGTGTGCTCTGGTCGGAAACTGGGGCCTGATGGGTGTATTGCGGCGCAGGCGCAGCCTCTTCACGGCCACAGCCAGCCAAGCCGGCCAGCAGCATCAGGCACACGGCACGCCGGTTCGCACATGGTCGGGAGAGGCATCGCTTTGGCGTCAAAAGTGTAGACAACATGAATCAACCCTGGCTCAATTTTGTTGATGAACTGCGACTTCTGCTGGCCGCTCCATCGCCTCCTGGTACACCACATACTGGTCACGCCCGGCGGCTTTGGCCGCATACATGGCGGCATCGGCATGGCGCGACAACGTGGCCTCGTCCTGACCATGCGCGGGGTACATGGCGATGCCAGCGCTGCTTGAGATGTGCACGCTTTGGCCACTGGCCAGGCGAAACGGCTCCAGCAGCACGGCATGGATTTTTTCAGCCACTTGCATCGCATCATGGGTGTGGTTGATGCCGTCGAGCAGCACCACAAATTCGTCGCCGCCCACGCGTGCCACCGTGTCGGACTCACGCACGCAGGTGCGCAAGCGGTGCGCCACCGACTGCAGCAGTTGGTCGCCCGCTGCGTGGCCGTGCTTGTCATTGACGGGTTTGAATTTGTCCAGGTCTACAAAAATCAGAGCCAATTGGCTGCTGTCACGCTTGGCGTGTGCAACCGCTTGATGCAAACGGTCCGTCAACAGCCGGCGGTTGGGCAGGTTGGTGAGGGGGTCAAAAAATGCCAGGCGCTTGACTTCATCCTCAGCCGCCTTGCGCAGGGTGATGTCGGTGTGGGTAGCCACGTAGTTGGTGACCACACCGGCTTCGTCACAAACGGCGGTGATCGACTGCCAGCACGGAAACTCCTCGCCATTTTTTCGTGTATTCCAAATCTCACCCTGCCAGCTGTGTTGCTGCATCAGTTCACGCCACATGTCACTGAAAAACGCGGCATCGTGCCGCCCTGAC
>MNXW01000292.1 GCA_001871515.1 Comamonadaceae bacterium CG2_30_57_122
CAGGCGAGCACGCTGCGGGTGGACTTGGCCAAGCGGTTGGACGTGGATTTGTCATCGGCGTGCCTCAAATGGCTGTGTGGCGCTTGCCAGGATTTGCCATGGTCATGTGACTGGCCGTTGGCGTGGGTGTGTGGATGCGATTCGGTGGACATGGGTGGCAGGAAAAATAGGCTTGCGAGCTTAGTGCAACTGAATTGCGATATAGTTTACTGCAACTGGATTGCGTTAAAGTTTAACGCAACTCAATTGCAATAAAATATTTTCCAACGTTGACGAACCCGCGCCCACCATGCCCAAACCTCTGACCGCCAATGAACCAGACCCCATCGACGTGCTGCTGTCGGCCCACGGCCTGCGCCGCACGGCGGCGGCACGGCGGGTGTTGGGCTGGCTGCTGGCGCACCCCGACACCAGCTACACCCATGCGCAGTTGCAAACGGCGCTGCAAAGCGTGGGCGGTGCGTCCGATGCGGATTCTGATGCTGCAAACCCAAACACGCGCACCTCTGATGGATATGCAGCATCGAGTTCAACAAAAGGAGTGGGAACAAAAGGTGAGGGAACAAAAGGAGAGGGCACAGGCAGCGTGGCGCTGGATCGGGTCACGCTCTACCGCCTGATCGACCGGCTGACCCAAGTGGGCCTGCTGCTGTGCCGAGTGGATGCCCAGCGCGTGCGCCGCTACCAGGCCATGCCCGCCAGCGTGCACGCCTTGCCGCACTTTGAATGCCAAAGCTGCCACCGCGACAGCCCGCTGCTGGGCCCGCTGCAAGCCAATGCGCTCGATTTGGAAGTGGCCGCACAAAGCGCGCTGCAAGCCCTTAAAGCCTTGGGTTACCAGGGCTTGAGTCTGGATTTGGCGGTGCGCGGTGTGTGTGCCGATTGCGCCACTGCGGCGGTGATGCAAGCGGCGTCGCCCAATACTGCCGATAAGACCTCTTGAACTTCATCGTTTATTGATATTTGTCAGATTTATAGTTCGACACCTGATGCAAAGTTGCACGATATCCTTAATCTTCTTTAATCTTTAGCGGAACCTCTACCATGAAAGCCATTCAAGACCTCTTTTCCACTGACTATGGCATGATGAGTTTTGTCGTCATTGCAGCTATCGTGGTTGTGTCCATCGGTGCCTACGTGGTGCTGCGCAAAAAGATGGACGAGTCCGCTGCCAACACCAAGGATTAGTCGCTCGCCCCGTCGCACGGGGACACCTTCCGGTTTACGCGCCACCCAGACGTACTGTCGGGGTGGCTTGTCTGTTTTCCAGCGAATATTTCCATATCGTCATTCTGGGCCCTGCTGTGAACAGTCCCGTTTTTTCGGCTTTGCTGCCAGTTGTTCTACTCATTGCTATTGGAGTTGTAGCTGGTCGCGCAGGTTTTATAAGGGCTGAAGCCTCAAAAGACTTGTCAAACCTGGTGTTCATGGTGCTCACACCGGCGCTGCTGTTTCGCACCATGAGCACGGTGCATGTCGAGCAACTTAACTTCAAACCGGTGGCGATGTACTTTGTGGCGGCGCTGCTGCTGTTTGGCAGCGTCTTGCTCTACAAGGGCTTGAGTCGGCGTGCGGCGGTTCTGGCGCTGGCCTGCACCTTCAGCAACACCGTCATGATCGGCATTCCGCTGATTGGTCTGGCCTACGGGCAGGTGGGGTTGGTGACGCTTTTTACCCTGATTTCCGTGCACGCGCTTATTTTGTTGACCCTGGCCACCATTGTGCTGGAGATGGTGAGCGCGCGTGAGGATCAGTTGGCCGGCATCGGTGGCGAGCGCCACATGGCGATGACAGTGCTCTTGGCCATCAAGGGCGGCATCATCCACCCGGTGCCGCTGCCCATCATTTTGGGATTGTTGTTTGCCCAAACCGGATTGGTGCTGCCCGCGGTGGTGGACAAGCCACTGCACCTGCTGGGCAACGCCTTTGGCCCGGTGGCGCTGGTGCTGGTGGGCGTGACGCTGACGCAGGTGCAAATTGGCGAGCATTTAAGGAGCGCTTTAGGCATCAGCGTGCTGAAAAACCTGGCGCTGCCTGCGCTGGTGGCGGCGTTGGGGTTGGGCTTGGGCCTGTCAGGCCTGCATTTGACTGTGATGATCGTCGCCGCTGCGCTGCCCATGGGTGCCAACGTGTTTTTGTTTGCCCAGCGCTACGAGGTGGCGCAAGACCTGGTGACCGCCAGCATGGCCGTGTCGACCGTGCTGGGCTTGGCCAGCATCACGCTGGTGATGACGCTGGT
Organism: Comamonadaceae bacterium CG2_30_57_122; assembly: GCA_001871515.1. Taxonomy (GTDB): domain Bacteria; phylum Pseudomonadota; class Gammaproteobacteria; order Burkholderiales; family Burkholderiaceae_C; genus Rhodoferax. Next base: position 2,240 of record MNXW01000292.1, read on the forward strand.
GGGGTGGTTGGGGTAAAGCCAGGCGCTGCACGGATGGTAGTATTTGCCAATGGAAAAATCCAAAAATGAAAAGTCCGGCAAGTCTGATAAATCCGGCAAGCCAGACAAATCCGACAAGCTGGGCAAAAGCGCCTACTACGATCTTCTGACGCCATTGCAGCACGAGTTGAATGACGTGGCGCGTTGGCTGCAACACACCGGCAAGCGCTTGTTGGTGGTTATTGAAGGGCGCGACACGGCCGGCAAGGGTGGGGTGATCTCGGCCATCAGTGAAACACTCAATCCGCGTCAGTGCCGCACTGTTGCGCTGGCCAAACCCAGCGAGCGGGAGGCCACACAGTGGTACTTTCAGCGCCATGTGCCGCATCTGCCCGCAGCCGGTGAGATCGTGCTGTTTGACCGCAGCTGGTACAACCGCGCCGGGGTCGAAGCCGTCATGGGGTTTTGCACCCCAGAGCAAACGCAGGCGTTCCTCAAACAGGCCCCGGTGTTTGAAGAACTGCTGGTGGACGATGGCATCCTGCTTTTTAAGTACTGGCTGACGGTGGACCAGGACAAGCAGGAAGAGCGCTTTGCCGAACGCCTGGCTGATCCGCTCAAGCGCTGGAAGCTCAGCCCGATCGACCTGCAAGCACGTGAAAAATACGCCCAGTACGGCCTGGCGCGCGATGCCATGCTCCAGGCCACGCACAAACCCAAGACCCCGTGGGTGTTGGTCGACTTCAACGACCAGCGGCTGGGCCGCCTCACCCTGATCCGCCACCTGCTTGACCACATTCCTGAGCGCAAGGTGCCCGAGGCCGCGTTCTCGTTTCCACCGCTGGGCCATACGCCGTTGCGCGAGCAATTTGGTACGCCGCTCAAGCCGCTTGTCAACCTGCGATGACATCGTCGCTGCGAAAGCAGTGAAGCAGTCCACGACTTTCGAGCGCATGGATTGCCGCGTTGGCAGTCGATTTTCTTGAATTGGTTCAGCTTGCGTTCATGCAGGGGCGCGCAAGATGCAACGCACACCAACTCAAGGAGTTTTTCATGAAGACCATTGTTTCCCCCCGCTGGCTTGTCGGCGTTGCGCTGGCGATCGGTGCTGTTGCCGCGTCTGCGAATGCGCACGCCCGCAGCGATGTGTATTTCTCGATTGGCGTTCAGGTGCCCGGCTTGTACGTGCAGTCGGTGCCCATGTATGTGCAACCCCGGCCACGCTACGTGCCTGCGCCCGTTTACTACGCCGCCCCTGCACCGGTCTACTACCAGCGCCACAACAACCAGCACGGCTGGCATGGACAGCGCTGGCAACGCCGTGGCCCCTATGGCTCCTATGGCGACTTTGACCGCGACGGCATTGTGAACCGGCACGACCGTGACCGCGACGGTGATGGAGTTCGCAACCGCTTCGACCGCCAGCCCAACAACTCGTGGCGCAGGTAGGCAAGCGCGCTCAACTGTGGTGTGGTCAGGCGTTTGCTAACGCCGGTGGTTCATACAACCGCACCATGTTGCGCCCGGCGGCCTTGGCCTGGTACATGGCTTGGTCGGCCTGCTCAAGCACTGCGTCCTGACTTTTAGTCTGGCCTTTGAACACCACCACGCCAATGCTGGCGGTGCAATGGTGTTCGATGCGTACGGCCGCACCCGGTTGTTCGTGGCCGAGCAACACGTAGGGTTGTTCCAGACTGACGCGAATTTTTTCGGCAATGATCAGCGACTGGCTTTGCGATGCGATGCTGTCGGTACTCAATTCGCTG
>MNXW01000280.1 GCA_001871515.1 Comamonadaceae bacterium CG2_30_57_122
AAGCCATGCCGACGATGACACCACCCCTGCCCCCTGCGCTTGGGCTTCGCGACCCGGTTTTGCGTGACCCCGCTGCCGCACGCCGCGTTTTCTGGGCGCTGGCGGGCGCGGTGCTGTTGTGGCCGATGCTGACGTTGAGTGAATTCAAGCCCTGGCTGCTGCTGGAGCCGGGCGCGTTGACCCCTGCGCTGCGCTTTGCAGCAGACTTTTTCCCGCCGCGTGTGGACGCTGAATTTGCCGCGCTGTTGCTGCGCGAAACCTGGCGCACCGTGACCATCGCCACCGCCGGGTTGGCGCTGGCGCTGCTGCTGGCGGTGCCGCTGGCCTTGCTGTCGGTGCGCGTACTGTCGGTGTCCATCTTGCGGGGACGCATGGCGCGCTGGCCAGCGCTGGTGCGCCAAAGCGCACGCTGGCTGTTGCTGGTGCTGCGCAGTGTGCCTGAGCTGGTGTGGGCGCTGGTGTTTGTGCGCGTGGTGGGTTTGGGGCCGGCCTCTGGCGTGCTGGCCATAGCCCTGACCTATGGCGGTATGCTGGGCAAGGTGTACGCTGACATTCTGGAAAGCGGCGACCCGCACGTCAGCAGCAGCTTGCTGCGCAATGGTTGTGGCCGTCTGCAAACCTTTTTTTACGGCTTGTTGCCGCAGGAAGCGGCCGAGTTGACCAGCTACACGGTGTACCGCTGGGAGTGCGCCATTCGCTCCAGCGCCGTACTCGGGTTTGTGGGTGCGGGCGGGTTGGGGCAACAACTCGACTCTTCACTGAAAATGTTCAACGGCTCCGAAGTTGCCAGCATCTTGCTGGTGTTCATGGTGCTGGTGTGGGCGGCTGACCGCATGAGCGCGGCGCTGCGCCGTGGCTTGGCTTGAACCCGGTGGCTGCAAATCAAAACCTAGTGCAGTGTTCCACGCTATCAGGCACTTAAAACCGTGTCTTTTTGCCCCTGGCGTTGTTGCAAATCCGCGCGATACCTACGGGTATCGCTGTGGTTTGCGCCTAGCCAGAGCCAAAAATCCATCGGTTTTAAATGTGCCGTCAAGCGTGCAACACTGCACTAGCAGGTAGCGTACAAGGTACACACATGCACTGTTATGCGATCACATGTGATGCATAATTAACGCATGAAAACCAACTTCAAACGGCCGTTTGCCAAGTATGTCAAAAAGGCGCACAAGCCCTTGCAGTTGGCCATTGAAGATGAAGTGGGCATCGTTTGCGATGATCCAGAAATTGGTGAACTCAAGGTTGGCGACTTGGCTGGAATCCGGGTGCACAAGTTTCGCTTCAATCGACAGGAATATTTGATGGCTTACCGTGCGCCCAAAGACAATGAGCTTGTGGCGTTTTTAGTGATTGATTTTTATCAGGTGGGTGCTCACGAGAATTTTTACGCTGAGTTGAAACAGTACCTACAACAGGAAAAATCCAAAGGAACCTCAAAATGAGCCACGCATTGACCGCACAAGATCTCTTCTCGGAAATGAGGCGCATGACCTCAGCCGAGCGAATCAAATTCTTTTCGCTCCTGACAAACCAGGCGTTTCGGGATGATGACTTCACGCATGAGCAAGTGTTTGGGCACTTGCAGCATGAACCTTTATCGGCGTGGGAAGCGGCTGAATATCTGGAAGTGTCTTTGCCAACGCTGCGGCGCTATGTTCAGGCGAAAAAATTGCGACCCTGTCACACGGTAGGACGCAACCAGATGTTTTCTGCCGAAGACCTTCGAGCCTACAAGCGAAATCGGCGGTCACAAGTGTCGGTGACTGCTGGTAAGTTTGATGGTGACTCGGTGCAATAGCACGTGGCCGATACCATTGCACTGACGCGCTACCTATCGACAGACCCCGTTGATACAGATGAAGCACAGCACCGCCACCAACGCCTACCCTTTGCCGCCCAAGCTGTTTGACGCGCGCTGCCGTTCCTGCTGGCTGATGGCCGGGGTGCTGCTGCTGGTGCTGGCCAGTTTTGTGTCGCTCGATTTGCCTTGGGCACAGTTCGCATCCTGGGCGGCACTGGCCAAGATGGGCCGCTTCATGGCCGAACTGCTGCATCCAGAGTTGGATGCTGATTTTGTCGTCCGGGTGGCCTGGGCCATGCTGGAGACGCTGGCCATGTCGGCGCTGGGTACGCTGTTGGCGGTGCTGCTGGGTCTGGCGCTGGCGTTACCGGCCAGCCAGACCGCCAACCACCGCTCGCGCTGGCGCGCCCCCACCGGGCTGCTGCTCAACGCCTTGCGCAGCACGCCAGAGCTGGTGTGGGCCGCCTTGTTGCTGATTGCCGTGGGCTTGGGGCCGTTTGCCGGTACGCTGGCACTGGCCTTGCATACCACCGGTGTGCTGGGGCGCTTGTTTGCCCAGGCGCTGGAAAATGCCGCCCCAGAAACCGCTTTTGCCCTGCGCCTGCGCGGCGTGGATGCGCTGCGCGTGTTGGCCTATGCCACCTTGCCACAAATCTTGCCGCAGCTCATCAGCTACAGCCTGTACCGCTGGGAAAACAACATCCGCGCGGCGGCCGTGCTGGGCATCGTCGGTGCGGGTGGCCTGGGGCAATTGCTGGCGTTTCACCTGGGGCTGTTCCAGATGCGCGAGACCAGCACGGTGCTGCTGGCGATGCTGCTGCTGGTGGCTGGCGTGGATGCCCTGAGTTACCTGCTGCGCCAGCGGCTGTCGCGCTGAGCCTTCGTGGCAAAAGGTGCAAGTCTTGCGACGACTACACCTTACCACTGGTCACAGCTTCACGCAGCAACGTGTTCACGCGGGTTTGCCAGCCTTGCCCACTGGCCCGTAGAGCGAGCAGCACGTCAACATCGACCCGCATCGTGAGTGGTACTTTTGGGCAGGCAATGCGCGGGCGGCCCATGGGGCGAAGCTGTTTGAATTCTTTGCTGGTCAGCTCATGGGTGTCAGGATCAACCGCAATGCCTGCACGTATGGCTGCATCATCGTTGTCGCTGGGCAAACGGAACACCCTTCCCGATTTAGATTTGACTTGCATACTCTCGCACCTCTTTTTTAACGTGAAACAACGCCTTAACGTGAAACAACGCCCACAGCCGACAAGAATGGCGTGTCGTAGGGCCGACTTCAGTGTCGTAGGGTCGACTTCAGTCGGCCGTGGCGGGTTGAAACCCGCCCTACGCAGGGCACGCATGTTTCATGCTTTGGGGTGTCCTTGTTGAACATGGACGTTAGTGGCTTCGCGCAAACTGATGACACGCATGACATCATCCTCACGCTCCACAAAAACCACACAATAAACCGTCTGCCCAATGGGCGCAAACCCAATCATGCGCAGTTCAAAATAGTCATGCCGGGTGGTGTCAGCATGGCTTATCAGCAAGTCAAATTCGAGGCTTTTAGCCATTGCCAGCGTCAAGCC
>MNXW01000205.1 GCA_001871515.1 Comamonadaceae bacterium CG2_30_57_122
TAGCCGTAGCTATGGGCCAAAAAGACGGTAAAAAATGAACCGCTGCGGTCGGATTACAGCCGATGTACCGAAAGTCCGACAGCCTCCTAGACTCCTCAGTTGGACGCACCCAAGTGGGCTGCTGGCGGCGCGGCTGGGTAGGCTGAGTGCCGCAGCTTCCATTGTGCCTGCGCACAATGGAACGGCACGGTCAGCGTTTTGGTGAAACGGACGACCAGAGACCTATTTTTGATGAAACGTGAGACGGTGCAAAGGGCAACACCAGCCGCCTCCAAACGGAACGTGCAGACGCGCTACACTCTTCCGTAGCCCGGGGTGCGCAGTGGCTGCGCTGAGATGGAATTACCGAACCCGCGAACTTGATCCGGTTCATACCGGCGTAAGAAGAGCCGCCCTGCACACGCTGGGCTCGTATTGACTTAACAAAGTTCGTGGTGTTGGGGTGCTGTTTCTGACCTGGGTGAACACTACCCAGGAGACCCACAACATGAATGCCCCCGACAAATTAGCCCAGTTCATCCGCCTGACCCGCGAACCCCTTCCCGCGTCCAGCAAACGCTACCTGCAAGGCAGCCGGCCAGACATTCAGGTGCCGCTGCGTGAAATCATGCAAAGCAACGGGGAAGCCATCACGGTCTATGACACCTCTGGCCCGTATACCGACCCGCAAGCCAGCATTGATGTGCGCCAGGGCTTGGCGGCAGTGCGCAGCCCGTGGGTAGAGGCGCGCGGTGACACCGAGCTGTACACCGGCCGCGCCCCGTTTGCCCTGGACGATGGCCTGAAAAACGGTGAATCTGACGCGCTGTCGGCCTTGCGTGCCCAGGCAGCAGGTTTGCAACGCCCACCTCGGCGCGCCAAGCCCGGTGCCAACGTGACGCAAATGCACTACGCCCGTCGTGGCATCGTCACCCCAGAGATGGAGTACGTGGCGCTGCGCGAGAACCAGAATCTGGCTTGGCAGGCGCAGTACCTGGCCAACCCCGAGCGTGAAGCGCGCCTGGCTGGCAACAGCTTTGGGGCCAGTATTCCGAAAATCGTCACGCCCGAATTTGTGCGCGACGAGGTGGCCCGGGGTCGCGCCATCATTCCGGCCAACATCAACCACCCCGAGGTCGAGCCGATGGCCATTGGGCGAAATTTTCTGGTCAAGATCAACGCCAACATTGGCAACTCGGCTGTCACCTCCAGCATTGAAGAAGAGGTGGAAAAGCTGGTCTGGTCGATTCGCTGGGGGGCAGACACGGTGATGGACTTATCCACTGGCAAAAACATCCACACCACGCGCGACTGGATTGTGCGCAACAGCCCGGTGCCCATCGGCACGGTACCGATTTACCAGGCGCTGGAAAAAGTGGGTGGTGTGGCCGAAGATTTGACTTGGCCGATCTTTCGCGACACCTTGATCGAACAGGCCGAGCAGGGCGTGGACTACTTCACCGTACACGCCGGGGTGCGGTTGGCCTATGTTCACCTCACCGCCCAGCGTGTCACCGGTATCGTGTCGCGCGGTGGCTCGATTCTGGCCAAGTGGTGCATTGCGCACCACCAAGAAAACTTTCTCTACACCCATTTTGACGAGATGACCGAGATCATGCGCGCCTATGACGTGAGCTACTCGCTGGGCGACGGCCTGCGCCCCGGCTCGGGTGCGGACGCGAATGACGCAGCGCAATTTGCTGAATTAAAAACGCTGGGCGAACTGACCAAGAAGGCTTGGGCGCAAGACGTGCAGGTGATGATTGAAGGCCCCGGCCACGTGCCCATGCACATGGTGCAGGCCAACATGACCGAGCAGCTCAAACACTGCGACGAAGCGCCGTTCTATACCCTGGGCCCGCTGACCACCGACATTGCGCCGGGTTACGACCACATCACCAGCGGCATCGGCGCGGCCATGATTGGCTGGTTTGGTACCGCCATGCTGTGCTATGTGACCCCCAAGGAACACCTGGGTCTGCCCGACCGCGATGACGTCAAGACCGGCATCATCACCTACAAAATTGCCGCCCATGTGGCCGATGTGGCCAAGGGTCACCCGGGGGTGCGGGCGCGGGACGACGCGCTGTCCAGGGCGCGCTTTGAGTTCCGCTGGCTGGACCAGTTCAACCTGTCGCTGGATCCTGATACGGCGCGCGATTTTCATGATGAAACGCTGCCCAAAGAGGCCTCCAAGGTGGCGCATTTCTGCTCCATGTGCGGCCCCAAGTTCTGCTCGATGAAGATCACGCAAGAGGTGCGCGACTACGCCAATAGCCTGGGGGTCAGCGACGAGCAGGCGCTCACGCAAGGCATGCACAGCATGTCGGAGACGTTCAAACAAAAGGGGGGCGAGATGTACATCCCCATCACCCCGCAAAAGGTTTGAGTTGACATTGGTGTTGACATTGACGTTGACGTTGACGTTGACGTTGACGTAAACGTCAACTCTTACAATGCGGGCTTCCATTTACTTTCAGGAGCCATCATGTCAGAACAAATTGTGATCGTCAGCGCCGCACGCACGCCGTTGGGCAGTTTTCAGGGCGACTTTGCCGGCTTGGCCGCGCATGACCTCGGTGGCGTGGCCATCAAGGAAGCCTTGGCGCGCGCCATGAAAGGCTCCAAGCTGACCGCAGACAGGGTCGACGAGCTGATCTTTGGCAACTGCCTGATGGCCGGTCAGGGCCAGGCTCCGGCGCGCCAGGCCGGCTTCAAGGGCGGCTTGCCCAAGAGCACTGGCGCGGTGACCCTGAGCAAGATGTGCGGCAGCGCCATGCGCGCCACCATGTTTGCCCACGACATGCTGGTGGCCGGTGGCGTTGAGGTGATGATGGCCGGTGGCATGGAGAGCATGACCAACGCGCCCTACCTGCTGCCCAAGGCGCGCGCCGGTTACCGCATTGGTCACGACCGCATTTTTGACCACATGATGCTCGACGGTCTGGAAGACGCCTACGAACCCGGTCGTTCCATGGGCACGTTTGGCGAAGACTGCGCCGCCAAATACGGCTTTACCCGCGCCCAGCAAGACGCGTTTGCCACCACCAGCGTGCAGCGTGCGCAAGCGGCTACCGCGTCGGGTGCGTTTGCCGCCGAGATTGCGCCGGTCACTGTGCCTGGCCGAGGTGGCGACAAGCTGATCACCATCGACGAGGGCCCGGGCCGCGTCAAGCTCGACAAGATCACGTCACTGAAACCGGCGTTCAAAAAAGACGGCACCATCACTGCTGCCAGCAGCTCCAGCATCAACGACGGTGCCGCCGCATTGGTGCTGATGCGCGCGTCCACCGCTGCCAAATTGGGCTGCACGCCGCTGGCACGCATCGCCAGCCACGCGGTGTTTGCGCAAGAACCCAACTGGTTTGCCACTGCTCCGGTGGGAGCCAGCAAAAAAGCACTGGAAAAGGCCGGTTGGGCTGTCAAAGATGTCGATTTGTGGGAAGTGAACGAAGCCTTTGCCGTGGTGCCCATGGCGCTGATGCACGACCTGCAGATCAGCCATGACATCATCAACGTGAATGGCGGTGCCTGTGCTTTGGGTCATCCGATTGGTTGCAGTGGCGCACGCATCATCGTCACACTGATGTATGCCTTGCAGGCCCGTGGGC
>MNXW01000294.1 GCA_001871515.1 Comamonadaceae bacterium CG2_30_57_122
AGTGCTGACGGGATGCAGTGCTAGGCGCAAGACGCGCCGTTTAGCTCTGCTAAACAAGTGGATTGAAACGACGCAATGCGCCCGTCAGTGCCGCCAAAAAAGGGATATTTGTAATTTCTGCATCCCTTAGGGCATGAATGCATGGCGAGGTGAGTTGCGAGGCAGTTTGGCTGGCTCAGAGGCGTTCATAGCCATCGCTCACAAGAAACAAGAACCTTGTTTCTTTAAGAACGCCTGGCCCGAGTGCGGGGTTGAGATGCTATGGACGACGAACGGACGGGCAAAGCCAGTATTTTTGCCATCCTTTACTTGACAGGCATCACACAGATTCACAAATAGAAAAGGCCTCCAAGTATCGCTACTTAAAGGCCTTTGTACTATGTAATGGTCGGGGCGAAAGGATTCGAACCTTCGACCCTCTGGTCCCAAACCAGATGCGCTACCAGGCTGCGCTACGCCCCGATTCAACTATTGTAACTAAAGTTTGGGTGTGCATTATGGCGAAGGAAATGTGCACAAGCACCTGATTTATAGGGCTCTCTGAAGAAACTGAAGAGGGTCAAGTTGAAGAGTTGGTTCTAACGTCCATGTTCAACAAGGACAACTCAAAGCATGAAACACGCGTGCCCTGCGTAGGGCGGGTTTCAACCCGCCACGGCCGACTGAAGTCGGTCCTACGACACGCCATTCTTGTCGGCTGTGGGCGTTGTTTCACGTTAAAAAGTTCTGTCCTATCGCCATGTTGCGCCAAACATAGTTCCTTCGAACTACCCCGCATGTTTACTTGATAGTTCCATAAACCTGACGCACCTGGTCTACAGAGGGATGGCATCAAAGCATATCAAAACCTACAGTCATACCCAACCATTTGAGGAGTTTGTGACATGGCAGATTTGAAGTATTCAAGCGTTGACATTAGCGACTGGCGCCCCGAGGACAACGAGTTCTGGGACAGCAAGGGCCGCGCCATTGCCAACCGCAACCTGTGGATTTCCATCCCCAACCTGCTGGTGGCCTTTGCCGTCTGGTTGATGTGGGGCATCATCACCGTGCAGATGCTCAACCTGGGTTTTCCGTTCAAACCAGCGGACATGTTCACCCTGACCGCCATCTCGGGGCTGATGGGCGCTACCTTCCGCATTCCAGCCTCATTTTTTATCCGCCTCTCGGGCGGGCGCAACACCATCTTTTTGACCTCAGCGCTGTTGCTGATTCCGGCCATCTGGACCGGCATCGCCCTGCAGGACAAAACCACGCCGCTATGGGTGTTTCAGGCCTGCGCGTTCCTGAGCGGCATTGGCGGCGGCAACTTTGCTTGCTCCATGTCCAACATCTCGGGTTTTTTCCCCAAACGCCAACAAGGCACTGCGCTCGGTCTGAATGCCGGCCTGGGCAATTTTGGCGTGACCACCATGCAGGTGCTCATTCCCCTGGTGATGACGGTGGGTCTGTTTGGCGCCTTCGGTGGCGACTCGATGGTGCTGGCCAAAGACAGCGGCTGGATCATGGGTAAGATTTTGGCGGGAACACCCACTTTTATCCAGAACGCAGGCTTTGTCTGGGCTGCGCTGCTGTTGCCAATGGTGCTGGCCGCCTGGTTTGGCATGAACAACCTGCTGCCGCTGTCGCCCAACTACGGTGGCACCGCGGCAGCCTTGGGCAAAATTTTGTACCTGTGGGGCATCACCTGCGTGATTGGCGTGGTCGGTCTGTACCTGTACTTGCCCGCACCGTCTGGCTTGGGGCTGCTCAACATGTGGGTCGCTTTGCCGCTGATCATTGGTGCCATGGTGCTGGCCATGAAGCTGGCTGCCTTTGGCGAGATGAAAGGCAACATTGCCAAGCAGTTCGAGATTTTCAAGAACAAGCACACCTGGTCGTTGACCGCGCTGTATTTGGTCACCTTCGGCTCGTTCATTGGTTTTTCGATGGCGCTGCCGCTGTCCATTTCGGTCATTTTTGGCATCAGCCATGTGCCCGATGCCGCCGGTGTGATGCAACACACGCTGAAAAATCCCAACGCACCGTCGGCCCTCACCTACGCCTGGATTGGCCCGTTTGTTGGCGCGCTGATTCGCCCGGTGGGCGGCTGGATTGCCGACAAGGTGGGTGGCTCCATCGTCACGCAAATCATCTCGGCCATCATGGTGGTGGCCTCGGCGGGTACGGGTTACGTGATGATGCAGGCCTATGGCTCGGCCACGCCTGAGCAGTATTTTTCGACCTTCATGTGGCTGTTTGTGCTGCTGTTTGCCGCCAGTGGCATTGGCAACGGCTCCACCTTCCGCACCGTGGGTGTGATTTTTGACCGCCAGCAAGCCGGCCCAGTGCTGGGCTGGACATCTGCCGTGGCGGCTTATGGTGCCTTCATTGCGCCGGTGGTGATTGGCCAACAAATCAAGGCTGGTACGCCACAAACCGCCATGTACGGTTTCGCCATCTTCTACGCGCTGTGCCTGGTGCTGAACTGGTGGTTTTACCTGCGCGCCGGGTCTGAGATCAAAAACCCGTGATGTGCCATGTTGCGGCTGATGCTGTGTGTTGTAGGGTCGACTTCAGTCGACCAGGCTGACTGAAGTCAGCCCTACCAAAACCCATACCCATACCCATACCCACGTCACATTAGAAATTTTTACTATTAATTTAATAGCTATTGACTCAATCAATATAAGGGCTAGAGCCCATTTTTATATAAATTTTTTAAGAGGACACCTATGAGCCACTTTCTGGACCGACTGACCTACTTCTCGCAACCCAGGGAATCCTTCTCGGGCGAGCACGGCATCACCACCGGTGAAGACCGCACCTGGGAGGCCGCCTACCGCGACCGCTGGGCGCACGACAAAATTGTGCGCAGCACGCACGGGGTGAACTGCACCGGCTCTTGCAGCTGGAAGATTTACGTCAAGGGCGGCATCGTCACCTGGGAAACCCAGCAAACCGACTACCCACGCACCCGTTGGGACATGCCCAACCACGAGCCCCGTGGTTGCGCCCGGGGTGCCAGCTACAGCTGGTATTTGTACAGTGCCAACCGCGTCAAGTACCCGATGGTGCGCGGTGGCCTGCTCAAGCTCTGGCGCGAAGCGCGACAAACCCAAGCGCCCATCGAAGCCTGGGCATCGATTGCCCTGGACGATGCCAAGCGCAAAAGCTACCAAACCCAACGCGGCATGGGCGGCTTTGTGCGTTCCAGCTGGGACGAGGTCAACGAGATGGTGGCTGCAGCCAATGTGTTCACCATCAAGCAATACGGGCCGGACCGCATCATCGGCTTCTCGCCGATACCGGCCATGTCGATGGTGTCTTATGCCGCTGGCAGTCGTTACTTGGGTTTAATTGGTGGCGTGCCGATCAGCTTTTACGACTGGTACTGCGACCTGCCCCCGGCCAGCCCGCAAATCTGGGGCGAGCAAACCGACGTGCCCGAGTCGGCTGACTGGTACAACTCGTCATACATCATCGCCTGGGGTTCGAACGTGCCGCAAACCCGCACGCCTGATGCGCACTTCTTCACCGAGGTGCGCTACAAAGGCACCAAGACCGTGGCCGTGACTCCGGACTATTCTGAAGTTGCCAAGCTGTCTGACATCTGGATGAAGCCCAAGCAAGGCACCGACGCTGCGGTGGCCATGGCCATGGGCCACGTCATTCTGAAAGACTTTTACTTCCCGGAAAAAGGTGAGCGCAGCGCGTACTTTGACAACTACGTGCGCCGCTACACCGACATGCCGATGCTGGTGATGCTGAAAGAAAAAGTATTGCCCGACGGCCA
>MNXW01000185.1 GCA_001871515.1 Comamonadaceae bacterium CG2_30_57_122
AAATTGATTGAGCGCGTGGGCGAGCGTTGCGTGGCAGCCTGCAAGCGCATTGGCTACCGGGGCGCAGGCACCTTTGAATTCCTGTACGAAGACGGCGAGTTTTACTTCATAGAGATGAACACCCGGGTGCAGGTGGAGCACCCGGTGACCGAACTGACCACCGGCATTGACATTGTCAAAACACAAATCATGGTGGCGGCGGGCGAAAAACTGCCCTTCACGCAGCGACAAATCCAGATTCGCGGCCACGCCATTGAGTGCCGACTGAACGCCGAAGATGCCTACAAATTTACACCGTCTCCCGGTCGCATCACCATGTGGCATCCGCCGGGCGGGCCCGGGGTGCGGGTGGATTCGCATGTGTACACCAACTATTTTGTGCCGCCCAATTACGACTCGATGATTGGCAAAATCATTGTGCATGGCGACACCCGCGAACAGGCGTTGGCACGCATGCGCACCGCTCTGGGCGAAACCGTGGTGGAAGGCATCAACACCAACTTGGCCTTGCACCGCGAATTGATGGTGGATGCCAAGTTCATGGAAGGTGGCACCAACATCCATTACCTTGAAGGTTGGTTGGCCAACCATAGCCGTTGATTGGAAGCCCTTGCATGTTTGAACTCCGATTGATGTGCCCTGAGCGTCAGGTGGAACCCCTGAGCGAAGCGCTGGACGCGCTGGACGCGCTGAGCGTCAGCGTTGAAGATGCAGATGCCCAAACCGATGCCGAGCAAGCCTTGTTTGGCGAACCCGGCATGCCGCCACCTAAAGGGGGCTGGCAGCGTTCACGTATGCTGGCACTGTTTGGCAACCGTGAGCAAGCCCAAGGTGCGCTTGAGCTGTTGCAGGTGCAAGATTTCTTTGCTGGCTGCGAGGTACTGGGCATTCAGAATGTGCCCGAGCAAGACTGGGTGCGTTTGACGCAGTCCCAGTTTGCACCGGTAAACATCACGCCAGAATTCTGGATTGTTCCAACCTGGCATGAACCACCCGCACAAGCCCGCATCGTCATCCGCCTAGACCCCGGTCTGGCTTTTGGCACCGGCACGCATCCCACCACGCGCATGTGCTTGCGCTGGATTGCGCGACAGGCAAGCGCCGATCAATCGGCTCTGACACGCGTGCTGGACTATGGTTGTGGCTCGGGCATTCTGGGCATTGCTGCTGCCAAATTTGGCGCCCCCGAAGTGGATGCGGTTGACATTGACCCGGCCGCTGTGGAGTCCACCGTTTTGAATGCACAGGCCAACCATGTGGCCATCCGTTCGGGCTTGTCAGAGATTGCACAAGGACTTTACCCGACCGTGCTGGCCAATATTTTGGCAACCCCGTTGAAAGTATTGGCACCGCTACTGTGGTCTCACCTAGCGCCTGGTGGTCATTTGGTGCTGGCGGGAATTCTGGAGCGCCAGACCCAGGAACTCAAAGACGCTTATGCACCCTATTGCGCCTTGCACGTGGCCGACACCGAGGACGGCTGGATACTGATGACTGCGGCGCGCTGACGGCTCCTCCTGCGTGCTTGCTCACCACCTGTAGCCATGAGCCTGTTGACCCGCTGCCCTGCCTGCACCACCCTCTACCGCGTGGTGCCGGATCAATTACGAATCTCTGACGGCTGGGTCAAGTGTGGCCAATGCAGCGAAATTTTTGATGCCTCCAAACACCTGATGGATACAGGGGATCTGATGCCCCCGACCACTGCAACCGAGCAAATTCCAGACGAGCCCCAAGCAAGCAGCCAGCCCCTGCCAGCGGCCAACCAGTGGGCGGTTGATGAAACACCAACCACGTTAGAACCCGAAGAATCGGCGGTGCCAGCGCAGGTTGACCCACCTCTGGTGGCTTCAGAAGTGGCAGAGGTGACCGATGATGCAGTGGTTGCATCCAATTCGAACGCCCTGCAAGACACGTTGCCCGATGACACCGCAGCTAGCCCCCGCGTGCGGTGGGACGACACCCCAAAGACTCTAAATGTCACCCAGGAACCCATACCGACAGTCGAACGCAAAGACCCAGTGCCTTCGTTTTTGATTCAGGCTTCAACCCGTTCACCCTGGAAAAAACCGCTGACACGTGCGGCCTTGCTGTTGGCTGCTGTGCTGCTGTGCCTGACACTGTTTGGTCAATGGCTGTATGTAGAAAAAGATCGGCTCGCAGCGCAGTACCCCGAGATGAAAGTGACCTTAGACCAGTTTTGCACGCTGTCAAATTGCACGGTGATGCCCTTCAGGCAAATTGAATCATTGAGCGTGGACTCTGTAGGCTTCACCCAGCTGGGCAAAGAGACTTACCGGCTCAACTTTGTCGTGAAAAACGCCTCTGCCCTGCCGCTGTCCATGCCTGCGGTAGAGCTGTCCCTGACAGACGCACAAGACCAACCCGCCTATCGACGTGTCTTCAATAGTACAGAACTGGGAAGCAACAATCAGGTGATCAGCGCAGGCGCTGAATGGGCGGCCAGCGCGGTGCTGAAGGTCAACTCTGAAACCACCGAAAAACCTGTTCGGGGATACCGCCTGTTGATTTTTTATCCCTGACATTCACACCCATCGGCGCACAGAAAAAGAAAAAAGCCCGGTGCACAAGTGCAGCGGGCTTGCATCGATGGGTTCGATGCTCAGGGCTTTGAACCCGTGGGAAACGGCCAGGCTGCTTGTGGGCTGAGCGTGGTTTTTGCAGCTGGAGCGGTTTTTTTCGCTGCAGGCTTCTTCGCTGCTGGTTTTTTTGCAGCCACAGCTTTCTTCGCTTCTGGTTTTGCGGCAGGCTTTTTGACCGGGGTAACTTTCTTCGCTACAGCTTTTTTAGCTGGTGCCGCTTTTTGGGCTGATGCCGCTTTTTTGGCGGGCATCGCTTTTTTGGCGGGCGCCGCTTTTTTGGCAGCAGGATTCTTTGCTGGAGCGGCTTTCTTGGCTACTGGCTTTTTGACTGGTGCCGCTTTCTTGGCGGGTGCAGCTTTCTTGGCCACTACTTTTTTGGCTGGCGCTGCAGCCTTTTTGACGACTGCTGCTTTTTTAGCAGGAGCCGCTTTCTTTGCTACAGCCTTTTTGGCTGGAGCCGCTTTCTTTACCACAGCCTTTTTGGCTGGTGTCGCTTTTTTTGAGGCTGGTTTTTTTGCAGTTGCCATTGAGTTCTCCTTGATCAATTTACAAAGAGCACTTCGCGCAAACAGTTTGCGTCAAGTGATCCATGATGTTGGGCAGGTTCCCAGCACCATGAACGGGGGAACACAAAGCCTGCCAACCGCCAGCGGCACTGCAGGTTTGTAAAAATATAAAAGTTATCACCAGCACTTATTCCCAGGACAGGGCACCACCGGATTGGTATTCAATGACACGGGTTTCGAAGAAATTCCGTTCTTTCTTCAAATCAATCATCTCGCTCATCCACGGGAACGGATTTTCTTCGTTGGAAAACAAGGCATCCAGACCAATTTGGGTGGCGCGACGGTTGGCGATGTAGCGCAGGTAACCTTTAAACATGGACGCATTCATGCCCAGCACACCGCGTGGCATGGTGTCCTCGGCGTAACGGTATTCAAGATCCACGGCAGTTTCAAACAGAGCCTTGATCTCGGCTTTGAATTCAGGTGTCCAGAGCAGTGGATTTTCAAGCTTAAGCTGGTTGATCAGGTCAATGCCAAAATTGCAATGCATGGACTCATCACGCAAAATGTATTGGTATTGTTCAGCCGCACCCGTCATTTTGTTTTGTCGACCCAACGCCAGAATTTGCGTGAAACCCACGTAGAAAAACAAACCTTCCATCAGGCAGGCAAACACAATCAATGACTTGAGTAGGGTTTGGTCTGCTTCAGGTGTACCGGTTTTGAAAGCCGGATCCATGATGGCTTCAATGAACGGGATCAAAAACTCGTCTTTGTCACGGATCGATTGCACCTCTTGGTAGGCACTGAAAATTTCACCTTCATCCAAGCCCAGCGACTCCACAATGTACTGGTAGGCGTGGGTATGGATAGCCTCTTCAAAGGCCTGACGCAGCAAAAACTGGCGACATTCGGGAGCCGTGATGTGCCGGTAAGTACCCAGCACAATGTTGTTGGCAGCCAGTGAATCCGCGGTTACAAAAAAACCAAGGTTGCGTTTGATGATGCGGCGTTCGTCTTCACTCAATCCATGCGGGTCTTTCCACAAGGCAATGTCGCGTGTCATGTTGACTTCTTGCGGCATCCAGTGGTTGGCGCAACTGGAGAGGTATTTATCCCAAGCCCATTTGTATTTGAACGGCACCAGCTGATTGACATCGGTCTTGCCGTTGATGATGCGTTTGTCTGCGGCGTTGATCCGGCGGTGAGAACTAGCAACGCTTGGCGTGGCTAGCGTTGCTGCATTTGCATTTGCATTTGCATTTGCATTTGCAGGCAAAGTTCCGAATTCAGAAAGCTGTGCCTGCAGCCGCAGATTTAACTGGCTGGAAGATGGTGGCAAGCTAGCAGTAGGTGTGACTTCTTCGTCCCAGGACAACATAGTTATTTCCGATAGATGAATTATGAGAGCGTGTGAAAAAAATTGAAAGCATTTGTATGTGAAATTGTTCTGATGCAAACACAAATGTGGTGATTGCGCATCGCCTCAGAACCATCACACACTATTTATTGGCATGACTCGCACGTAGGGTCATCGACACCACAAAATTTAATGTCTGTGGCGGGCATGTTTTGCAGTTGCAATTGAGCATCGGCCGCAGCTTTATCCAGCGCACTCATACCTTGTGAAGCAGCATTTCCACCACCAGAAGAAACCGCATTAAGGCGACCTGCAGCCACCGTTGATTTCTCAACGTGCGTGGCAGATTGCGTGCGCAGGTAATAAGTGGTTTTGAGACCGCGTACCCAAGCCAATTTATAAGTGTCATCGAGTTTTTTACCCGACGCACCAGCCATGTAAATGTTGAGCGATTGCGCCTGGTCGATCCACTTCTGACGACGCGCAGCCGCTTCCACCAACCACTTGGTTTCCACTTCGAAAGCAGTTGCATACAGGGATTGAATCTCGGTGGGCACACGGTCAATAGGTTTGAGCGAACCGTCGAAGTGTTTGAGGTCCATCACCATTACATCGTCCCACATGCCCAAACGTTTAAGGTCGCGCACCAGGTAGCTGTTGATGATGGTGAACTCCCCCGACAAGTTCGACTTGACCGACAAGTTGCCAAAGCAGGGCTCAATGGACGCGTCAACCCCAATGATGTTGGAGATGGTGGCCGTGGGTGCAATCGCCACACAGTTGGAATTGCGCATCCCGTCCTGGTTAATCTTGCTGCGCAACGCTTCCCAGTCGAGGGTGCTTGAGCGGTCGACTTCCACATACCCACCGCGTGCGCTGGCCAGCATGTCCAGCGTGTCAAGCGGCAATACGCCCTTGTCCCAAAGAGAGCCTTTGTAGCTGGAGTATTTGCCACGTTCACGTGCCAGCTCGGTGGAGGCCCAGTAGGCGTAATAGCAAATCGCCTCCATCGACTCATCGGCGAATTGCACCGCAGCCTCACTGGCATAAGGCAGGCGCATTTCGTACAGGCTGTCCTGAAAACCCATCAACCCCAGTCCCACCGGGCGATGTCGCAGGTTGGAGTCGCGTGCTTTTTTGACCGCGTAGTAATTGATGTCGATCACGTTGTCGAGCATGCGCATGGCGGTGGTGATCGTCTTTTGCAGCTTGGCATGGTCAAGCTTGCCGTCTTTCAGGTGCTGCAGCAAATTGACCGAGCCCAGGTTACACACCGCCGTTTCTGTGCTGCTGGTGTTGAGGGTGATCTCGGTGCACAGGTTGCTGGAATGCACCACGCCCGCATGTTGCTGGGGTGAGCGCACGTTACAGGCATCTTTGAAGGTGATCCAGGGGTGACCGGTTTCGAACAACATGGTCAGCATCTTGCGCCACAAGTCTGTGGCTTGCACCGTGCGGCAGGGTTTGATCTCGCCACGCGCGGCTTTGGCCTCGTAGGCCACATAGGCTTCTTCAAAGGCCGTGCCAAACTTGTCATGCAGGTCGGGCACATTGTTCGGCGAGAACAGTGTCCACTGGCCTTTTTCCATCACCCGACGCATGAACAGGTCTGGAATCCAGTTAGAAGTGTTCATGTCGTGGGTGCGGCGACGGTCGTCCCCCGTGTTTTTACGCAGCTCCAAAAATTCTTCAATATCCAGATGCCAGGTCTCAAGGTAAGTACAGACCGCACCCTTGCGCTTGCCGCCCTGGTTAACCGCCACCGCCGTGTCGTTGACCACTTTCAGAAAAGGCACCACGCCTTGTGATTCGCCGTTGGTTCCCTTGATGTGCGCCCCCAATGCACGCACCTGGGTCCAGTCATTGCCCAAGCCACCCGCGAATTTGGACAGCAACGCGTTTTCCTTGATGGACTCGTAGATGCCATCCAGATCATCAGGCACTGTGGTCAGGTAACAGCTGGAGAGTTGCGAGCGCAGCGTGCCAGCATTGAACAGCGTAGGCGTGGAGGACATGAAGTCAAATTTTGAGAGCACTTCATAGAACTCAATGGCACGCGCTTCACGATCGATTTCATTCAGGGACAAACCCATGGCCACGCGCATGAAAAAAGCTTGTGGCAATTCAATGCGTTTTTTGGCAACGTGCAAAAAGTAACGGTCATAGAGCGTTTGCAGGCCGAGGTAATCAAACTGTAAATCCCGCTCTGCGTTCAAGGCCGCAGCCAGGCGAGCCAGATCGAATTGCTGTAAACGTTCGTCGAGCAGTTCATTTTCAACCCCACGCTTGATGAATTGCGGAAAATAATCCACGTATGCCCGAGGCATGTCAGCCTGCGCCACATCTTCATCCAGCACTTCTTTGGCAATGGTGTGAAACAACAAGCGGGCGGTAGCAAAAGAGTAGTCCGGGTCTTTTTCGATTAAGGTACGTGCAGCCAGAATGGAGGCCTTGTACACCTCTTCCATGGGCACCCCATCGTAGAGGTTGCGCAAGGTTTCCTCCATGATGGGTTCCGGCTTGACATCAGTGCCCAAGCCGACGCAAGCATCGGTGATGATGCCCTTGAGTCGAGCCATGTCCAGCACCACGCGCTGGCCGTGTTCGATGGCATGCAACACCGGATGTGCAGGGGCTTGCTCAACCACTTTCTGCGCCCGCTCTTGCGTGCGTTTTTCACGGTACAGCACATAGGCGCGGGCAATTTCATGATGACCGCCACGCATCAAACCCAATTCCACCTGGTCTTGCACATCTTCTATATGAAAGGTGCCACCTGCTGGCCGGGAACGCACCAGGGCACGGATGACGGCTTGGGTGAGCGCTTCCACGGTCTCGCGCACACTAGAAGAGGCCGCACCCTGGGTGCCATGCACCGCCAAAAAAGCCTTCATCATGGCAACGGCAATTTTGTTGGGTTCAAACGGCACCACTGCACCATTGCGCCGAATGATCTGATACTGACTCAAAGAACCCGAAGCGGTAACTGATAGCTCCAGGGTGTCGGAGTTCATGGGCACACGTGAATAGGGGGCGACAGGTGCGTGTGGGGCAATTTGCATGGTTTCCTCTTCTGAACTGGTTTTTGTGAAATAAAGCGGACAGGACGCGTAGCCATAGCGGGCATCCAACAGGCTAGCCGCGGAGCTTACCACTATATCTGGTGTTCGTTATAGTAAAAAACACTACCCCTAGCGTGTCTAGCAGGCGATGCAATTTTCAGATTGAAGACAGGCAGTCACAAATCAATAGCATGAAAATCCCGCTTTGTCTCGTCGAGAGATGAATTTTTGTGCCCTTGCACAGGTGCATCAATGCACCATGCGGTCACGTTAATCAGCACACCATTGCGGGTAAATACTGATCTTCCAGGCCTACATTTTTTCGAAAATGCGACCAGTCAAAACCCTTCCCAGGGTCAGCCTTTCGTCCGGCCGCAATATGTTCATGGCCAGCAAAATGTTTGATCGGGTAACGCGCCATCAGGGCGGGACAAAGTGCGCCCAGGGTGTCGTATTGCGCTGCTTCGAACCGGTCTCCCTCCAGGCCTTCGAGCTCAATGCCGATGCTGTCATCGTTGCAGTTGCTGCGCCCCCGGTAACTGGACACCCCCGCATGCCAGGCACGGTCATCACAACTGACAAACTGCAACAGCTCGCCGTGTCGCCGGATGAAAAAGTGCGCTGACACCTGCATGCCTTGAATTTGCCTGAAGTACGGATGCGCCTGCCAGTCCAGCTGATTGGCAAAAAATTGTGGCACTTCGGGGCCACCATATTGCCCCGGCGGCAGGCTGATGGAATGCAGCACCACCAGATCAATTTGCGCCTGTGGGGGGCGTGGCCCAAAATTGGGCGATGCCATGCGTGCCGCAAAACGGTACCACCCGTCCCGCCACAAAGCGCTTTCAGAGCGGCAAGCGGACTGAAGTGGCGGGGTGCAAGTCATCGGCAGCATCCTGTTTAACCTAGATTCCTCAGTTGGACGCGCCCGAGTGGGCTGTCAGGAACGGGGCTGGGTAGGCTGAGTGCCGCAGCTTCAATTGTGCCTGCGCACAATTGAACGGCACGAAGAGGCCAAGCCTCTGGCTTGGCTGCGCCCTGCAAGGGTGACGACGTAGCGGGCTACTGCCCGCAAAGAGGAGCAACGCCCCCAGGCGCGTTCCTGGCGGCTCAATCGGGTGCGTAGCGTTGTGACCCAAATGGTAAAGCTGATCAACGCTGAAAAAGTCAATGTTCATAGGCACTTACTGGTACAAGTGAGCGGTCAACTGAGGAATCTAGGGTTAAGCGTATCCATGTTCAAGCGCGCCATGCGGTAGCGCATCTGCCGCACCGTCAGGCCCAACCGGGCCGCCGCGTCTGCGCGGTCAAAGCCAGTCGACTCCAGCGCACGGCTCAATAGATCACGCTCCAGTTGATCCAGGTAAAGACGCAAATCCACAGGGTCGGGATCAAGGTGCAATGGGGTTACTTGTGGCAACGCCAACGGTGCGGGCAACGTAGTGGCTGGCATTTCAAATTGCAAGCCTTCACCATCCCCAAGGGCCACGGCCCGATGCAGCAGGTTTTCAAGTTCACGCACATTACCCACCAACGGCAGTTCGGACAAATGGCGCAGTACCTCGGCCTCCATCACCGGTTTGGCAATGCCAGACTCTTCTGCAATTTTGGCCAGCAAGGCATCACACAATGCAGGAAGGTCTTCAATGCGCTCACGCAATGGCGCGATCAACATGTCAATTACATTGATCCGGTAAAACAAATCCTGCCGGAACGTGCCGCGCTGAACATCTTCCGCCAGGTTTTTGTGCGTTGCGCTGACGATGCGCACATCAACCACGTCTTCATGAGTAGAGCCCAAAGGGCGCACGCGACGCTCCTGAATGGCGCGCAATAATTTGGACTGCATGGCCAACGGCAAATCGCCAATCTCATCCAGAAACAAAGTGCCCCCACTGGCGGCCTGGAAAAACCCTTCGCGATCGACCTGCGAACCGGTGTAGGCTCCTTTTTTGGCACCAAAAAACTCGGCTTCCAGCAGAGCTTCTGGAATGGCACTGCAGTTGACCGCCACCCAGGGCCCCTTGGCTCGGTGGCTGTTGGCATGAATGGCATAAGCCACCAGCTCCTTGCCTGTGCCGGATTCGCCCGTGACCAGCACCGGCGCCATGCTGGTAGCCACTTTTAAAATACGTTCCTTGATGAGTCGCATGCAACCCGACTCACCCACCAAACGATCGAGTGCACGCTGCCCCAAAGCACTTGAACCCGCATGGAAAGACTTGGCTGGCGAAAATGAAGCTGCCAACCGTGCTGTGGCCGGGCTCGATACCGCAGAAGCGATGACGCGGCGAAACTGCTTCAAATCAACCGGTTTGGTCAGGTAATCAAAAGCCCCTTGTTTCAAGGCTTCAACTGCATTTTCGGCTGAACCATAGGCCGTGATCACTACACAACGCTCAGCTCTTTGGGTCGACTGAATGTCGGTAATCAATGACAGACCCAAGCCATCCGGCAAACGCATGTCGGTAATCAACACATCAAAACCGTGTTCGGCCAGCAGGGCATGGGCTTGCGTCAGATCACCAGCCGTCTCCACCCGGTAGCCCTCGCGCAGCAAAGTCAATTCATACAGCGTGCGCAGGTCTGGCTCATCGTCCACCACCAGAATGTGCGCTGGTAACGAAGCATGCGTCATGTCGCTTTGTCCGCTTGCAGGCGGGCTGGTGAAGCAACGGGGGTATCCATACCAAACATCACGCTGAATTCATTCCCTGATTGTTGGACCTGGTTCATTTGACGGAACGTGCGGTCATAGCTCATGTGAGCCCCGTGACTTTGACACAACTCCCGGCAAATGTACAAACCCAAACCACTTGATCGACTGTCACTGGAAAAAAAAGGTTCAAACAAATGCTGCTCCACCGAAGGATCCAGGGGTCCTCCATCACTCCAGACATGCAGACCCACCGCAGCCTGACCCCATGTAGCCCCAGGCAGACTCACACTGACCTGGATCGAGCCCGGTTGCCCGCTGGCAAACCGGCGTGCGTTGTCTAGCAAATTCACCACAATACGGCGCAAGTGCTCGGTATCAAACCACACTTCGCAGTCACCATCGGGCAGGTTCAAGGTCAAATAATCCACAGCAGCCACCTGCTGTTGCCAGTCCCGACTCACGCGCACCACACTTTCCTTCAAATCCAGTACAGCACCCGTCATCGTGCCGTCCTGCCCACTGACCTGAGCCAAATGCAACACGTCATGCACGATTTTTTCAAGACGCTGGGCGTTTTGCTGCACCATCTGGGTCAATCGCAACTGACTGGGTTCGGGCAAGTCCTCAGCCAGCAAGGCGTTGGCCTGCACAATAGCCGCCAGCGGGTTGCGAATTTCATGTGCCACTGCGGCGGACATGCGCCCCATACTGGCCAGTTTTTCGGTGCGCAGACGAGCCTGCATCTCACGCTGATCCTGCATGAATACAACGCACAAAGGCAGAGCTTCAACCTCTAACGATTGGGTCAACTGCGTGTGCACGCGCAAATGCCGCGGCCCTTGTCCAGTATTTTGAATACTCAGATCACGTTGTTGCTGGCTTTGCGTTGCATGACTCTGGCGCACCACCTCCAGCAAATCGCGCCAAGCAGGCTGCTGCGTCAACAACCATGGCGCATCTGTATCAGGTTTTGTGGACAAGCCCAGCATGGTCAAGGCGGCCGGATTCACGCATCGAACCTGAAAATGTGCATCCACCACAACCACCCCATCGCTCAAAGACTCGATCACCAGTTCATTGACCTGGCGCTGCGATGCAGCCGCCCCGTGGCTGCGTTGCGCGCGCAATTCCACGCTGGCCAGCCGACTCGCCAGCTGACTGGCCAACACCGCAATGACAAAACAACCCGCCCCTGTCAACGCCGCTTGAACAAATTGCGTCGTCGTGTCCCAAGGGGTCTGTATTGACACCCAACTGGCATACCCAAACAGCAGCAAAGTGACCACGGCTGATGTGCCCATGGCCATGAGCAATGAGCCAAGAATTGAAGCCATAAGCACCGGCAAAGCAAACAATGGGGAATAATTGATGCTGCTGTTGTGCCCAGCCTGCAAAGCTGCAAAAACCAGCAGGTCAATACCTACTGTGCTTATCCATTGCGGGTCGAAAGTGTGCCCGAATGCCCGGGGTTTGGTCAGCAAGCGCACTGCAAGCGCGGCCCCCCAATACACCAAGACAATCAAAAGCGGTAGAACACTTTGTTGTGGCACCCATAAAAACAGCCCCCCCTGAAGCCCCACCAACATCAAGCCCAGGGAAACGCGCGCCGTCATGAAGGCACGCCAAAGCCGCTCAAACTCCTGCGGGTAAGGCGCTAGATCCTGCCTGGGGTGTAGCAGCCCGGAATCAAACCAGCCAAACACCTTTGACGACGGTGTCATTCAATGTTCCGCTTGATGCCAATGATCCTGGCAGCAATAGCTTCCGTTGCGGCCTTTGATAGCCTCGCTATCGGGTAGATGGATACCACATCGGGCGCAACACAGCATGTCCTGAGGTTTGACCGTTGGTGGTGGCTCTGAGGCCTTGTCATCTTGCACTTGTCGATTGCGAAACCACCAGATGCCAGCCACAACAACGATCAGCAGCGCCAAGAATTTCACAGGGTTCGCCCCAAAACAACTTCCATCACAAAGCGCGATCCCACATACGCCAACAGCAACAAGCCAGAACCCATGTACAACACACGCACCGCCTGGCGACCACGCCAGCCAAAGCGCATCCGACCCATTACCAACACAGCAAAAGTGAGCCACGACAAGCAGGCAAAAATGGTCTTGTGATTCCATTGCAACGCATTCGCGCTGCCATACAACGCATTGCCAAACAGCAAACCAGCCAACAGGGTTGCAGACAGCAGCACAAACCCCACCATGACAAACCGGAAGGTCAAACGCTCCATGGTCAGAATGGGGATGCCGGTCAATCCATCTGCGGCACTGCGAATGCGCGCTTCGGCACGCCCCATCACCCAGGCATGAGCCACCGCCACCGCAAACAAACCATAGGACGCAATACCGAATGCCAGGTGCAGAGGCAACCAGGCAGATGCATTGGAACTGAGCGGGTTACCTGGAAACAGCAAGGCCAGCAGCACACTGGCCGCACCCACCCCGGACATCAGCCAGGGTTTTTTGAATTGGGGATAAACATAGCCTTCAATTGCATACACCAGCCCGACCAGCCAAGCGGTCAGCGACAGTGCCGGCGCAAAGCCGAACCGGGGCTCGGTACCCCACAAACCCATCACCAGAAGAATGGCATGCAAGCCCCACGCCACCCAGACCATGACATGGGTCAGGGTTTGGTGTGGGCGGGTAGTTCCGGTCGCAGAGATGCCATAGGCTAATGAGGCTGCCAAAGACAGCTCCAAAGTCAGAGGGGAAGCACTGGCTAAAATCATGACCACAGTTTAGCGTTTTGTTACCCGCCATTTTTCGGTGGCCCAACCCAGGCTCCGCCCGCCGGACCTTATTTCCATATGGCTTCCGCTCTTACCGACAAACTCTCCCGCCTGGTCAAAGTAATTCGCGGTCAGGCCCGCATCACCGAGAGCAACGTGGCCGACATGCTGCGCGAGGTGCGCATGGCTCTGCTGGAAGCCGACGTGGCGCTACCCGTGGTGCGAGACCTCATCTCCAGGGTCAAAGAAAAAGCCCTGGGACAAGACGTGCTGGGCTCCCTCACCCCTGGCCAAGCCCTGGTGTCCATCGTCAACAAAGAGCTGGCCTTGACCATGGGTGACGGCGTGGCCGACATCAACCTGGCCGCACAACCCCCGGCGGTGATTTTGATGGCTGGCTTGCAGGGTGCGGGTAAAACCACCACCACCGCCAAGCTGGCCAAACACCTGATAGAGAAGCGCGGCAAGAAAGTGTTGACGGTTTCTGGTGACGTATACCGACCGGCCGCCATTGAGCAATTAAGAACCGTCACCGCCCAAGCCGGTGCCGAATGGTTTGCCAGCACGCCCGAGCAAAAACCAGTCGACATTGCGCTGGCCGCGCTGGACTATGCCAAAAAACACTTCTTTGACGTGCTATTGGTCGACACCGCCGGCCGCTTGGCCATTGACCAAGCGTTGATGCGTGAAATCAAAGACTTGCACGCCGCCATTCACCCGGTCGAAACCCTGTTTGTGGTGGACGCCATGCAAGGCCAGGACGCGATCAACACCGCCAAGGCTTTCAGTGAAACCCTGCCCCTGACTGGCATCATCCTGACCAAGCTCGACGGTGATTCACGCGGCGGTGCAGCGCTGTCGGTACGTCAGGTCACGGGTGCGCCCATCAAATTTGCTGGTACCAGCGAAAAATTGGATGGCCTGGAGGTATTTGATGCCGAACGCCACGCCGGGCGCGTGCTGGGCATGGGCGACATTTTGGCGTTGGTGGAGCAAGTCACTGCTGGGGTCGACATGGCTGCCGCGCAAAAGCTGGCCGCCAAGGTCAAGAGCGGAGCCAGTTTCGATTTGAATGATTTTCTGGGTCAAATTCAACAGATGAAACAAATGGGGGGCATCTCCAGCCTGATGGACAAGCTGCCTGCAGCCATGGCCGCAAAAGCCGGTCAGGTCGACATGGGCCGGGTCGAAAAAGACGTCAAACGCAAGGAGGGCATCATCCAGAGCATGACCCCGCTGGAGCGCCGCAAGCCCGAACTCATCAAAGCCACGCGCAAGCGCCGCATTGCCGCCGGTGCGGGCGTGCAGGTGCAAGAAGTCAACCGCATGCTCAAGGAATTTGAGCAAATGCAGGACATGATGAAAAAGATGAAAGGCGGCGGCATGATGAAGATGATGAAGCGCCTGGGCGGCATGAAAGGCATGGGCGGCGGCATGCCCAAGATGCCATTCTGATCATTTGCAAATTTATTAAGTAAATTGGCCTCTAGCCCATATAAATAAAGGGCTATTAGCTATAAATTATATAGCTAATAGCCCTGATCTGGCTAACGGGTTAATCTGCCAAAGCCAGATC
>MNXW01000158.1 GCA_001871515.1 Comamonadaceae bacterium CG2_30_57_122
GCCCGCCGGAATCCAGCCGCTGGCCAGCACCACACCTGGCTCACGCCACAGCAGGCCGGCTTTCATATCAATCGTGTGGTCTGGCACAAGTGCTGCCAAGCCCGTTTTTTGCTGCACTGTCTGGCGCGCCAGCAGCAGCAAATCGTCTTCCAGTCGGCGAAAGTGAAACTGCACGCTTTGCTCCAGCCACTGGGCATCCGCGGCGCGGCGGCGGGCGGCTTCTTCGGCTTCAAAATTGTTCAAGTACAGCAGCAGCGTCACCACCGAGCCCAGCAGCAAGGCCAACCAGCCCAGCAGCCACCACAGGGCGCGACGGTTGCGTACGCTGTGGCGCACGGTTGGCTGTTGCAACAAGGCAAAGTCAAGCGTGTGGTCGGCGGCAGGCAGGGTGCTTCGGGTCATGGTCTGGCAAATGAGTTCTCGCATGATAGCCAGTTGGGTTACTCTCACTACCTCTTTCATTGAAACCTTTTAGGAGCCAGCCATGCGCCTTCGCAGTCTATTTTTGATCTTGATCCTGACACTCATTGGTGCTTTCACGGCTCTGAATTGGAACGTTTTTTTAACCAATTCGACCGTGTCGATTGGTTTGAGCACAGTACAAGCACCACTCGCCATGATCATGCTGGGTGCATTGCTTTTTGTGGTGGCCTACTTTTTGGTGTACGTGCTGTACCTGCAATCTACCGTGTTGTTTGATGCGCGGCGCAACGCCAAAGAGCTACAAACCAACCGCGAACTGGCGGATAAAGCTGAGGCCTCACGATTTACCGAGCTGCGCAATTTTCTCGAAGCTGCCATGAAGCACCGTGACACACATGACGGCGATATGCAGCAAGCCATGATGGCGCGAATGGATGCCCTGGAGGTTGCCATGCGCACCAGCGTGGAACAGTCCAGCAACTCGCTCAGTGCTTACATTGGTGAGCTGGAAGACCGACTAACAAACTCCAAACAGTCCTAACGTTCATGTTCAACAAGGACACCCCAAAGCATGAAACATGCGTGCCCTGCGTAGGGCGGGTTTCAACCCGCCATGGCCGACTGAAGTCGGCCCTACGACACGTCACTCTTGTCGGCTGTGGGCGTTGTTTCACGTTAAACCGGGGCGTTTTACCGTGAAAGCCGTTATAACCGCCGGAATGGGCGGCTACGGTATGCTGATCTACAAAGACGTACCACAATCTGTACTTGGGTCAGGTGAGGTGCTGCTAGAAGTGCTGGCCTCCAGCGTCAACAACACCGACATCAACACCCGCTTGGGCTGGTACGACAGCGCCGACTCAACCGCGGCATCCGCCACAGCCACAACGGCTCAACCCGGCCAACCGACAGGCTGGAACGGCGCAACCCTGTTTCCCTTGATTCAAGGCACCGACTGTTGTGGGCGCGTGGTGGGTTTGGCACCAGGCGTTGATCAAGGACTCATGGGGCGGCGGGTGTTGGTGCGCCCCTGCATGCGCCCACTTGGCTTCCAGTCCTGGGCTAATCGGTGGCTGGGTTCCGACATGAACGGCGCGTTTGCGCAATTTGTTAGCGTGCCAGCCACCGAGGTTTTTCCAGTCGACAGCGACTGGTCAGACACTGAGTTGGGTGTTGTGCCCTGCGCTTACGGCACCGCAGAAAACATGCTGCAGCGTGCGCAAGTCAAGGCCGGCGAGCATGTGCTCATCACCGGGGCTTCTGGCGGTGTGGGTGTGGCCGCTGTGCAGCTGGCCAAATGTCGGGGCGCAGTGGTCAGTGCCATCACCAGCCCCGACAAAATGGCGCAGCTAAATGCGCTGGGCGCTGACCGCGTGTTGCAACGCAGTGACGATGTAAAAGCCTGCTTGGGTCAGCAAGCGGTGGATGTGGTGGTGGACAACGTGGCTGGCAGTGCCTTTGCAGGTCTTTTGCCGGTACTCAAAAGCGGGGGGCGTTATGTCTCATCGGGAGCCGTCGCTGGCCCGATGGTGGCACTGGACATGCGGATGCTTTACCTGAAAAACCTGACCCTGTACGGTTGCACCGCCTGGGACGCGCCGGTTTTTCCCCAACTTATTCGATACATCAGACAGAACGCGTTTCACCCCGTGATTGCTGCTACTTTCACGTTGGCGCACATTGAACAAGCGCAGCGCGCTTTTCTCAAAAAGCAGCATATCGGCAAAATTGCGTTGATCCCGTAATACCAAACGGTCGCGCAAAACACCCCGGCGCGGCATATCAAGCCAGACTTTTATGCTTGACTTGATATGAAAGTCCGTTAAAATACATTTGTCCAAATTTATTTGGAACACTCCTCGCACGAGCGCTGGTCGCTCAGGTTGCAGAACGCTGCTTCTGTCCCCTTGTCTTTTTATTCCCCCCAGGAGTCATCATGAAATTCTCTTTCAAACATTCACTCACCTTGCTCTCCGGAGTCGCCGCTTTGGCGGTTGCTCCAGCAGCCTTTGCACAGTCTTGTGGATCGGTCACCATTGCCAACATGAACTGGCAATCGGCCGAAGTGCTGGCCAATATCGACAAACTTATCCTCAGCAAGGGCTACGGGTGTGAAGTGGAGCTGGTGCCTGGCGACACCATGCCAACACTGACTTCAATGATGGAAAAAGGCAAGCCAGACGTAGCGCCCGAGGCCTGGATCAACGCCGTGCGCGAGCCCCTGGACGCCGCGGTCAAGTCGGGCAAGTTGCACTACGCTGCCGCCTCACTGGTCGACGGTGGCATTGAAGGTTGGTGGATTCCAAAATTCTTGGCCGATGCGCATCCCGAGATCAAAACCATTGACGACGCATTGAACCACCCCGAGCTTTTTCCCGCCCCCGAAGATGCCAAGAAAGGTGCCGTGCACAACTGTCCTTCGGGCTGGAACTGCCAGATTACCACTGGCAATGCGTTCAAAGCCTGGGACGCCAAAAAACGCAATTTTGTGCTGGTTGATACCGGCTCGGCAGCCGGGCTCGACGGCTCGATTGCCAAAGCCAACGAACGCAAACAAGGCTGGCTGGGCTACTACTGGGCACCCACGGCCATTTTGGGCACTTACGCCATGGTCAAACTCGATGCCGGCGTGCCCTATGACGACAAGGCTTTCAAGAGTTGCAACACCAAAGCCGACTGCGCCCAACCGGCACGCACCGATTGGGCCAAGTCTGAGGTGCTGACGGTGATCACCGACCGTTTCAAAAAGGCCGGTGGCCCGGCGGTGGACTACCTGAATAAACGCGGTTGGAACAACGAAACGGTCAACACCTTGCTGTCCTGGATGCACAGCAACCAGGCGACTGGTGAAGATGGCGCGCGCTACTTTCTGAAAAACCAGGCTGCCGTGTGGACACCCTGGGTCTCGCCTGAAGTGGCGAAAAAAATCCAGGCCAGCCTGTAACGCCACACCTGCGCAGCCCCGCCTCGCGCGGCCACGCAGATTGCCCCCATCCGGGCCTCGGGTGGGCTTTGTCGTTTTCAGGAGGTGAACCATGCAATGGCTCGAAGTATTTCCCGCCATGGCACCCGAGCAATTGAGTGCCCTCAAAAAATACATTGACCAAGGTTTTCGCGCAATCACACGCGAGTACGGCGAGGCCATTGAGCGCTTCTTTGATCCGCTCAAGGCGTTTCTGATCGCCTCAGAGCGCTTGCTTACCCAGTCGCCCTGGTGGGCCGTGCTGGTGGCCATGGCGCTGCTGGTATTGGTCAGCACCCGGTCACTCAAACTGGTGCTTGGCACGGTGGTGACCATGTTGCTGATTGGTTACTTTGGCATGTGGGAAGACACCATGAAAACCGTGTCGATGATCTTCGTCTGTACCGTGGTGGCACTGGCCGTGGGGTTGCCCATTGGCATTTTGACCAGCCGCTCCAATGGGCTGCAAAGGCTGATCATTCCGCTGCTCGATGTGATGCAAACCATGCCCAGCTTTGTCTACCTGATTCCGGTGGTGATGTTTTTGGGTATTGGCAAGGTGCCAGGGCTGATCGCGGTGGTGATTTATGCGCTGCCGCCCGTCATTCGCTTCACCAATCTGGGCATTCGGCTGGTGTCGGCCGAGCTGATGGAGGCTACTGAAGCCTTTGGCGCGTCCAACTGGCAAAAAATCTGGCAGGTGCAGTTACCCCTGGCGCTGCCCACCATCATGGGCGGCGTGAACCAGACCATCATGCTGTCGCTGTCAATGGTGGTGGTGGCTTCGATGATTGGCGTACAAGGTCTGGGCCAACCGGTGCTCAAAGCCATTTCCAACCAGTATTTCACCCTTGGCTTGTTCAACGGCATCGCCATCGTCGGCATCGCCATCATTTTTGACCGCGCCTCGCAAGCCTACGGCAAGCGGCTGCAGCGTCATTCGGAGGTGCACCATGGTTGACAACACAGAGCAAAGCGCAGCGCCTGCCAGCGTGGGTGTGCAAATCAAACGTCTGTACAAGGTCTTTGGTCCGCACCCCGACAAGGTCATGCCCTTGATCCATCAAGGCATCAGCAAGGACGAACTGCGCGACAAGCATGGCCATATTCTGGGGCTGCGTAACATCCATCTGGACATCGCCGGTGGCGGCATCCAGGTCATCATGGGCTTGTCAGGTTCGGGCAAAAGCACGCTGATTCGCCACGTCAACCGGCTGATTGATCCAACC
>MNXW01000049.1 GCA_001871515.1 Comamonadaceae bacterium CG2_30_57_122
GGCAAAACACCTGCCGTCAGCCGCGAGTCGATCTTTCTGGACGGCTACGTTGATCTGGCCGCGCCAGACGCTGCGCTGCTGGCCAAGTGGACGCGCATTCGCGAGCTGCGCGATCTGGTCAACAAAGACATTGAGGCCTTGCGCGCCGCGGGCCAGGTGGGTTCTTCCCTGCAAGCTGAGATTACCCTGACGGTGAACGCCGACGACCATGCGCTGCTGGCCAGCCTGGGTGCTGATTTGAAGTTTGTGTTCATCACATCTGCTATTACTTTAATAGCTGGTGACGCACTATCCATAAGGGCTAGAACCTCAAATGGCATAAAGTGTGAGCGCTGCTGGCATTATTGCAACGACATCGGCGTGGACGCTGCCCACCCGACGCTGTGCGGCCGCTGCACCAGCAACCTGTTTGGCGCGGGCGAAACCCGCACGGTGGCCTGATGGCGCGCCCACCCGCTTCACGCGGTCTGCCCGCAGGCATCACGCTCATGGCCTGGCTCGGCTGGGCCATGGTGCTGTTGATTGCCGACCAGTTCACCAAAGTGCTCATCATGGGCTACTACCCATTGGGTGCCAGCACCCCGGTGACCTCTTTTTTCAACCTGGTGCGGGTGCACAACACCGGCGCGGCCTTTTCATTTTTGGCCAGCGCCGGAGGCTGGCAGCGCTGGTTGTTCACCGGCATTGGCGTGGCCGCCGTGCTGCTGATCTTGTGGCTGCTGAAAACCCACGCCGGACAAAAGCTGTTTGCCTTTGCCATGGCCAGCATTCTGGGTGGCGCTTTGGGCAACGTGATTGACCGCGTGCTGTATGGCTACGTGGTTGATTTTCTGGATTTTCATTGGAAAAACTGGCACTTCCCGGCCTTCAATGTGGCCGACAGCGCCATCACCGTCGGTGCGGCCTGCCTGATTCTGGACGAGCTGCTGCGCGTGCGCCACGGGCGCTGATGCCTCGTTGATCAAACCTCGCTTGAGTGTGATGACGCAGATCTGTCATCGATTGACTACAATTTAGCTATGTTTTTAGTCAAACGCACAGACGAGTTCAATGATTGGCTTTCACATATCCGTGATAGATTGACAAAAAGCCGTCTGCTAAAACGTTTGCGCAAAGTGACTTTGGGCAACTTGGGTGATTTCAAGCCGGTTGGCGGCGACGAGTTTTAAATGCGGGAGCACTTTGGACCCGGTTGGCGCATGTACTACGCGCAGCGTGGCTCGGTGGTGATTGTGATGCTGGGTGGTGGGGACAAATCATCACAACTTGCTGACATTGCCAAGGCCATCCAACTTGCCGCAACGATTGAGGAATAAGCCATGACACAAAAAATACGTTTATCTGATCTGCCAGATTTTGATGTGGCAGAGCACCTCGACAGCGAACAGGCCATTGCAGACTATCTGACCGTGGTGCTTGAGGACAACGATGCCTCACTGTTGGCAGCAGCCTTGGGCGACATTGCCCGCTCACGCGGCATGAGCGAGATGGCCAAACAGTCCGGTCTGAGCCGTGAGGCCTTGTACAAAGCCCTAAAGCCAAACGCAAAACCTCGTTTTGACACCATTAGCCGGGTTTGCGCCGCTTTGGGCGTACGACTGGTAGCGCAGCCGGTTCATCTGTAATTGAATCCGCAAAGTGTCACACTCTCCAGCCTTCTTATCCTTTTAAAACATTGACTCGTCTTCTTTACCTGTTGGCCGCGATTGCCCTGCTGGTCCGGGGTACGCACCTGGTGCAAAAAGACACGCTGCGCGTTCTCGACGTGCCACAACCCATTACCAAGACAAGCTGGACATGACCCCACAAGCCTACGTTCAACAAAAAGCCGCCGCCTCGGGCAGCAGTTTTTATTACGCTTTTTTGTACTTGCCACCCCAAAAGCGCGCCGCCATCACCGCGTTTTATGCCTTTTGCCGTGAGGTCGACGACGTGGTGGACGAGATGACCGACCCCGGCGTGGCCGCCACCAAACTGCAGTGGTGGCGCACCGAGGTGGCGCAAAGTTTTGTCGGCACGCCCAGCCACCCGGTGATGCAGGCACTGATGCCACTGGCGGCTCCGTTCCAGATTCAAGAGCGCCAGCTGCAAGCGGTCATTGACGGTTGCCAAATGGACTTGAACCAGACCCGCTACCTGGACTACCCCGGCCTGCAACGCTATTGCCATTTGGTAGCCGGCGAGGTGGGCGAAGTGGCGGCACGCATTTTTGGTCAGACCCAGACGCAGACCACCGATTACGCCCACGCGCTGGGCCAGGCGCTGCAGCTCACCAACATCATCCGCGACGTGGGCGAAGACGCGCGCCGGGGTCGCATTTACCTGCCCATGAGCGATCTGAAGCAGTTTGAGGTGCCCGCCCAAGACATCCTGAAGGGCATCTACTCCGAGCGCTTTAGCGCCCTGATGCGCTTTCAGGCCGAGCGCGCCCACGGCCTGTACGACCAGGCGCTGGGTCTGTTGCCCGCTGCCGACCGGCGCGCCCAAAAGCCAGGTTTGATGATGGCCAGCATTTACCGCGCCCTGCTGCGCGAAATTGAAGCCGAGAACTTTGCCGTGCTGCACCAGCGCATCAGCCTGCCACCCTTGCGCAAGCTCTGGCTGGCCTGGAAGGTGCAAGCCTTGGGTCGCCTATGAGCAGGACGCAACGCCCGTGAAAGTTGCCATCATCGGTGCCGGCTGGGCTGGGCTGGCAGCTGCAGTCACGGCCACCCAGGCAGGCCACAACGCTACCGTTTTTGAAGCATCTAACTCAATAGGTGGAAGGGCTAGAGCCCTAAAACACTTAAACAATTGCACACTGCCAGACGCTACTGCCATCACGCTGGACAACGGCCAGCACATCCTGATCGGGGCCTACACCGACACCCTGGCTTTGATGCGCCAGGTGGGGTTGGAGCCAGACCAGGCGCTGCGCGATCTGCCCATGACACTGCGCTTTGCCGACGGCCGCGGCCTGCAGTTCACCGGCTGGCCGACGCCACTGGACGCGCTGGGCGGCATTTTGGGGGCGCGCGGTTGGTCGCTGGCCGACAAAGCCTCGTTGCTGCGCGTGGCGCTGGGCTGGCAGATGAACGGGTTTACCTGCGCAGCGTCCCTTTGCGTAGCCGACCTGTGCCGCCAGCTTGCCCCACGCGTGCAGGCCGAGCTGATCGAGCCGCTGTGTGTGTCAGCGCTCAACACGCCAGCAGATCGCGCCAGCGCAGCCGTGTTTTTGCGTGTCATGAAAGATGCGCTGTTTGGCGCGCAGGGCGGCTCGCGCCTGTTGCTGCCCAGGGTGGATTTGAGCGCCTTGTTTCCTGATGCCGCCGCGCAATGGTTGCAACAACACGGCGCGCAGCTGCGCCTGGGTCAGCGGGTAACAGCGTGGCAGCCGCAAGGCAAAGGCTGGCAGATGGATGGCCAAACCTTTGATGCCATCGTGCTTGCCACTTCAGCATCAAATGCAGCTCTAGCCCTTATGAATCATGCGCAAACAGCTAGTGAATCAATAGCGTTCAAGGTTCAACAATGGGTGGCGATCTGCCAGACCTTGCGCTTTGAAGCGATTGCCACGGTGTATGCCTGGGGCGCGAATGCGCATCTGGCGCAGCCCATGCTGGCGCTGCGCGAAAGTGCCCAACAGCCCGCACAATTTGTCTTTGACCGCGGCCAACTCGGTGGCCCCAGGGGGCTGCTGGCGTTTGTGGTGAGCGCCTGCCACGGTGACCGAGCCAGCCTGCAAGCGCAGGTGCTGGCGCAAGCACAAACACAACTGGACTTAAGCCTGCAAGCGGTGCAAACCGTGGTGGAAAAACGCGCCACCTTTGCCTGCACCCCAGACCTGCAGCGCCCGGCGATGCATATTGCCCCCGGCCTGCTGGCCTGTGGCGACTACATCGCCGGCCCCTACCCGGCCACGCTAGAAGGCGCGGTGCGCAGTGGCATCGCCGCTGCCAAAGCCCTGGGGTAACGTGAAACAACTTTCATGCGCAGCAGAAATGGATGCTCGTGGGGTCGACTTTAGTCGACCATGGCGGGTTGAAACCCGCCCTACGCAGGCAGCACATGCTGCATGTTTCGGGGTGTCCTCGTTGAACATGGGCTTTCATGCATCACCCTATGCAAGAGCCGTGGGTGCGAGAGAACCAAGGCCAGTACAGTGTTGAACATGGGCTTTCATGCATCACCCTATGCAAGCGCTCAAGTAGGCAC
This sequence comes from Comamonadaceae bacterium CG2_30_57_122, assembly GCA_001871515.1. Classification (GTDB taxonomy): domain Bacteria; phylum Pseudomonadota; class Gammaproteobacteria; order Burkholderiales; family Burkholderiaceae_C; genus Rhodoferax. The sequence goes on from MNXW01000049.1 coordinate 4,195, forward strand.
AGATATGATTGATCTGTCTACCCGACACAACCCTTTGACCTTGCCATGAAACTCGCACTCAAAATTTTCCTTTACCTGCTGCTTGGCGTGCTGCTGGCCGGCACCGCGGGCGGACTCTGGTACATCTCCAGCAAGCAGCCGCAGCGCACCGGTGAGTTGAGTTTGAACCGTTTAACCGCCCCGGTGTCGGTGCGTTATGACGAGTACGGCATTCCGCACATCTTGGCCAGCAACGAGCCCGACCTGTACCGGGCGCTGGGCTATGTGCATGCGCAAGACCGGCTGTTTCAAATGGAAATGGTGCGCCGTCTGGCGCAGGGCGAACTGGCTGAAATTTTGGGTGTCAAGCTGATCAAGGTCGACAAGTTGTTTCGCACCCTGGGCTTGCGCGCCCATGCCATCAAGACGGTGGCCGCAATGGATTTGCAAAGCCCGGCCATTCTGGCGCAAAGCGCTTATCTGGATGGGGTGAACCAGTTCCAGGCCAGCCACCCGGTGCCCATCGAGTTTGACCTCTTGGGCATCCCCAAACGGCCGTTCACGCTGGAAGACACGGTAGCGGTGTCGGGCTACCTGGCCTACAGCTTTGCCGCCGCCTTCAAGACCGAACCGCTGCTGACCTATGTGCGTGACGAACTGGGCGAAAAATACCTGTCTGTTTTTGACCTGGACTGGAACCCGCTGGGCGTGCTTGAAAAAGCCCCACCCACCGCCATGAATGCGCCTGCACACCCCAGGTTGTCACCCGACTGGCAAGCCCTGAGCCAGGTCGCCCAAGCCAGCCAGACCGCGCAAGACCTGGCCGGTGTGCCGCTGTTTGAGGGCAGCAACGCCTGGGCGGTGTCGGGCACACGCACCTCCAGCGGCAAGCCGATGCTGGCCGGCGACCCACACATTGGTTTTGCGCTGCCGTCGGTCTGGTACGAGGCGCACCTGAGCATGCCGGGGTTTGATCTGTATGGCAATTTTCAGGCGCTCAATGCGTCTGCGCTGCTGGGCCACAACCAGCAGTTTGGCTGGAGTCTGACCATGTTCCAGAACGACGACATCGACCTGGTGGCCGAAAAAGTGAACCCGCAAAACGCCAACCAGGTCTGGTTCAACGACCAGTGGGTTGACCTGGTCAGCACCGAAGAAATCATCAAGGTCAAAGGTGGCAAATCCATCAAACTGCGGCTGCAACGCTCGCCGCACGGGCCAATCATCAGCGAGGTTTTCCGTGACCGATTGGGCAACGCTGCAGGCAGCGCGCCGGTGGCCATGTGGTGGACGTTTCTGGAAACCGACAACCCCATCATGCAAGCCTTTTATGACCTGAACCGGGCCAACACCCTGGCCAAGGCACGCGACGCCGCCAGCCTGATCCATGCCCCCGGCCTGAACGTGGTGTGGGCCAATGCAGCGGGTGACATTGGCTGGTGGGCTGCTGCCAAACTGCCGGTGCGGCCACTGAACGTGACCCCGTCTTTTATTCTGGATGGTGGCACGCATGAGGCCGACAAACTGGGTTTTTACCGCTTCAGCGACAACCCGCAAGAAGAAAACCCGCCACGGGGCTATATCGTCTCAGCCAACCACCAACCCATCAGCACCAGTGGCTTGCCGGTGCCGGGTTACTACAACCTGCATGACCGCGCCCAGGCCCTTGAAGACCGGCTGGGCAACGACCAGCTGCAATGGAACCAGATCAACACCGAATCGCTGCAACTGAGCACCCAGACGCAGTACTACTGGCGTGTGCTCGGACCCTTGATGGAAGACCTGAGCGCGGTGGTGCGTGAGCCACTGGAGCGCTCGGTGTTTGACAGCCTGGCGCAGTGGGATGGCCAGTACACGGTGAACAACATTCCCCCTACCGTGTTCACCCAGTTTCAGTATGAATTGACCAAGGCCGCCATGGCCGACGAATTGAGCCAAGAACAATTCACCAACCTGCTGGGCACGCGCGCGCTGGACAAGGCGCTGCCCCGGCTGAGCGCAGACGAGGCCTCCCCCTGGTGGGACAACGTCAAGACGACAAAGATCGAAACGCGCCGCGACATGGTTCGCATCGCCTGGAATGCCAGCATGAACCACCTGCGCACCACTCTAGGCAAAAGCCCCAACAACTGGGGCTGGGGCAAAGCCCACACGCTGACGCACGCGCACCCACTGGCAGCACAAAAACCGCTGGACTGGGTCTTCAACGTGGGGCCATTCCCGGCCCCCGGATCACATGAAGTGCCCAATAACCTGTCGGCTCCCATCGGCCCAGCCCCCTGGGCGGTCAGCTACGGGCCATCCACCCGGCGCATCATCGACTTTGCCAACCCCGGCAAGTCCCAAAGCGTCAACCCGGTGGGCCAAAGCGGCGTGCTGTTTGACCCGCATTACAACGACCAGGCCGCAGCCTACGTGATTGGCGGCTACCTGATGCGTTACCTGAACGAGGCCGACGTGGTGGCCAATACCCACGAAACCCTGACCCTCAAGCCCGCCAGCAGGGCAGCAGCCAACTGAAAGAAAATAGCCTCATGTCTTTACTCAGCTCCCCTTTTGCCAAAGAACCCACCTTCACCCACGGCCAAGCCCCACGCACCGCCGTGCTGTACTGCAATTTGGGCACACCAGACGAGCCCAGCACGCCGGCAGTGCGCCGCTTTCTGGCAGAGTTTTTGGGCGACCCGCGCGTGGTCGAAGTGCCGCGCTTGCTCTGGTTGCTGATTCTGCACGGCATCATCCTGCGCTTTCGGCCTGCCAAATCTGCCGCCAAATACGCCACGGTGTGGCTGCCTGAAGGCTCGCCCCTGAAAATCTGGACAGAAAAACAAGCCAAGCTGTTGCAGGGCTGGCTGGCCGAGCGTGGCCATGACGTGCAGGTGCGTTACGCCATGCGTTACGGCAGCACCTCCATTGCCTCGCAGCTGGATGCGCTCAAGGCCGCGGGCACCACCCGGGTGCTGGTGTTGCCAGCCTATCCCCAATACTCGGCCACCACCACTGCCAGCTTGTTTGATGCCGTCTACCACTGGGCCGGCACGGTGCGCAACCTGCCAGAGTTGCGCTTTATCAACCGCTATGCAGACGACGCCCGCTACATCGCCGCGCTGGCCGGCACGGTGCAACGCTATTGGCAAGCCAATGGCCGCCCAGATGTGCTGGTGATGAGCTTTCATGGCGTGCCCGAGCGCACCCTGCACCTGGGTGACCCCTACCACTGCGAATGCTTCAAAACCGCGCGCTTGCTGGCCGAACAGCTGGGCCTGCAAAAAGACCAATTCAAGGTAACTTTTCAGTCGCGCCTGGGTCGCGCCAAGTGGCTGCAACCCTACACCGAACCGTCGCTGATTGCCATGGGTCAAGCCGGTGTCAAACGCGTCGATGTGGTGTGCCCGGCTTTCACCAGTGACTGCCTGGAAACCCTGGAAGAAATCAACCAGGAAGCGCGTGAGGCCTTTTTGCATGCCGGTGGCCAGGACTTTCATTACATCCCCTGCCTGAATGACCACCCAGCCTGGATCACCGCGCTGTGCGACATCACCGAGCAGCATTTGCAAGGCTGGCCAACCAAGGCAGCGCCAGACACGGCTGCGCTGGCGGCCTCCAAAACAGCCGCGCTGGCTTTGGGTGCAACACAGTAATAGTTTCAACAGACATTGATCAGACAGAAAAAAACACCATGCATGTGACCAAATTCAAAATCTGGATTCAACTGCTGACCACCATTGCGGTGGCGTTGCTGGTGGTGTGGACCGGTGTGATCATCTGGCAAGGCCATGTGACGCGCCAGGCGGCACTCGACCAGGCAGCTGACTTTTCTGCCAGCATGCACGACGCCACCATGGCTGGCCTGACCGGCATGATGGTCACTGGCACGGTGGCCCAGCGCGATGTGTTCCTGGACCAGGTCAAACAGCTCGGCTCGATTCGCGACTTGCGGGTGCTGCGCGGTGAAGCCGTCGTCAAGCTGTTTGGCAAAGGCACTGAAAAAGATGACAGCCAGCCCGACGCCATCGAGCAGCAAGTGTTGCAAAGCGGCAAAGAGGTGGTGACCGTGGAGTCCGATGCCAAGGGCGAATACCTGCGTGCGGTGCGCCCGGCCTTGGCCGCCAAAAATTCATTGGGCAAAGACTGCACGACCTGTCACCTTGCGCAAGAGGGTACGGTCTTGGGCGTGGTCAGCATGAAGGTGTCGCTGGACAAGGTCAACGCCGGGTTGGCGCAACAACGCATCAACTCAATTTTGGCGGCGCTCTTCACCTGCATCCCGGTGCTGATGCTGATCTACCCTTTTATCCGCCGCACCGTCACCCAGCCGCTGGAATACTGCGTGACGGTGGCGCGTGGCATTGCAAAAGGTGACCTGAGTCAGAGCGTAGAAGTGCGTTCCAACAACGAGATGGGCGACCTGCAGCAGGCGCTACAAGACATGAACATCAGCCTGGCCAAGATGGTGAAGCAAGTGCGTGAGGGTACCGATTCAATCTACAGTGCCTCCAGTGACATTGCCAGCGGCAACCTGGATCTGTCCAACCGCACCGAGCAGCAAGCCAGCTCTTTGGAACACACCACCACCTCCATGGCCGAAGTCACCCGGGCGGTGCAACAAAACGCTGAACATGCCCGCAAAGCTAACCAACTCGCGCAAGAAGCGTCCGGTGTGGCCACGCGGGGCGGACAGGTGGTGACCGGCGTGATCGACACCATGGCCTCCATCAACACTTCAAGCAAGCGCATTGTGGACATCATCGCTGTGATTGATGGCATTGCTTTCCAGACCAACATCCTGGCCCTGAACGCTGCGGTTGAGGCCGCACGTGCTGGCGAACAGGGTCGTGGTTTTGCCGTGGTCGCGTCCGAGGTGCGCAGCCTGGCCAAACGCAGCGCCGACGCCGCGCAAGAGATCAAGACACTGATTGATGCGTCGGTATCCCAAGTCGAGGCTGGCAGCAACCTGGTTCAGCAAGCGGGCGCCACCATGAACGACATTGTCAGCAGCATCCGCAATGTGACGGAGATCATGGCCGACATCTCCTTGGCCAGCGCCGACCAGACCGCGGGCATTGAGCGGGTAGACCAAGCCATTGAGGCCATGAACGCAGTCACCCAACAAAATGCGGCCCTGGTGGAGCAGTCCGCAGCCGCCGCACAGTCCCTGCAAGACCAGGCTCAACATCTGGAGCAAGCCGTAGGGGTTTTTAAAGTTAATGAACAAAATAGCCTTCCAGCCCTTAAAAATAAAGGCTAGACAGCTCTTTTTTTTATAACAAATCTGTTACAACCGTCACCCCTTTATCTACGACTGCCCCCATGACCCCAAGCTCAAGCCACGTGCACTGGACTGAAGCCGACCAAGCGCGCACCGCCTTGTGGCGCAGCGAACGCGGCAGCGCCCCGCCACAACGTGTGGTGCTGGCCGACGACACCCTGAGTGCAGACGATGCTTACCACCTGGCCTGCGGCGGCACGGGGCTGCTGTGGCGCGGTGACTTTCACAACGCGCGCCATTTGCTCGAAGCCATGGCCAGGCGCATCGACCAGGTGCCCAAGCGCAAGCGCATCAAAGCCACGCCGCCTGTGCCCATCAGCCAGGCCTTCAACCAGCACCGCCAAGCGCAGGCGCAACGCGCCCGCATTCTGGGCATGGTGCTGATTGAGCTGGATGCGGATTACCAGGTTGCTCTGCGTCGCGCCCCCAAGGTTAGCGCCGCCTGCCATGAGGCTTGGGACACGGCTGACCAGAACCCCAGCCACGCGGGCGAAGCCTCGGTGGTGTCCTTGCGTGAATTGCTGGGCATTACCAGCGCCAGCGAATGGCGGCGTGTGGGGGTTGAAATTGCGGCCCTGGGTGGCGAACCGGTTGCACGGATTCACCCGCATTACGCTGTGTTTTCACCGGTGCGCGGCGAATACATTGGCCTGGTGGCCAGCGCCCACCTGCCCAAACCGCCCAAGGGTCAAACCGGTCTCACCGCCTTTGACATTGGTACTGGCACCGGCGTGCTGGCGGCGCTGCTGGTGCGCCGCGGTATTGAGCACGTGGTTGCCACCGACACCGAGCCACGTGCCCTGGCTTGCGCCCAAGACAACATCACCCGGCTGGGTCTGCAAGCGCAGATCAGCTTGCAAGCCGCTGATTTATTCCCTGAAGGCGTGGCTTCGCTGATTGTCTGCAACCCGCCCTGGCTGCCTGCGCGCCCAGGGTCTGCGCTGGAGCGGGCGGTGTACGACGACAACGGTCAAATGCTTCACGGTTTTCTGACCGGCCTGAGCCAACACCTGGCCCCCGGCGGCGAAGGCTGGCTGATTTTGTCCAACCTGGCAGAGCTGCTGGGCCTGCGCACGCGTGAGGCCCTGCTGGCTGCATTTGAGCAAAACAGCCTGCGTGTGGTCAGCCGTATTGACGCCAAAGCCGCCCACCCCAAAGCCCAGGACAGCACCGACGCCCTGCACGCGGCGCGTGCCAACGAGGTGACATCTCTGTGGCGACTGGCAGCGCAAAAGCCCGCGCCAGCAAAGGCTTGAACAAACCAATAGACTCAAAGGCTCGTTCATCCAACCGAGGGGGTTATGTGGTTTCAACTCAAAAGTTCTGGCGCGTCTCGGCGCTGTTTTTTACTTTGTCGGTAACAGGTTGGAGCCAGGCCGCCACCCCTGCCCCGCAAGCTTCACCAGCACCCGCGGCCAGCGCCAAAGCGGCCTGCCCGACCATCCTCAACCACAGCTTCAAGCGCTTGCAAGACGAAGTGCCTCAAAACTTGTGCCAGTACGCTGGCAAGGTGGTTTTGGTGGTCAACACGGCGAGCTTCTGCGGTTTCACCGAGCAGTACGAGGGGCTGGAAGCGTTGTATGGCAAGTACAAGGACAAAGGCCTGGTGGTGTTGGGTTTTCCGTCCAACGATTTTGGCAAACAAGAGCCCGGCACTGACAAAGAAATCGCTGATTTTTGCTACAACACCTACGCCGTCAAGTTCCCAATGTTCTCCAAAACAGTGGTGTCGGGTGACGAGCGCAACGCGCTTTACAAGCAGTTGGTGGCAGCCACAGGCACCTCGCCAAAGTGGAATTTTTACAAATACCTGATTGATCGCAATGGCAAAGTGGTGGACAGCTACAACAGCATGACCAAACCGCTAAGCGCGAGCCTGGTAGCCGACATCGAAAAACTCCTTTAAGGCCAAAGTCAACACCGCTCGCTTGCAATTTGCCCCAACGCACCCTGGTAAGCATGGACAAATTACGCATTGACAAATGGCTCTGGGCGGCACGGTTTTACAAAACCCGCAGCCTGGCGTGTGACGAGATCGACAAAGGCCGGGTGCAAGTGAACGGCGCGGTGGTCAAACCGGCGCGTGAACTCAAAGTGGGCGACAGCGTGCAACTGCGCAGCGGCCCGGTGACGCGCAGCATCACAGTGACAGGCATCAGCGACAAGCGCGGCCCTGCGCCACAAGCCGCCTTGCTGTATCAGGAAACCGCCGAATCCATCACCCAACGCCAGCAAGCCGCCGAACAACGCCGCCTGGCCCCAGAACCCGCCTTAAGCCTGCTGCAGGGTCGCCCCACCAAACGCGATCGTCGCAACACCGAAAAACTGCGTGGCGGACAGTGGAACGAACGCTGGAGCGCGTCACTGAAAGATTAGGACGAACAACCCCCGCCACCTGTGCGCTTGCAGCAATACCAGTTCCACCGCCGCCGCTTCCGGGCAAGTAAAGGAAGTTCACAACCAAGTAAAAGCTCGTAAAGTAATCCTAGGAGGCTGTCGGACTTTCGGCATCGAAGCGTTCTCGAAGAGCGGCGTAGCCAAATTCGACCCCAGCGAGTGTGAGCGCCAGTCCGAACATGCCGGATTTGCTGGCTCATAGCCGTAGCTATGGGCCAAAAAGACGGTAAAAAATGAACCGCTGCGGTCGGATTACAGCCGGTGTACCGAAAGTTCGACAGCCTCCTAGTCGTTCGTTTCATCAAAACATTTACAAAATGAAATCGATGGATTTTCCAGACTGGCGTTGTTGTTCGTTGTTGTTCGTTGTTGCCATAGCTACGGCTATGACGCCTCCTCTTGCTTGGCCTGGCCAAAAAATCCTTCAACCGAGATTGTTCATTAGCGTTTGAAATGATGGCGAACAGGTTTGCAAGGCAGTATGCAAGGCTGTGAGGCGTTCACAGCAGGGCTATGGACACCGAGCAGACGCTCAAAATGACCACAAGGCTGCAGCCAGCGTTCAGACAGGCGCAAAGCACCGCCTAATGGACAATCTCGGTTCAATTTCACTTTGACACCCAAGTGACAACCCCAATGCGCAAGCATCGTCCCCCACGTGACAATGGACGGGTTTTCAGTCACCCACAAGACAGACCATGACAGAACCCATCCTTACCATTGACGAACGCGCGGCGATCAACGCCGGACGCTGGTTCGCCAGCCTTTCACCGTCACTCAGACACGACATACTTCGATGCGCTTACGTCAAACGTTACAAAGACAGCGACCTGATCACCGCCCGGGGCGAATCGCCGCAAGAATGGATTGCCTGCGCCAAAGGTGCGGTACGGGTGAGCTCCACCTCGATCTCGGGCAAGCAGATCACCCTGACCTACGTGGAGCCAGGCATCTGGTTTGGCGACGTGGCCATCTTCGACGGCGACCGACGCACCCACGATGCCTATGCGCACGGCGACACCACCATTTTGTGTGTGGCACGGGCCGATTTCAAAAAAATCCTGGAGTTGCACACCGAACTCTACGAAGCCCTGCTGCGCCTGCACGCCCGACGCATCCGCCAGCTCTACGGCTTGGTGGAAGACCTCAACACCCTGCCCCTGCGCGCGCGCTTGGCCAAGCAACTGCTGCACCTGGTGCGCAGCTACGGTGTGCCGTCTTTGAGCGATGGTGCCGAGGTGCGCATTGGCCTGCAACTGGCGCAAGAAGAACTGGCGCAGCTGCTGGGGGCCTCGCGCCAGCGCGTCAACCAGGAGCTCAAGGCCATGGAGCGCGAAGAAACCATTCGCATCGAACCGGGTGGCCTGGTGGTGCGCAGCCGCGAAGCCTTGATGCGTATCACCGAAGCCGAGAGCTAGCTTGCATGGCTGCGTTGTTCACTGCGAATCATGCATCCTGGAGAAAGCACGCCATTGCACCATCCACCTTATTTGCCGTTCGATCGGTTGTTTCACGTTAATGCCTCATGACTGACTTTGACCAATTCATCGGCACCCGTGCCGTGCCCGTGGCTCAGGCCTTTGACACGGCAGCACTCGAACACTGGCTGTGCGAGCATCTGGAGGGCTTTCAGGGGCCCTTGACGGTGGAGTCGTTTAAAGGCGGCCAGTCCAACCCCACCTACAAGCTCATCACGCCCGGCCAGTGTTATGTGATGCGCAGCAAACCGGGTCCTGTGGCCAAGCTGTTGCCCTCTGCCCACGCCATCGAGCGCGAATACGCGGTGATGAGCGGCCTGGCCGGGTCGGACGTACCCGTGCCGCAGATGCTGTGCCTGTGTGAAGACGAAGCCGTGATAGGCCGCGCCTTCTACATCATGGAGTTCAAAAGCGGGCGCATCCTGTGGGACCAATCCCTGCCGGACATGACCCGCACCCAGCGTGGACAAATTTACGACGAGATGAACCGTGTGATGGCTGCCCTGCACAGCGTTGATTTCAGCGCCCGGGGGCTGGCGGGCTACGGCAAACCGGGCAATTATTTCGAGCGCCAAATTGGCCGCTGGAGCAAGCAATACCTGGCCTCCATCACCCAGCCCATTCCCGAAATGGACCAGCTCATGGTGTGGTTACCCGCGCACATTCCGGCCATGGCGCGTGATGAACGCATGGTCAGCATCGTGCATGGCGACTACCGGCTCGACAACCTGATGTTCCACCCGACCGAGCCACGGGTGATTGCGGTGCTGGACTGGGAGCTTTCCACCCTGGGGCATCCGCTGGCCGACTTCAGCTACCACTGCATGGGCTGGCATATTCCACCGGGGGCGTTTCGCGGCATTGGCGGGCTGGACATTGCCGCGTTGGGCATCCCGAGCGAGGCCGACTACATACGCCAATACTGCACCCGCACCGGCATCGCCAGCGTCGAGCAGTTGGCACAAGACTGGTCTTTTTATCTGGCCTACAACCTGTTTCGTCTGGCTGCAATTTTGCAAGGCATTGGCAAACGGGTCGAAGCTGGCACCGCCGCCAGCGCCCAGGCCGTCAGTGCGGCGGCCGGAGCGCGTCCACTGGCGCAACTGGCATGGCAATTCGCGCAACGCACATGAATCACATTTGATA
>MNXW01000293.1 GCA_001871515.1 Comamonadaceae bacterium CG2_30_57_122
CGCCCACCAACCAATGGTATTCGACGCTGATCTTCAATCCCAAGCCCGAGGCGCTGTTTGCGCACCCGCTCACGCTCAGAACCACGCCCGCCGGACTGGAGGTCGCCCTGCCCAGCAAGCAAGTGGTGCCAACTGAATTTCGTGAAAACGAAATTCATTACCCCCACCGCGATCCGCTGGTGATTTCGCCGGTGGCTTTCGAGCCTGGACTGGCAAAGTTGGCAGGTGCATCAGACTGGGCAGTTGACATCGCGATGGACTGCGATGCCGACCAGATGCGGGTCACCACGGCCCACGGCAGTCCCTATGCCTACATCACGCTGTCGCGCGGCGATGTGCGCATTAAGCTGCCATCGACTGGCGATCGGTTTGCCAACGATGCCGATGCACGCGTACTTGCCTTGCACATTGGCGGCAAATCGTACGCCCTGTTCGGTCCCACCGGCGTGCGTTGGGAACAGGTCTCGCCCACCGAATGGATCGGCCACCTTCCTGCGGGTAAAGGTTACCTGTCGGCGGCGGCCTTGCCAGACGACCACTTAGAGAGCCTGCAACTGCTAACACGTCACGCTTATGCGTTCCTGCAAGATACGCATGTTGATTGGCGCTTCGACCCAGCCACCAGCAAGGTCGAGAGCACCTTTACCGCCAAAACCCACGTGATGGAGGGGGCTGACAACGGGCCGCTCTTGGGGCTGTACCCGCACCAATGGTTCAACAATGCATCGGTTGCTGACAAGTTGGGACCTGCCTACGACAGCATCCGTGGCAAGATTCGACTTCTTGCAGCGAACCAGTTCAAGATTGAGCGCACCTACCACGGTGTGTTACCGCATTGGCCAGGCCTTAATGAGGGATCGGGGGCTTCTGAAATCAACGACCTTCTGAAGATTGATTTGCGCAAGCGTCGCACACTCATACCCATTCGGGAGAACATAGACAACTGGCGCGTCAGCGCTTACTGGCAGGGCAAGGGCTTGACACGCACGACCCAACTCGCCGCGGTGGCCGAGCAGCAAGGCAACACCGACGCTCGTGAACAGTTGCTAACGCTGGTCAAAGAGCGTATGCAATGGTGGTTTGGCGGCACCGGCCGCAGCTATTTCCATTACAACAAAGACTTGGGAACCGTGGTCACCTACCCCGACGAGTTCTTTGCCGCTGCAGAGATGAACGACCACCACTTCCATTACGGCTACTGGATCCGCGCGGCGGCTGAAATCGCGCTGCGCGACCCGGCTTGGGCGGCCAAAGACAAATGGGGCGGCATGGTGGACATGCTGGTAGCTGACATCGCCACAATGCAGCGCGGCCGCACCGACTTTCCGTTCCTAAGACCTTTTGACCCGTATTCTGGTTTCTCGATGGCTTCCGGCGTTGGCCTGTACGACTTTGGTAACGGGCAGGAGTCCACATCAGAAGCGATCAACGCATGGGCTAGCATCATTCTTTGGGCTGAAGTGACCGGCAACCGTGAACTGCGCGACCTCGGCATTTACCTGTACACCACCGAGATTGACGCCGTCAGCCACTACTGGTTCGATGTCCACCATCTGGTGTTCCCGCCTGAATACAAGAACGTCGAGGCCAGTTGGGTGTTTGGTGGCCGCTACGCACACAAAACCTGGTGGACTGACGAGCCGCGCCAGACCAAAGGCATCAACTTGCTGCCGGTCACTACCTTCTCCACCTACCTTGGACGCGACCCGGCTTACGTCAAACGCAATGTCGACATACTGAAGCCCGAGACCGAAAGCTACAACGCCATCGGCAAGTTCCCACCCAATCCACCACCGCAAGATGTCTGGCAGGACGTGTTCGCCAAGTACCTGGCGTTGGCCGACCCAGCAGCAGCCTTGTCCCAATGGGATCGGTACGGCAGTGTTGAATCTGGTGACACGCGCACCCACACACTGCACTGGATGCTGAGCCTGCAAGAGATGGGTACGCCAGATTTCAGCGTGACCGCCAACACCACGCTTTACAGCGTGTTCAAGCGCGCCGACGGGCGCAAGACCTACTTGGCCTATAACGCTGGCAAGACGCCAATCACTGTCAAGTTCAGCGACGGCAAGAGCTTAAACGTGGCACCGGGCACGCTTGGCCGGTTGTGATAAGAAATGCCACCATGGCTTGCCTGCTGATCGCGTTAGGAATGGCGAGATGTCCTGGATGAACGGAAGAAGCAGCGTCATCTGCTTCTGTCACTTCACCCGTTTTCCGCCGAGCTGAGATGCACGTAAAAACCATAGTTACCTCGCGCGGACGATAAACGCTAATCTTTTGCCTGATGGACAACAGCCTATTCACAAGCTCACTACACCGCTGCTACCCGAAAACACCAATCCAAGTTGCTGGATTTATCTTCAAATAAACAATCTGATGAAAACCTCGCCACAAACCAAGGGAAAGCCCTAGTGTCACAGACAACATATCTCACTATATTAGATGAAAGCGCTTTCATGAACTCGCTTTCTTTGACTGCTTCATACCAACATTCCTGTTAGGAGACACTTCAATGGATCATTTTGGAAAAACTTTTATTTTGTCGACTTGTGCCCTGGCTGCATCCTTGCTGATCAGCGCCTGCGGAGGAGGTTCAGCAACCGACACCGTGCCGCCGACAGTTGCCATTACATCATCCGCAGCTACGAATGGCACCGTGATATACACCTTCGCTTTTAACAAGGAACTCGCCGCAAATACATTTGTGCTTGAAGACATACTTGTCACAGGTGGTACGGCAGTTAACCTGTCGCAGGTTGACGCAACACATTTCAGAATGACCGTCACTCCAACTGGTAGTGCCGTAACGGTTGCAGTTCCTGCCGGCAAATTTGATGATCTTGCACACAACTTCAATACTGTCGCAGCGGTCAATACCTTGATCATTCAGACTGATGGTGGTGGGGGCACTGGCACTGGAGCCAGCACAGCGCTGGTGTCCTTCGAGGAAGCCACTGCACCCACGCTGACCGGCTTCGGCGGTGCTGAAGATGCCACCGTGGTCATTGACCCGGCAGGGGGCACAAACAAGGTTGCCAAGGTTGTCAAATCGGCCACAGCCGAACTTTGGGCTGGCACCACCGTATCCACCGGTGCCAACGATTCCATCGCCACCATTCCCTTTACCACCGCGGCTACGACCATGACGGTGCGTGTGTATGCCCCAGCTGCCGGCATCCCGGTGCGCCTGAAG
>MNXW01000324.1 GCA_001871515.1 Comamonadaceae bacterium CG2_30_57_122
AACATTTGCGGGGACGTAAATCGGCTGAACGTCCAAAAATCTTGCGCACGACCGAGGTTTTGTGTTGCCTTTTTGGTTCCGGCTTGTCCGGCTTAGGTAACACTTTGTGCCTGCATGATGCCTGACGGCGTGATTTGCGGCCTTTTTGCCCGTCCGTTCGTTGTTCATGGCGACGACCATGAACGCCTCTCGGCCAGCCAAACTACCTCGTAACTCACCTCGCCATGCATTCATGCCCTAATGAATTGTTTGGCTTAAGGTCGATGGTTTTTTGACCCTCTGGCTATGAGGCTGTCGGACTTTTGGTACATCGGCTGCAATCCGACCACAGCGATAGCCATAGGTATCGCTCGGAGTTGCCACAACAACCAAGGGCAAAAGGACATGGTCTTAGGGGACAAGCGAGAATAACTTGGACAAAGGAGGTCGTGATGGCAAGTGCTAGGCTAGACGCAAACCGCGCGGTGTAGCTGGCTACACAAGCGGTTTGCAACAACGCATTGCGCTTGTCAGCACGGCCGAACTGTTCAAGTTATTCTCGCTTGCCCCCTTAAGTGCCGGACAGCCTGAAACACTGCGCCAGAGCCTATTGTCTTGTCTTAAAAATCACGATGATTGCTTGAATGCCATGACAGCCTGATTGCGCAACGTGCGCAACAAAGCCAATTCTTTCTCATCAATTTTCAAGCCGCCTGAATCGACTTTGTCGGCATAAATCAACCCGAAAGGCTTACCTTTGATGACCAGTGGCAGGATCAGGAATGTGGGCGCATTGAACAACCTGTGATACCACGGCGGCAAGCGCTCTGACAGACGCGGGTCGCTGGCATCGCTGATCAATGTATCAGCTCCTTTGGCACAAATAGTGGCAAACAGATCTGGCTTACCAGTTCCGCGCAGGGGAACACAGAACAACTTGACAACGCCTTCCACCCCGTCACCCAGACCAAAGCGACCAGTCAGTGTGTCAGTTTTCGGGTCTCGCATACAAAAAATGATGCGGTGAAAATCCAGCGCCCTAAACATGGCCTCCAGGATCATGCGCAATACGTCGCTAAGTTTGAAGTCTTCGACCATCACATTGGTGATGTCTTGTATGCCAGCCGCCAAGGTTTCAGCCACATGCCCAGGGGCTACTGTATTGGTGTTTGACGTGGCTTGAAGGTCAGGCCGTGCGACAGCCGAAGCCGTTTGGGTGGCTTCCAGCGCACTGCGGTTCAACATGTCGTTGTGGCGCGAAGCCTCGGTTGAAAGTGGCACAGACAGGTCTTGAGGATTTTTGAGCAATAGAGCCGCTTTGGAACTTTGCTGCACTTTGATATCCATCGCCTGCGCCAACTCCACCAGTTTTTTGCGCGCAGAGGTGGTGGCGGTCTTGACCTGGCTGACGCTTAAACCCAGTGTCTTGCCAAACTGTTTGGCGGCCTGGTCAAGATGTTCGTCCACATGGTTCGGGTCTGCATGCAGCATGGCATCGGCCATCACGTTGGCGGCTCGCGCCGTCCAGCGCAAGCGTTCCGGTGTTTCTGCAGACACCCTGCTCGGCGGTGCGCCGGCTGTCGGCTGCATGCAGCGCTGAATGCCCTCGGGCAGACCCCAGGCTTTGGCCACCCCCATGCCGAGCGCCTCAAAACTGATGCCCAGCACGCGGTTGGCAGCGGTAGGTTCACTCATGGCTTCTTTGGGCGCATTCACCAGGGCGCGGATACTGACGGCTTCTTCCGGAAAATAAAACTGCGCCAGCATGCGCCCCAGGTTCTGGAACAAAGCCCCAATAAAAGCTTCTTCGCCCTCTGCGGTGGTGCCTGCCAGCTCGGAGGCAATAGAGCCCGCCATCAAGCCACGCAAAAACTCTTCTTTAAGCAAGTTGGCGTTGGCTTTGTCCTGCATGTGCTCCAGCAACACCAGGCTCAGCGCCATGTTGCGAATGCCGTTAAAGCCCACCAGTTGCACCGCACGCGATACCGTGCCAATGCTGCCGCCACGGGCGTAGTGGGCGCTGTTGACCAGTCTCAACAATTTGTTGGTCAGCGCCACATCTTTCAAAATTTCATTGGTGATGCTGCTGATGCTTTCCTTGTCTGATACCGCCATGCTCTGGATGTGGGCGACCGACGACGACAGGGCTGGAAAATCGGTCTTGCTGCGCATGCGGCGCAGCAAAAAATCAAGTGTGCTGTTTTGATCACCTTCCGAGGCCGGCGCAGGAGCCAACGCAGCGCTTTGCTGTGCCTGCCAGATTTGCAGGGCTGCCAGAAAAACATCGCTGCTGGGGTAGCGCTGGTCTGCGTCCGGTGTGAGAGCCCGCAGCACGATGGCACGCAGGCTATCGTCAAGTTGCCTGAGCAAGGCTGGTGGCAAGGCCAGAGGTTCATACGCGGCACGGTAGATGGCGCTGTAAGCATCGGTGTTGGGCTGAAGGGGCTTGCCCCACAACAGCTCGGCCAGCATCAGCCCGGCGGAATACACATCCATGACCGGCGACACCGGCGCACCACGTGCGGCCTCTGGAGCCATGTAGGCCGGTGTGCCCGCCACTGTTGTGCTTGTGGTTTGGTCGGCGTCAGCGCTGA
The DNA here is from genome assembly GCA_001871515.1 of Comamonadaceae bacterium CG2_30_57_122. Classification (GTDB taxonomy): domain Bacteria; phylum Pseudomonadota; class Gammaproteobacteria; order Burkholderiales; family Burkholderiaceae_C; genus Rhodoferax. The sequence continues at coordinate 2,574 of MNXW01000324.1, forward strand.
TGCGATGGGCAATGCCAAAGTCCATCACACGGGCGCGGCCCGCGTCGTCCACCAGCACGTTGGAAGGTTTCAGGTCGCGGTGCACTACGCCTGCCGCATGCGCCGCGCTCAAGGCACCCAGCACATCGAGCATCAAGGCCACGGCCTGTTTGGGCGGCAAGGCTCCCTGACTGTCCAACAACTGCGCCAGGGTTTGGCCCGGCACATACTCGAACACCAGGTAGGGCTGCTGGTCGTGCACGTCGGCCTCAAACACCGGCACGATGTTGGGGTGCGTCAGACGGCTGACATTGCGGGCCTCCTGCAACCATTGCGCCAACACCGAGGCTGCCGGGCTCTGCACCGGCTTCATGACCTTGATGGCTACTTCACGTTCCAGCCGGGGGTCAAACCCCAGCCAGACTTTGGATTGCGCGCCCTGCCCCAGCAGACGCTTGAGTTCGAACCGCCCGAGCATGGTGGGTGCAGTCGATGCACCGCCGGTGGTCATGCGTTTCAGGGCAGCAAGGGGTGAGAAGTCAGCCATGGCCACGATAGCTCAATGCAGTTGTACGCTGCCGGACACGGTCACCGAGACGGTGCTCACCCCGGCTTCCAGGGGCACAGGTGCGTCGGCAGCCAAGGA
>MNXW01000318.1 GCA_001871515.1 Comamonadaceae bacterium CG2_30_57_122
CCAAGCGCATCGTGCATTTTGTCGATGGTGTGGTCGACAGCGACACGCTCAACCCGCACCCCACGGCGCTGCTGCAACACGCCACTGCGCTGGAGGCCGACTGACATGTGGCTTAGCACCCTGCTTTTGGCCATGCGTTCGATCCGGCGTAATTTGCTGCGCTCGTTTCTGACCATTCTGGGCATCGTCATTGGCGTCAGCGCCGTCATCACCATGGTCACCGTGGGTAACGGCGCGACGCTGGCGATTCAAAACCAGATCTCTGGCCTGGGCACCAACCTGCTGCAAGTGCGCCCGGGTCAGCGCATGATGGGTGGCGGTGGTGGTGCCCCCTCGTTCAAGGCGGCTGATGCACTGGCTGTTTCAAGCCAGGTCAGCAGCCTGCTGGCCGTAGCCCCCGAAGCGCGTAGCGGCGCCACGCTGGTGCTAGACGGGCGCAACTGGAGCAGCAGCGTCATTGGCAGCACGCAAGACTGGCTCACCACCGGCAACTGGAAGGTGGCTGACGGCCGCTTTTTCACCCTTGAGGAACAGGTGGCCGGCTCTGCCGTGTGCCTGATTGGCGAGACCGTGCGGCGTGAATTGTTTGGCAGTCAGGCGGCCGTGGGGGCAAGCATCCGCGTCAAGCAGATTGCCTGCGAGGTCATTGGCGTGCTGGGCTCCAAGGGTCAAGGTGCGTTTGGCAACGACCAGGACGACCTGGTCTTCATGCCCATCAACACCTTGCAACGGCGCATCACCGGCAACACCCGGGTCAACACCATGCTGGTGTCGATGCAAGACGGTGCCGACCCAGAGCGCGTCAAGGCGGCCATCACCCAACTGCTGCGCGAGCGCCGAAAACTGGCTGAAAGCGATGAGAACAACTTCAATGTGCTCGATACCAAGCAGCTCGGCGAAGCGTTTTCCAGCACCACCAAGGTCATGACCACGCTGCTGGGTGCGGTGGCTGCGGTGAGCCTGCTGGTAGGCGGCATTGGCATCATGAACATCATGCTGGTGAGCGTCACCGAGCGCACCCGCGAGATTGGCCTGCGCCTGGCCATTGGTGCACTGGAGCGCGAGGTGCTGCTGCAGTTTTTGATAGAGGCGGTGGTGCTGTCGGCGCTGGGTGGGGTGATCGGCATTGTGCTGGCCACTGGCGCGTCGATCGGGCTGTCCAGGCTGATGGAAGTGCCGTTTGTGTTTGACCTGGGCATCAACGCGCTGGCGTTTATATTCTCGGCCGGGATTGGCGTGCTGTTTGGCTATTTTCCAGCCAGACGCGCCGCCCGGCTAGACCCGATAGAAGCACTGCGACATGAATGAATTTTCTATTGAGACAGTTTCGTGTTGTTTGAGAAGCCTGTAGCCGTAGCGACAGGCAACGAAGAGGAACCTGACTAGGTTTAACCGTTTTGATGAAACGAACTGCTAGCAGCCTGTCGAACTTTCGGTACATCGGCTGCAATCCGACCACAGCGATCCATTTTTCACCGCCTTTTTGCCCCATAGCATCCCAACCCCGCACGCGGGCCAGGCGTTCTCAAAGAAACAAGATACTGGTTTCTTGTGAGCTACGGCTATGAGGCTGCAAATTCGGCAAAAACTGTCTTCGCTGGGGGCCGAATTTGGCTACGCAGCTCTTCGAGAACGCTTCAATGTTGAAAGTCCGACAGGCTGCTAGGTTGTAAACACGAATATACCCGCCACCACCCCCACGGTGCCCGCCGCCACCCAGGCGGTGAACGGCTCGCCCAGAAGCAAAGTGCCCATCAAAATAGTCGATATCGGCCCGATCATGCCGGTTTGCGCCGTCAAGCCCGCGCCGATGCGCTCAATGGCCATCATCACCATCAGCACCGGCGCAACGGTGCACAGCGTGGCGTTCAACACCGACAGCCCAATCACCTCCGGCACAACCACCGCCGCGCTCAAGGGTCGCAACAGCACAAACTGGCCAATGCACAGCGCACAGGCCACAGTGGTAGCCCAGCCGACCAGCCGCAGCGAGCCCAGGCGCTGCACCAACTCGCCACTGAAGCTAAGGTAAATGGCGTAACTGACCGCGCTGCCAAACACCAGCGCCGCACCAAAAGCCGCATCAGCCCCGGCAAAGCTGATCTCGTGGCCAAACACCAGCATCACCCCGCCGTAACTCAGCGCCATGCCCAACGCCTGACGCCGGCTGATGTGGCGTTGGTACAGCACCAATCCCAGCAACAAGACCAGCGTCGGGTTCAAATACAAAATGAGTCGCTCCAACGAAGCGCTGATGTAAGCCAACCCTGCAAAGTCCAGAAAGCTCGCCAGGTAGTAGCCGGTAAAACCCAACCCCAGCACGCCCCACCAGTCATGCCTGGTAAGTGCCGGTTGGCCCCGGCTGGACCACCACGCCATCACGGCAAAAATGGGCAAGGCAAACAGCATGCGGTACATGATGAGTGTCACGGCATCCACCCCATAACGGTAGGCCAGCTTAACGATGATCGCCTTGCCACTGAAGGCCACCGCGCCGAGGCTTGCCAGGAGCAAACCCGTAGCTATGTTTTTAGGAGCTACCTGCGCATTATTCATAAGGGCTAGAAGCCAATTTTATATAAATTTTTTCTCAGCTTAGCGGTGGGGTGCTGGAGAGCACCTCTTCCAGCACCGTCAGCCCCTCGGCCACACGTAAGCATCCTGCCAGGCGCAGCGGGCGCATGCCGTCGGCAATAGCCTGGCGCTTGAGCGCGTCAGCGTTGGGCTCGCGGTTGACTTGCTTCTTGAAGTCTTCACTGACCACCAGCAGCTCGTACAAGCCCATGCGGCCTAAAAAGCCAGTCATGCGGCAATCCACACAGCCCACCGCTTTAAACGGTTTGTAGCTGCCATTGAGTTGCCAAGGCTTGACCACCTCGGCCAGCGCCTCACGGGTGGCCGCCGGGTCGGGCTGCTTGCACTGCGGGCACAGGGTGCGCACCAGGCGCTGCGCCAGCACACCCAGCAGCGTGGCATTGATCAGGTAAGCCGGCACGCCCAGTTCCATCAAGCGGGTCACGGCTGAAGGTGCGTCGTTGGTGTGCAGGGTGCTGAACACCAGGTGGCCGGTGAGCGCCGCCTGCACCGCCATCTCAGCCGTGGCCTGGTCGCGGATTTCACCCACCATGATGATGTCCGGGTCTTGCCGCATCAGGGCGCGCAAGCCCTCGGGAAAGCCAAAGTCGAGCTGCAGCTGCACCTGGGTCTGGTTGAAAGCGGGCTCAATCATCTCGATCGGGTCCTCTACCGTGCTGACGTTGACTTCTTCAGTTGCTACTCTTTTCAGAGTGGAGTAC
>MNXW01000156.1 GCA_001871515.1 Comamonadaceae bacterium CG2_30_57_122
CCGGCATGCGTGAATGCAGCAGCCCCACCATGACACCGGGCAGCGCCGCGCTGAGCTGGGTATGGGTCTCGGTGGCGTTGGTCAAATCCAGCGCTTCGCTTTCTTCAATCAACGGACAGACCCAGTAGATTTGCCGACCTTGCGCGATTTGCCCCCGAATCCGGGCAATGACTTCGTCGCGCCGCGCCTCATTGACCACTTTGGTGATGATCGGCGTGCGCCCGGGCGGCAGCTCGTCGATGGTGGACACGTCCAGGTCAGCGTAATAGCTCATGGCCAACGTGCGCGGAATCGGCGTAGCGGTCATCATCAGGAGATGCGGCTCGAGCGGTGTCGACGGCTTCTGCATGCTTGACTCTGAACTCGGTAGGGTCGACTTCAGTCGACCTGGCCGACTGAAGTCGACCCTACCCTCAGCACCCTCAGCAACGGCATCAGCACCATCGCCTAGATCACCTGCCGTCAGCTTGCTGCGCAGAGCCAGGCGCTGCGCCACGCCAAAGCGGTGCTGCTCGTCAATGATGGCCAGCGCCAGGGCTTTGAATTGCACCTTGTCCTGAATCAGCGCATGCGTGCCCACCACCAGCTGCGCCTGGCCACTGGCAATCAACGCCAGCATGTCGCGCCGCTCCTTGGCTTTTTGGCTACCGGTGAGCCAGGCCACGGTGATGCCCAGCGGGTGCAGCCAGCCGACCAGTTTGGCAAAGTGCTGGGTGGCCAGAATTTCGGTCGGAGCCATCAACGCGCACTGCCAGCCGGCATCCATGCACACCGCTGCGGCCAGCGCGGCCACCACGGTTTTACCCGCGCCCACGTCGCCCTGCAGCAGGCGGTGCATCGGCACAGGTTTGGCGATGTCTTGCGTGATCTCATTCACCACCCGCGTTTGCGCAGGGGTCAGCGTAAACGGCAAGGTGGCCAGCAGCTGCTGGTAGAGCGACAGCACCGAAACCTCTGAGTGGGTAGACGCACGCGAGGCCACAAGGCCAGACGCGTCCGGTTCGATGCCGCAGCCGGAGTTGCCGTCCACCAACACCGGCGCGCGCAAGCGGGCACGCGCGCGGCGGGACTGCAACTGCGACAACTGTTGCGCCAACAGCTCCTCGGCTTTGAGCCGCTGCCACGCCGGATGGCTGTGGTCTTGCAACGCAGCCAGCGACACATCGGGCGTCGGGTTATGCAAAAAAGAGAGCGCCTTGCGCATATTCCATAAGGGCTGCAGGCCAATTTCTTGTAAATATTGAGCTGGCACGGTGTCGCTTAACTCGGCACGCTGCAACCCGGCTTGCACGGCACGGCGCAGGTAGGTTTGCGGCAACCCGGCCACGCTGGGGTAAACCGGGGTCAGAGCCGTGGCCAGTTCGCCGCCGGCGGGTTTGACCACCGGGTGCATCATGGTCAGGCCCGCAAAACCACCGCGAATCTCACCCCGCACCCGCACCTGTTTACCCACCGCCAGCGCGGTTTGCAGCGACGGGTAAAAGCTAAAAAAGCGCAGCAGGCAAGTGCCGCTGCCATCGTCCAGCGTCACCAACAACTGGCGGTGGCCGCCGAGCTTGACCTCGGTGTGGCGCACCGTGCCCTCGACCTGCGCCACATCTCCCTCGCGCACCTCACACAACCTCACCAGTCGGGTTTCGTCCTCGTAGCGCAATGGCAGGTGCAGTGCCAGGTCAATGGCGCGGTTCAGCCCCAGCTTGCGCAGGGCTTTTTGCGGCGCTGTCAGTGGTTTGGCGGGCGATGACGACATGCGCCCATTGTCTTACCTTGCCGCTACTGCGCGCTCGGCAAGAAACATTTCAATACGGCGGTTTTTGGCACGCCCGGCATCGGAGTTGTTGTCGGCGATCGGTTCGTGTGAACCGCGGCCATCAATCTGGATGCGGTGTGAATCGACCCCGCGCGAAATCAGATAGTCGCGCGCACTGGCGGCGCGGTTGATCGACAAGGGGTTGTTAATGGCATCCGAGCCGGTGCTATCGGTGTGACCGACGATACGCACCTCGGTATTGGGCTGGCCGCTCAAGCCCTGTGCAAACTGGTCAAGCACCGGCCTCAAATTAGACTTGATCGCGGCGCGCCCCGTGTCAAACGAAATGTCACTGGGTATCTCCAGCTTGAGCTGGTTGTCTGCCGTCTGCGTCACTGCAACGCCTGTGCCCGCCGTAGCCTGCTCCATGGCGGCTTTTTTCTTGGCCATCTGTGTCGACCAGATGTAGCCGCCCAAGGCCCCCACGCCCGCTCCGACGGCCGCTGATTTGCCGCTGTCGCCAATCGCCACCCCGGCCAGTGCGCCCACACCGGCGCCAATGGCGGCGCTGCGTTGCGCGTCTGACATGTCAGCGCAGCCGCTGACCAGCAACACCAGTGCGCTCATGCCCGAAACGGCGGCACGGGCCGAAAATGTAAAAGTTGTCATGATGCTTCTTCCTTTTGCGTGGTTTGAAACCGCTATTTAAGCACTCTGGTCAGGCCACGTGGGTGCGCTGGCACACAATAAAAGCTTGCGCCTGCGACAATCCCGATCCCTTTTACTTGGCACGGGGCTGGTTCGCCCCTCAAGCAGCATGCACAACCCATCCGCCAGCGCCGCGCGCACCTTCACCCTCAGTGACTTTGATTTTGATCTGCCCCCAGAGCTGATTGCCCAGCACCCTGCCACTGAGCGCAGCGCCTCGCGCCTGTTGGTCGGCACGGGCAAGGTTCCGGTAGACCGCATCTTTCGCGACTTGCCAACACTGCTGCAACCCGGCGACCTGATGGTGTTCAACGACACCCGGGTCATGAACGCGCGCCTGTTTGGCGAAAAAACCACCGGCGGCAAGCTGGAGCTGCTGATTGAGCGCGTGCTGGGCGGCAACCAGGTCGCGGCGCACATGCGGGTGAGCAAAAAACCCGAGGTGGGCGCTACCGTGCGCCTGGTCAGCACCCCTGGCAGCGACGACCATGTCAGCGCCACGCTACTGGGGCGCTGGCCTGATGAACAGGGGCCGCTGTTTCGTTTTGTGCTCTCCAACGACGCGGGCGACGATCCTTTGGCCATCATGACGCGTCACGGCCATGTGCCGCTGCCGCCCTACATCACCCACAGCGACAGCGCCGAAGATGCGCAGCGTTACCAAACCGTGTTTGCCAAGCACATCGGTGCAGTGGCCGCGCCCACCGCTGCCCTGCACTTTGACGAGGCCTTGCTGGCCGCTATCGATGCACGAGGTGTGCAGCGTGCCCATGTCACGCTGCACGTGGGGGCGGGCACGTTTCAACCCGTCAAAACCGAAAACCTGGCTGAACACCAGATGCACAGCGAGTGGTTTGAAGTACCGGTGGCGACGCAGCAAGCCATTGCCGATTGCCGCGCGCGCGGGGGTCGCGTGGTGGCGGTGGGTACGACCAGCGTGAGGGCGCTGGAGTCATGGGCGGCTTCTGTCAAAACAAATGGACCCAGGGCACACGGTCGCTGCGCAACAGATGAGCTGACCCCATTTGTTGTCGATGCATCGACCATGCCATTTTCTGGCGACACGCGCATCTTCATCACGCCGGGGTTCGAGTTCAAGCTGGTTGATGTGCTCATCACCAACTTTCACCTTCCCAAGTCGAGCCTGATGATGCTGGTGAGCGCCTTTGCCGGGCACGACCATGTCATGGCGCTGTATGCCCACGCCATCGCTGAAAAATACCGCTTTTTCAGCTATGGTGATTCGATGCTGTTGATACCGCAACAATTTAAGAAACACTTAAACCCAAACAATCCATTAGGGCATGAATGCATGGCGAGGTGAGTTGCGAGGCAGTTTGGCTGGCCGAGAGGCGTTCATAGCCGTAGCTATGGACGACGAACGGACGGGCAAAATGGCCGCAAATCACGCCGCCAGGCATCATGCAGGCACGAAGTCCCGCCTAATGGATT
>MNXW01000070.1 GCA_001871515.1 Comamonadaceae bacterium CG2_30_57_122
ACCCTCTCTGACGAGGCCAAAGCGCAACTCCAAAGCCTGCAATTTGTAGATGCTGAACTGGCCCGCCTGCAAGCCCAGACTGCTGTGCTGCAAACCGCCCGCATGGCGTATTCCAAAGCCTTGCAAGCGGCCTTGCCGGTGCTGCCTGCGGGGGATACGATGAAGTTCAATTGAGGGGGCATTCAGTCCACGTTGCTGTCGATATTGTTTTGACAACAGTTGTTAAATCTTTTACGATGCATGAACTATGGGTCAAAACACACTCAGCTTTGCATTGCCGCAATCAATGCGTGCTTATATAAATGCACGCGTCTCTACAGGCCACTATGGCAACACCAGCGAATACATTCGCGACCTGGTTCGCAAAGATCAAACAGACAATGCCAAGATGCGCTTACGAGCTTTGATCGAAGAAGGTCTGGCATCAGGCTCGGGTACACCTTGGACTGCATCCGACCGCGCAGAGATGATGGCTGTAGCCAATGGCGATGTCGAGTGAAGCCAGCCATTGTGCGACCACAGGCGCGTGCTGATCTGCGCTGTGAAGTCCTTTATTACCGCAAGCACGCTGGCAAACCCGTTGCGAATCAATTCGTCGGCGCTGCTGACGATGCACTGCAACACCTACAGAATAATCCCGGCACAGGTTCACCTCGAATTGGTCAAATACTTGATATTGCTGGACTGCGGAGTTGGCATATCACCGGCTTTCCACTGATCTGGTTTTACTTCGAGTATGTCGACCACCTGGATGTGGTGCGCTTGCTGGGTGAGCGCCAAGATATTTTGTCCATTCTTAAAGAAGATAAAGAAGAAATGGGGTCACATTTATAAACCGCTGTGCTGCAAACCGCACGCGCAGCGTATTCCAAAGCCCTGCAAGCGGCATTGCCGTCAGTGCTTGAACAGGCGCAGGCCAGTGAGACGATGAAGTTCAATTGAGGTGTTAACTGAATCTGCCGTGGGGCAGCGCTGAAGACACTCTCGTGTTATATTGAACTCCGTTTGTAACACATCGAGATCAAAATCATGAGTGAAGCCACCTTTACGTTTCGTGTTGACGATGCGCTGAAAGCCGAGTTTTCCACAGCCGCAAAAACCCGCGACCGCAGTGCTGCCCAGTTGTTGCGGGATTTCATGCGTGAGTTTGTCCAGCAACAGCAGGAATCAAGTGTGCACGATGCATGGTTTCGTCGCCAAGTTGAAATCGGTCTGGACTCGGCCAATGCAGGCCCTTTGATTCCCGCACATGAAGTTGAAGCCAAATTTGCCGCCAGGCGGGCGGTCACACGTCAACGGCTTGAAGTGGCCGGATGATGCGTTTGTTCTGGACGCCAGAGGCAGTCCAAGATCGTGACGACATTTATGACTACATCGAGGCTGACAACCCGTCCGCTGCGTTGTCGCTCGATGAACTGTTTAGTGACAAAGCCAAATACTTGATTGACCACCCCGGCTTGGGACGACAGGGCCGTGTCCCTGAAACCCGCGAGTTGGTTATGCACCGCAATTACATCTTGGTTTATGACGTGGTTGGTGATTCAGTGCGCGTCCTGCGCGTCATACACGCGGCGCTGCAATGGCCTTCTGTGGCGACCAAGGAAAGTCGTGGTTAATCCAATCGCTCAGGCTCGGCAGTAATTACATCCACAGGACTGGCGGTGGCAGAAATCGCGATCGTGCACAGCCGCACCCGCAAAGACGCAGTTGCGGTACAGCCAGACGCCAACGACCCGGCGCCACCAGCAGCAGCGTTGGCTCTCGAGGTGATCGAAGTTATTGCGCCGGTCGCACAGGCCAAGACGCATGAAGATGTTGACTAAGGGATGCAGAAATTACAAATATCCCTTTTCCGGCGGCACTGACGGGCGCATTGCGTCGTTTCAATCCACTTGTTTAGCAGAGCTAAACGGCACGTATTGCGCCTAGCACTGCATCATGTCGGCACTCGGCAAAAACGGTGCATTTGCAATTTCCACATCCCAAAGCATAGGCCCCAATCAAATGAGCGCACCCCGTTGCAGGGGGCAAGTGACCGTTTTGCAGGCTCCGATTACAAAGTGTACACTTGCTACATGTAACACCCAAGGAGTGCGTAATGGTCACACCCACTGCAGTACGCGTACAAAAGCGCCGCGATGCCATGCGCATGGCTGGGCTGCGGCCCATTCAGATTTGGGTGCCAGACACCCGACTTCCCGATTTCGCCGCCAAGTGCCGCGACCAATCAAAACTGGTTGCCCAAGCCGATAACCAAGATCATTCGCTGGAGCAGTTCATGGATGAGGCACTGGCCGATGTGAATGGCTGGGAAGATTGATGCGCGGCTGCTTTGTCACCATCGCTCTGACTGGAGACTTTGGCAAACCCCGGCCTGCACTGGTCATCCAGGCCAACCAGTTTGACGAGCACGCCACCGTCACGGTTCTGTTGGTCACCGGCACGTTGGTTGAAGCACCACTTCTGCGTGTGACCGTTCTTCCGGATGCCACCAACGGACTGCAAAAAAAGTCGCAGGTCATGATTGACAAAACCATGACCGTCAAACGCGAAAAAATCGGGCCGGTGTTTGGGCGCATTGACCCAAACACCCTCGTCGAAGTGGAGCGCTGTCTGGCGGTATTTCTTGGAATTGCAAAGTAGCAAATAGGCACAAAATCCGCCTCAACCGCGACATTTAGTTGCCACAAAAGTAATAAATATTAAATAATAAAAAGGACACCCATATTAGAACTTAGAACCATTGAGCCGAGTTGTCTGCCATTGGTCCCTTGTAAATATAAAATATAAAAGACACCCACATTTATAAATATCGCTATAAATATAAAGGACACCCACATTTATAAATATCACCACATTAAATATAAAGGACACCCACATTAACGTGAAACAACGCCCATAGCCGACAAGAATGGCGTGTCGTAGGGTCGACTTCAGTCGGCCATGGCGGGTTGAAACCCGCCCTACGCAGTAATAAGTAAAAGCTTAAAAAGGACACCCACGTTAATCGATCAGGCGCTACTTGAAGACTCGACAGACAACGCTTTGGATGTGGGCTGCGCTTGGCCGCTTTAACCAAGCCGCCCATCACTTCAGCAACGCCGCCAGCTTCATACCTGGTGGCGTTGCAGTTTTGGCGAGGCAGAGCCGCATCTGGCAAGCTGCGTCTCACTCTCAATGAGGCGTTTGCACTTGCCCTATTGCTGTGGGTCAAATTAGCAAATTAAACCTTGCATTGTGTGAGTTGGCCTGTAGAAATTAACGCGGGGCGTAATACCTGTTGTCTGGCGATGCGCCAAAGGCCGACCGGGCACAAGCCCTGTTGACAGCGGGAGCCTTCATCAACGTTCAAATTCTCAATGAAGTGACGTCCGTTTGCCTGCGCAAGCTCACAAGATGCCCTGGCCAGAAATTGATGCTCTGCTGCTGGCTGTCGAAACGGCATGCGAGGTGCTGCCGCTGACAGTCGCCTCATATGAAAAGGCAGTCGCGCTAGGAGGCTGTCGGACTTTCGGTACATCGGCTGTAATCCGACCGCAGCGGTTCATTTTTTACCGTCTTTTTGGCCCATAGCTACGGCTATTAGCCAGCAAATCCGGCAAAAACTGCCCTCGCTGGGGTCGAATTTGGCTACGCCGCTCTTCGAGAACGCTTCGATGCCGAAAGTCCGACAGCCTCCTAGCGCGACTGCCTTTTCATATGAGGCGACTGTCAGCGGCAGCACCTCGCATGCCGTTTCGACAGCCAGCAGCAGAGCATCAATTTCTGGCCAGGGCATCTTGTGAGCTTGCGCAGGCAAACGGACGTCACTTCATTGAGAATTTGAACGTTGATGAAGGCTCCCGCTGTCAACAGGGCTTGTGCCCGGTCGGCCTTTGGCGCATCGCCAGACAACAGGTATTACGCCCCGCGTTAATTTCTACAGGCCAACTCACACAATGCAAGGTTTAATTTGCTAATTTGACCCACAGCAATAGGGCAAGTGCAAACGCCTCATTGAGAGTGAGACGCAGCTTGCCAGATGCGGCTCTGCCTCGCCAAAACTGCAACGCCACCAGGTATGAAGCTGGCGGCGTTGCTGAAGTGATG
>MNXW01000024.1 GCA_001871515.1 Comamonadaceae bacterium CG2_30_57_122
TGGTGAAACTGCGGCTGGGCAACTGCTCGCGCAGCAGCGCTTTTTCGAGCACAAAGCGAATCGACTGGTCATCGTCCACAATCCAAATGGGTTTCATCACGTTGTGTTGCCTCTGTGCTTGAGCCCCAAAAGGTTCAGGGCAAGGGAATCAATAATTTGAAATCAGTACGGCCTGGCTCACTGTCACATTCGATCAAACCGTGGTGTTGCTGCACAAAGGTTTGCGCCAATGTCAACCCCAAGCCAGACCCGCCTTCCCGTCCCGACACCAGCGGGTAAAAAATGCGGTCTTTGATCGCCTCGGGCACGCCAGGCCCGTTGTCAACTACATGCAATTCCAATGCCAACCGGTAGCGTTGTTTGCCAAAGGTGGTCTGGCGCGCCACCCGGGTACTGAAAATCAGCTGCGCATCGCCCTGCGCGATGCGTTCTGACAAGGCCTGCGCTGCGTTGTGGGCAATGTTGATCAGCGCCTGAATCAACTGCTCGTGGTCGCCACGAAACTCAGGGATTGAGGTGTCGTAGTCCCGCACCACACTCAAACCTTTGGGGAATTCGGCCAGAATCAGCGAGCGCACCCGTTCACACACTTCGTGAATGTTGACGTCGCTGACCACGTGCGGCTTGCGGTGCGGAGCCAGCAAACGGTCCACCAGCGACTGCAGGCGGTCGGCCTCGTGGATGATGACCTGGGTGTACTCGGTGAGTTCTGGCGAGGCGATCTCAAACTCAAGCAACTGTGCTGCGCCACGAATGCCTCCCAGCGGGTTCTTGATTTCATGCGCCAGGTTGCGGATGAGCTCCTTGTTGGCCTGGGCCTGTTCGGCCAACCGCTCTTCGCGGTCTTGGCGCGCTTGCTGCTCCAGTGGCAGCAGCTCCACAATGATTTCATGCGCCTCCGTTAGCGTCACGATCACATGCACCGGCAAGGTTTCGCGTGCCACGCGCAGCAGCCCAGCGTCGTAACGCAAGGCTGCAAACTCGTTGCTGCCCGCGCCTTGCAACGCGGTTGTCAAATGGGCCGGCTCGGTGAAATAGTCGGGAAAATGGGAGCCCACAATGCTGCGCCGCGAAATACCCAGCGCGTCTTCAAGCGCCGCATTGGCAAACAGCACCATGCCATCGCTCTGCACCACGGCCACCAGCGTGGCCAACAGGTCAAATGACTGAAAACCTTGCACTACCGCACTGGGCTTGTTGCCAGCCGACACGGTCACACGCGTGTTCAGCACTGTGCCGAGCCCCATTCAACGCCCGGTCGTGGCGGACACTCGACCCAACTCACGCTGGATGCCTGCAATGTCGCTTTCATTGCGCGCCAGACTGGCCTTGAGCTCGGCCACACGATCCAGGTACTTTTGGTAGTTACGCGCTTCATCACCGCGCTTGTCTGGCTCACCGTTGTTGAATTCCTTGAGGAGTTCAGCCTGGCGGGCTTCGGCTTTGGTCAATTCAGATTGCAAAATCAAGCGGGCATCAGAGTCACGGGATTTTTGCGCATTGGCATCTACACGCGTGCTGCCAGGGTTCACGTTGGCGGTGCTGGCTGCCTTGGGCGCAGTGGTCTTGGGCGCTGTTGCCTTGGGACGAGCCCCCTGCACCACCGTCAGGTTGCCACCTTCGACCAGTTTGCAGCCTTTGGCCTTGGCTTGTGACACGGTGTTGGTGTACTCGTTGCCACAGCGGTAAATAGGTTCCTGCGCCAGCACAGACCCACTCAGTGCAAAAACCCCAACCCCTGCCCAAACGATTCGTTTTAGTTTCATAGCCAACCTTATATTGATCATGGTGCCCAGACACTCGAACCAGCCCGGGGCAAACCCTTCAATGGCTAGTTTCCCACATAAAAAAAAGGGACGACCAGTGGTGTCCCTTTTTGTGTGAATTCCGGCTTGAATAAACAAACCGGAAGCAACCGCTTACAGCGAATAGTACATGTCGTATTCAACCGGGTGCGGGGCCATGCGAAAGCGTTGTACTTCACCCATCTTCAGCTCAATGTAGGCATCGAGCATGGAGTCGGAGTACACGCCGCCTTTGGTCAGGAAGCCACGGTCTTTGTCCAGGTAGTCCAGCGCTTGGTCCAGGCTGTGGCACACGGTTGGCACCAGTTTGTCTTCTTCTGGCGGCAGATGGTACAAATCCTTGGTGGCGGCCTCGCCCGGATGAATTTTGTTTTCAACACCATCCAGACCCGCCATCATGAGGGCCGAGAAGCACAGGTAAGGGTTTGACGACGGATCTGGGAAGCGCGCTTCAATACGACGGCCCTTGGGGTTGGCCACATGCGGAATGCGGATCGAGGCCGAGCGGTTGCGTGCTGAATAAGCCAGTTTCACAGGGGCTTCAAAGCCGGGCACCAGGCGTTTGTAGCTGTTGGTACCAGGGTTGGTGATGGCGTTCAGGGCACGGGCGTGCTTGATGATGCCGCCAATGTAGTAAAGCGCAAAGTCGCTCAAGCCCGCATAGCCGTCACCAGCAAACAGGTTCTTGCCGTCTTTCCAGATGGATTGGTGCACGTGCATGCCAGAGCCGTTGTCGCCGGCGTAAGGTTTGGGCATGAAAGTGGCGGTTTTGCCGTAAGCGTTGGCCACATTCCACACCACGTATTTCAGAACCTGAGTCCAGTCAGCGCGTTGCACCAGGGTGCTGAACTTGGTGCCGATTTCGTTCTGGCCAGCGCCAGCCACTTCATGGTGGAACACTTCCACCGGAATACCCAAGGATTCAAGGATGAGCGACATTTCTGCGCGCATGTCTTGCGTGCTGTCCACCGGAGGCACCGGAAAATAGCCACCTTTGACGGTTGGACGGTGACCACGGTTGCCGCCTTCAAGCTGCTTGCCACTGTTCCAGGGGGCTTCATATTCTTCAATGGCAAACATCACATTGCCGGGTTCGTTGCTCCAGCGCACGCCATCAAAAATAAAGAATTCGGGCTCTGGGCCAAAGTAGGCGGTATCGCCCAGGCCAGAGGCTTTCAGGTAGGCTTCAGCGCGGTTGGCAATGGAACGCGGGTCGCGGTCATAGGCCTTGCCGTCACCGGGCTCGACCACATCGCACTGCAGAAACAGGGTGGTTTCTTCAAAAAATGGGTCAATGTTGGCGGTGTTGGGGTCGGGCATGAGTTGCATGTCCGAGGCCTCAATACCCTTCCAACCAGCCACTGACGAGCCATCAAACGCATGACCGGAGGAAAACTTGTCTTCGTCAAAAGCCGAAATCGGCACGGTCACGTGCTGTTCTTTACCACGGGTGTCAGTGAAGCGGAAGTCAACAAACTTGACTTCGTTTTCTTTCACCATCTTCATCACGTCTGCGACGGTCTTAGCCATTGAGTTACTCCAGTAGGGTCGTTGTTGAAAGGGGTTTGCTTAAAGAGAATGCAGTTTTTGTGCCAGACCACGATGCTTCGCGACGGCCTGTCAAAGCGCCTATTTTGCCTTGAGTTTGCAAGGCAACCATGAAGACCTCGACAAATTCAGCAATCGAGCTGAAGACCCAAAACAAAAAAGCACACATTTGGTGCAAATTGAACGCACCAAAACAGTACATTCAGGATTGCACCAATTCGGGGCCAAGTTTGACCGCAAAAGGAATCAACCCCGCCCTCAGCGACGCATAAGCGGCCGCCACCAAGGCGGGCGCGCCCTTAACCCCCAATTCGATGTGGCGACCATATTGCGGATGGTCTACGCTGGGAAGACTGAACACCTTGACACCTGGAAAGTCATGTTCAATCGCTTCCATCAGCGGGGTGAGGGTGGCCTCCATGGCACCCAACACAATCACCGAGCGCTCAACCCAGGCATCGACCGCGAAACAGGCACGGTAATGGGTGTCGAGCACCCACTCAATCATTGGCCAGGCCATCACCGGAAACCCAGGCACGAAATAAACTCCCCCACGCTCCCCCACACAATAAAAACCAGGAATTTTGTTGTAAGGGTTGGGAATGATCTGTGCACCTTGCGGGAACACACCCATGTTCAGGCTGTGCAGGTTGTCCGCCTGGTCGGGGTCGTAGCTGCGACCCTGCTCCAGCGCCAGGTCTTGCATGCGCTGCTCGATGAGTGCCTTGGCCTGCGGGTGCAGTTGCAGTGCCACACCCAGTGCACGGGCTGCGCACTGGCGTGTGTGGTCGTCGGGCGTGGCGCCGATGCCACCGGTAGAAAACACCACGTCGCCACTGGCAAAGGCACGCCGCAAGGCCACCGTGATGCGATCAGGGTCATCGCCCACGTACTCGGCGTAATCGAGTGACAAACCACGCGCTTTGAGCAGCTCGATGACCTTGGGCAGATGCTTGTCGGCACGCTTGCCCGACAAAATTTCATCGCCAATGATGATCAGGCCAAAGCGCGGCCGCGCGCTAAGGCTATGGGATGGGAGGTTTTTCAGGGGCATGTTCAAGGGTCGGTTTTGATGACGGGTCAATCGGTAGCAGCGTTACAGCTTGAGGGCTAGTTTCAGTTGTCGTCACCGTGTTCACCGCACGCTCAGCACGCAAGGCCTGCAGGGCTGCCAGGCAAAAATGGGCAAACCACAACGAGGACAGGGCAAACACCAGGGTGTAAATCCAGATGGCCAGCGGTATCAGCACCACAAAGGCCGCCACCAACAAAGCACCAGAAGCCCAAATCAGGCTGGGAGCGGCTCCCAAGTAGCCACAAAACACGCCAATGCCCAGCAACGAGAGCCGATGCCGGCGAAAAATCTCAAGCCGTTCCTCACCGCTGGCATGCTCTGCCAGCGCATCAAACGCCATCACCCGGTAGGTGAGCCAGCCCCAGATCAGCGGCGGCAAAATCAAAATCAGGGGGGGAATCAGCCACAGAGGGATTGACACCACCAAGGCCACCAGCGCCAGCAGCGCCGACAGCAAAGACCAGCCCAAACTGGCCAGAAAGGAGCCGCCACGACGGCGCTCTAACTGGGGAAACCGCTTTTCGGACACCAGCAGAGTCAAGGCCGGGGTCATCAGCAGCGACACCACCAGCAACGAGAGCACCACAATCACCGGGGTGACCGTAAAAATCACAATCAACGGAGCCAGCACGGCCTTCAGGTTGCCCACGCCCATCGACTGCAGCCAGGCGGAAAGGCTCTCCACCAGCGTGGAGGCTTCGAGCCACAGACGCACCGTCTCAAGCGCATTGTCCCAGTACAAATAACCCAAGCCAAGTGACGCGGCCACCAGCAAAATCAGCGGCAAAAAGGACAGTGCGATGACGCGCGGGCGCAAACAATACAGCAGCGCACGCCAAAATGAATCAAGAAACAGAGTCATGCAGCAAGCATACCGCATGGGCAAATGATTGCGGAACCCGGCGTTATGCGCCCTGAATCAGGGATAAATCTTGCGTCGTCAGCCAGCGCCATTGCCCCGCAGCCAGGTCATCGGGCAGCGCCAAGCCGCCGATTTGCGAGCGGTGCAAAGCCTCGACCCGGTTGCTGACCGCTGCCAGCATGCGTTTGACCTGGTGGTATTTGCCCTCGGTCAGCGTCAGTCGCAGCTTAAATTCACCCACCACTTCACAGGCGGCAGCGCGCACTGGTTTCGGGTCGTCGTCCAGCACCACACCTGCCAGCAATTGACGCACTTGACGCTCGTCAAGCGGGTGCTTGACGCACACCTCGTAGACCTTGGGGACGTGGTGGCGTGGCGAACTCATGCGGTGGATGAACTTGCCGTCGTCGGTGAGCAGCAGCAGGCCAGTGGTGTCTTGGTCCAGCCGCCCAATCGCCTGCACGCCCTGCACCGCACCTTTTTGCGGCCGCAGGCGCAAGGGGGCAGGCAGCAGGGTGTAGATGCTGGGGTAGGTGGATGGTTTTTGCGAACACTCGGTGGCGGCCGGCTTGTTGAGCATCAGGTAGGCCTTGTCGGCATACGGCCAATCCATTCCCTGAACCTGAAAGTGCAGCCCTTCTGCTACAAATTCAGTAGCTGCTTGCACATATTTAACGGGGGCTGTAAGGCTATTTTGTTCATAAACATAAACGAAGCCCTGCTGAATCAGACCGGCACAAACGCGGCGCGTGCCAAAGCCTTGCGAATACAAAATGTCTTGAAGTTGCATGGCTGCAGTATCGCAAAGTGGTTTCAGGCGGCCAACAAGTTGGCAGCTTCGCGCGCGGCCACCACGCCTTCGTCGGTTGGCACCACCCAGACTTCCACCGCACTGCTGCTGGCATGGATCGCCAGCACCTGGTCGCCCGTGGCCTGCGCGTTGCGCTGGGGGTCAATGACCACGCCCAGCCAGGCCAGGCGCTGGCCCAGTTCGGTGCGCAGTGTCACATCATGCTCGCCAATGCCGCCACTGAAGGCCAGCACGTCGAGCCCTTGCAAACAGGCCACCAGCGCCCCGCTTTCACGTTGAATGCGGTAGGTGAACATGTCCACGGCCAACTGGGCCGCCGCCGAGGTGTCAGCACGCAGACGGCGCATGTCGGCCGAGATGCCCGACACCCCGAGCAAACCGCTTTGCTTGTACAGCAGGGTTTGCAACTGGTCATGGCTCCAGCCTTGCTCCAGCAAATACAGCATGACACCGGCATCAAGCGCGCCGGTGCGCGTGCCCATCATCAGGCCGTCCAGGGCCGAAAAGCCCATGGTGGTGGCGCGACTCTGGCCGTTGATCGTGCCGCACAGACTGGCACCATTGCCCAGGTGCGCCATCAGCACCCGGCCCGCAGCGCGCGGGCTTTGCGCCAGCAGCACACCCATCACATATTGGTATGAGAGCCCATGAAAACCATAGCGCCGCAAGCCCCGTTCATAAAGCGCTTCAGGCAGCGCAAACCGGTAGTCCACCTCGGGCAACGTGGCATGAAACGCGGTGTCAAAACAGGCCACTTGCGGCACGCCAGCAAACGCCTCGGTGAACGAGCGTACCCCCGCCAGGTTATGCGGCTGGTGCAGCGGAGCCAAGGAACTGAGCCGAGTCAAATTGGCCAACACCGCCTCGGTCACCACCACACTGGCGCGGTAGCTTGCACCACCATGCACCACCCGGTGCGCCACCGCCTGCAAACTGGGCGTGTCAGGCAGCGATGACAACAATTCACGCAGACACTGCAGCGCCTGCGCAAAAATGCGATCGACGCCCAGCTCTAGTCGTTTGCGCTGTGTTTGCCCCTGAAAAGACCAACTCATTTCTGGCTTGCCATCTGGCTCCAGGCCTTCGATGCAACCACTCAGGATTTGCGGCTGCACCTGTGCACCGACCAACGGATAAAGTGAAAATTTGAGTGTGGACGAGCCCGCGTTGACAGACAAAATGGCCATGAACTGCAGCCTTACCAGATCGGACGGGGTTGATCCCGGCGGGCGTTGTGCGCCACCAGCAGTGCCAGCAGGGCAGAGGCGACCCGGTTGGAAGGGCCATCAGCCCGGCTGGTCAGGGCAATCGGCACCCGGGCCCCAAGCACAATGCCGGAGCCACTCGCACCGGCCAGGTATTCAAGCTGTTTGGCCAGCATGTTGCCGCTTTCCAGATCAGGCACGGCCATGATGTCGGCATGACCCGCCACCTCGGATTCAATGTGCTTGATGTGTGCAGCGTGCATCGAAATGGCATTGTCAAAGGCCAGAGGGCCGTCCAGCACACCTCCGGTGATCTGCCCCCGATCCGCCATCTTGCACAAGGCGGCAGCATCCAGCGTGGAGGGAATGTTCGGGTTAACCACTTCCACTGCCGACAAAATCGCCACCTTGGGCACCGCCACACCCATGATGCGGGCAAAGTCAATGGCATTCTGGATGATGTCCATTTTTTCCTGCAAGGTGGGGCGAATGTTCAGCGCCGCATCGGTGATGAGCAGGGGCTTGTGGTACAGCGGAATGTCAAAACGAAACACGTGCGACATGCGCCGTCCGGTGCGTAATGCGGGTTTGGCCAAAATGGCGCGAATCAGCTCGTCGGTGTGCAAGCTGCCTTTCATGACCATTTCAACTTCCCAGTTGGCTGCCATCTCGGCCGCTTTTTCTGCGGCGGCGTGGCTGTGCGGCTGGTTGATGACCTCTACCCCGGTCAAATCAATGTGGGCTTGCGCGGCCACATGCCGAATGCGCAATTCAGGTCCAATCAAAATGGGCACGATCAGCCCAAAACGAGCCGCATCCATGGCGCCACTCAAAGAGCCCTCGTCGCACGGGTGCACCACGGCGCACCGCACCGCTTCAAGCTGCTCGCCCATGGCCATCAGGTCACGAAAGCGCGCTTGCGGGTCAAACAACTGAATCTGCGGAGCCTCGACACGTGGCAAGCGCACTTTGGTGGTGGGAGCCAGCACCTTGGCCACACCACTGAGCACATGCTCGCCGCGCTGGTTGACCACCTGGCAATCAAGCTCCAGGCTTTTATCTGCCGGGTTCATGGCGGTTACCTTCACTGTCACCGTCAAGGTGTCACCGACACGCACTGGTTTGACAAAGTGCAGCGCCTGATCCTGGTAAATAGTGCCAGGACCTGGGAACTGCGTCCCCAGCAGTGCAGAAATCAACGCTCCACTCCACATGCCGTGGGCAATCACGCCATGCAACAAGGTGTCGTTGGCGTATTCTGGGTTCAGGTGGGCTGGGTTGGTGTCGCCTGAAACGGCTGCAAAAGCAGAAATATCCTCCAATGAAAGGGTGCGCAGCAGTCTGGCGCTTTGACCAATCTTGATTTCTGAAAAGGTGTAGTTTTCGATCAGTTCAGTTTCCAGTGGGACGTTCATAAGTATCCAGGTTCAAGAGAGAAATGAAGAGCTTAGGGCTTGTTCATGAATTTGTGAACAAGCCCTTACGCCAATCAACCCATCAAAATTGGTGCGATGGGTCAGGCTATTCTGCTACATCGATTTTAGGGTAAACCCTAGGTATCAAATGCCAAATAGGGACACACAACTAGAACAAAACCCAGTGACCCCAAGCGCAAAGACGCTGCAAGCTTCGTCACCACCGTTCAGACAACAAAAAACCCGCCTCGGCGGGTTTTTTGTTGAGCAGCTCAAAGAGCTAGCACACAGCCCATTACTTGGCGCGTGTACCCACTACTTCAATTTCAACGCGGCGGTTCTTGGAACGGCCTTCTTTGGTCTTGTTGTCAGCAACCGGTTGGGCTTCGCCCTTGCCTTCGGTGTACACACGGTTCTTTTCGATGCCCTTGGACACCAAATAAGCCTTGACGGCTTCAGAGCGCTTCACCGACAGTTTTTGGTTGTAAGAATCAGGGCCAGTTGCATCGGTGTGACCCACAGCGATGATCACTTCAAGGTTAATGCCCTTGACTTTACCGACCAGGTCGTCGAGTTTGGCTTTGCCTTCTGGTTTCAGAACGGCTTTGTCAAAGTCAAAAAACGCATCGGCTGCGTAGGTTACTTTGGCAGCAGCCACAGGTGCGGGTGCGGGTGCAGGTGCTGGTGCAGGAGCAGCCACAGGCGCAGCAGGAGCTGCTACAGGGGCTACAACAGGCGCAGCCTTGGGAGCCACGATGGCACCATCGCAACCCACAGCAGCAGTGGCCGGAGTCCAGCTCGCATCACGCCAGCAAAGTTCGTTGGTACCGTTTTTCCAGGTTGTACCGTCAGCAGCACGCCAGTTGTCGACAGATTGGGCACCGGCAGCAGTTGTGAGAGCGGTTGCGAGAGCTGTGGCAGCAATCAATATTGCCACTTTATTTAACTTCTTCATGGTTCTCCTTAAGGGAAAAATCCGCAGCCATGCTGCGTCGATAAAACTGACGCCCAAGATGCCTATCACGATGAGCGTTCTATTGATTGTGCCACAGTCTATTTAACTGACCCCATTTAAAGCGCTTACAAAGGTTCACGACCCAATTTCGTGTGAACTTATTGACAAACCCGTTGCCAAGCAGCCACTAATCAGCAGCTTAAAATGATTGACTAACTTAGAACTTGCCTAATCTCAAGCCGTTCCCATGACCCAGTTCGCCAAAGAAACCCTGCCCACCAGTCTTGCGGAGGAAATGCGCCGCAGTTACCTGGATTACGCCATGAGCGTGATTGTGGGGCGCGCCCTGCCCGATGCGCGTGACGGCCTCAAACCAGTGCACCGACGTGTGTTGTTTGCCATGCATGAGCTGGGCAACGACTGGAACAAGGCGTATAAAAAATCGGCGCGTATCGTGGGCGACGTGATCGGCAAATACCACCCGCACGGCGACTCGGCGGTGTACGACACCATCGTGCGCATGGCGCAAGATTTTTCCCTGCGCCACATGCTGGTGGACGGCCAGGGCAACTTCGGCTCGGTCGACGGCGACAACGCCGCCGCCATGCGTTACACCGAAATCCGCCTGGCCAAGATCGCACACGAAATGCTGGCTGACATCGACAAGGAAACGGTGGACTTCGGCCCCAACTACGACGGCTCCGAAAAAGAACCCCTGGTGTTGCCCGCGCGCCTGCCCAACCTGCTGGTTAATGGCTCGTCTGGTATCGCGGTGGGCATGGCCACCAACATCCCGCCACACAATCTCAATGAAGTGGTGGATGCCTGTCTGCACCTGCTGAAAAATCCGCAGGCCAGTATTGACGAGCTGATGGAAATCATCCCGGCTCCAGACTTCCCCACGGCCGGTATCATTTACGGCATCAACGGTGTCAAAGACGGCTACCGCACCGGACGCGGCCGCGTGGTGATGCGCGCCAAATGCCACTTTGAAGACATCGACAAAGGCCAGCGCCAGTCGATCATCGTCGACGAGTTGCCCTACCAGGTCAATAAAAAGACGCTGCAAGAGCGCATGGCGGAACTGGTGCACGAGAAAAAAATCGAGGGCATCAGCCACATTCAGGATGAATCCGACAAATCTGGCATGCGTCTGGTGATTGAACTCAAGCGCGGTGAAGTGCCTGAGGTGGTGCTGAACAACTTATACAAGCAAACCCAGTTGCAAGACACCTTTGGCATGAACATGGTGGCGCTGATCAACGGCCAGCCCAAGTTGTGCAACCTCAAAGACCTGATTGAAGTCTTTATCAACCACCGCCGCGAAGTGGTCACGCGCCGCACCGTGTTTGAGTTGCGCAAGGCACGCGAACGCGGCCATGTGCTCGAAGGCCTGGCCGTGGCGCTGGCCAACATTGACGAGTTCATCCGCATCATCCGCGAGTCGCCCACCCCGCCGGTGGCCAAAACCGAGTTGATGAACCGCCCCTGGGACAGCGCCCTGGTGCGCGACATGCTCACCCGCGCGAAAGCTGATGGTGGTGTCGTCAATGCCGACGACTACCGCCCCGACGGCCTGGAGCTGCAATTTGGCATGGGCAAAGACGGCCTGTATCGCTTGTCTGAAACCCAGGCTGGCGAGATTTTGCAGATGCGCCTGCAACGCCTGACCGGGCTGGAGCAGGACAAAATCGTGGCCGAATACAAAGAGGTCATGGCCGTCATTGACGACTTGCTCGACATCCTGGCCCGCCCAGAGCGCGTGTCGGTCATCATTGGCGACGAACTCACCGCCATCAAAACCGAGTTTGGCCTGACCAAACTCGGCGCTCGGCGCAGCCTGGTGGAACACAGCTCGTTTGACCTGTCCACCGAAGACCTGATCACCCCCACCGACATGGTGGTCACGCTGAGCCACAGCGGCTATGTCAAGAGCCAACCCTTGAGCGAATACCGGGCGCAAAAACGTGGCGGACGCGGCAAACAGGCCACCGCCACCAAAGAAGACGATTGGGTCGACCAGCTCTTCATTGCCAACACGCACGACTACATGCTGTGCTTCTCCAACCGCGGCCGCATGTACTGGCTCAAGGTCTGGGAAGTGCCGCAAGGTTCACGCGGCTCGCGGGGCCGCCCCATCGTCAACATGTTCCCGTTGCAAGAGGGCGAAAAAATCACCGTGGTGCTGCCACTCACCGGCGAGGCACGCAGCTTCCCCGACAACCGCTATGTGTTCATGGCCACCAGCATGGGCACAGTCAAAAAAACGGCGCTGGACGAATTTTCTAACCCGCGCAAGGCCGGCATCATTGCCGTGGACCTGGACGATGGCGACTTTTTGATTGGTGCCGCGCTGACCGATGGCCAGCACGACGTGATGTTGTTCAGTGACGGCGGCAAGGCCGTGCGCTTTGACGAAAACGATGTGCGCCCAATGGGCCGTCAGGCGCGCGGCGTGCGCGGCATGATGCTTGAAGACGGCCAAGGCGTGATCGCCATGCTGGTGGCCGAGGACGAATCCCAAAGCGTCTTGACCGCCACCCAAAACGGCTATGGCAAACGCACCGGCATTGCCGAATACACCCGCCACGGCCGCGGCACCAAGGGCATGATCGCCATTCAGCAATCCGAGCGCAACGGCAAGGTCGTCGCCGCTACCTTGGTGCATGCCGACGACGAGATCATGCTGATCACCGACAAGGGCGTGTTGGTACGCACCCGCGTGTCTGAGATTCGTGAACTGGGCCGGGCCACGCAAGGGGTCAC
The DNA here is from genome assembly GCA_001871515.1 of Comamonadaceae bacterium CG2_30_57_122. GTDB lineage: Bacteria > Pseudomonadota > Gammaproteobacteria > Burkholderiales > Burkholderiaceae_C > Rhodoferax. Next base: position 12,443 of record MNXW01000024.1, read on the forward strand.
CCTGATCGGTCTGGACGACGGCTCGCAGCTCAGCGGCCTGCAACGCATTGTGGAAAACGATGCCATCGTGGCAGCTGAAGACCCAGATGCCGAGCCCACGGACGACAGCTCCCCACCGCAAGACTGAATACTATTAATTAAATAGCTGCTTGCGCTTATTTAATAAGGGCTAGTAGTCCGTTTCACCAAAACGATTACGAAATTAAATTGATGATTTTTCCAGACTGGCTAGGCGAGATGAAGCGACATAGCTGCAGCTATGGCAACGACGAGCAACACCGCCCGGCTGGAAAAAGCACAATTTCATGTAAGTGTTTTGGTGAAACGGACTACCAGAGCCTTGTTTCTTATAAATTTTCAACATGACTCGCCCTTACAACTTTTCTGCCGGCCCGGCCGCCATGCCCGAAGCCGTGCTCACCCAGGCCGCCGCCGAGATGCTGGACTGGCACGGCAGCGGCATGGGGGTGATGGAGATGAGCCACCGTGGCAAAGAGTTCGGCCAAATCTACGAAGAGGCCGAAGCCGACCTGCGCGAGCTGTTGGCCGTGCCTGAGCACTTCAAGCTGCTGTTCATGCAAGGTGGTGGCCTGGCTGAAAACGCCATCGTGCCGCTGAACCTGTCGCGCGGTACCACGGCAGACTTTGTCGTCACCGGCAGCTGGAGCCAAAAGTCGGCGCAAGAGGCCGTGCGGTACTGCACCGCGCATGAAGCGGCCAATACCAAGACCACGGGCTTTACCACGCTGGCAGACCCCGCCAGCTGGCAACTCAGCGGCCAAAGCGCCTATGTGCACATTTGCTCTAACGAGACCATCAACGGGGTTGAGTACCACGAGCTGCCGAATCTGAAAACACTGGGCTGCGATGCACCGCTGGTGCTTGATTTTTCGTCGCATGTGGCCTCGCGCCCGGTGGACTGGACGCGTGTGGGTCTGGCCTTTGGTGGCGCACAAAAAAACCTTGGCCCAGCAGGCTTGACCCTGGTGGTGGTGCGTGAAGATTTGCTCGACCGCGCCTTGCCCATCTGCCCCAGCGCGTTCACTTATAAAACCGTGGCCGACAACCAGTCGATGTTCAACACGCCCCCCACCTACTCGATGTACATCGCCGGGCTGGTCTTCAAGTGGCTCAAAGCCCAGGGCGGTATCGCGGCCATGGAGGCGCGCAACATCGCCAAAGCCCAGCTGCTTTACGACGCCATTGACAGCTCAAGCCTGTACGTCAACCGCGTCGCAACCAACTGCCGCTCACGCATGAATGTGCCGTTTTACCTGCGTGACGAAAGCCTGAACGAGGCGTTTTTAAACGGTGCGCGTGAACACCGTTTGCTGCAGCTCAAGGGCCACAAATCGGTTGGTGGCATGCGCGCCAGCATTTACAACGCCATGCCCATCGAAGGCGTCCAGGCGCTGGTGACTTACCTGCGCGAGTTTGAAGCCCGGCACGCGTAAACCGCACGCCATCCCCTCCTTTCCAAACACCCA
>MNXW01000177.1 GCA_001871515.1 Comamonadaceae bacterium CG2_30_57_122
CGCGATGACACCGTAGGCCACGTAGTTCAGGCCAGGGCCGCCATAGGCTTCGGGAATCGTCGGCCCCAGCAAGCCCAGTTCGCCCATTTCACGAAAGATGCCGGGGTCGGTCTGCTCTTTGCGAAAAGCCTCCACCACGCGCGGGGCCAACTTGTCCTGGCAGTAGGCGGCCGCCGCCTCTTTGATGGCGCGCTCGTCGGCGCTGAGTTGCTGTTCCAGCAAAAACGGGTCTTGCCAGTTGAAGGACGCGTGGGCCATGGGGGTCTCCTGAGGGTGGATCAATTCAATCGAATGGACGCATGGTAGCGCGCCGGTGGCGGGCATTGCAAACGATTTGTTGTCACTCAGGTATTCATTTAAATCATGTTACAGGTGACTTTATCGCCTGTGTCGATCAGGATTTTATATCTCAAATAAGCACTTATCCCATATAAATACTGAGGCAGTAGCTACAATTTTTAATTAACACCATTACAGTAGCATTTAACAATATGTGTACATTACGCACATCATGCGCAGAAAAATTCCGTCCTTGCAAGCCCTGATGTGCTTTGACGCAGCCGCTCGCCACCAGAGCTATACCCGCGCTGCACAAGAGCTCTCGCTCACCCAAGGCGCGGTGTCGCGCCAGCTCACCGCACTGGAAGAGTTTTTGGGTGTCGCCTTGTTCAAGCGCACACGTCACGGCGTGGCACTCACCGCCAGCGGACGCGACTACGCGCAGCAGGTCGCCACCCGTCTGGCCGCGCTGGAGCAAGACACGCTAGACGTGATGAGCACGCAGGGCCGCGGCAGCGTGCTGGCCCTGGCTGCGGTGCCCACCTTTGCCACGCGCTGGCTGATTCCGCGCCTGCCCAGCCTGAAAGCCCAGCACCCCGATCTGACCGTACACATCGACACCCGCACCCGGCCGTTTTTGTTTGCCGACACCAGCTTTGACGCGGCGCTGTTTGCTGGTACGCCCGAGCAGGTAGCCAACTGGGCTGGCACGCAGGCGGTAAAACTGCTCGACGAAGACGTGCTGCCCGTGTGCGCGCCCCAGTGGCTGGGTGGCCGAGCCAGCCTGTCACCGCAAGACATCACCGCCATGCCGCTGCTGCAGCAAAGCACCCGGCCGCTGGCCTGGCGGCAGTGGTTTGACGCGCAAGGCGTGGCGGCACCGCAAGCGCTGGCCGGGCAGCGCTTTGAGTTGTTTTCCATGACCGCCGCTGCGGCGGTGCACGGCCTGGGGCTGGCGCTGGTGCCGGGCCTGCTGATCAGTGACGAGCTGGCACGCGGCGATCTGGTGGTGGCCTGCGACCAGACGCTGGCAGGGGCACGCGCCTACTATTTGGTCTGGCCCGAAGGCGCTGACAACCCGCCCGTGGTGCAAGCGTTTCAGGACTGGCTGCTCGCCCTGACCCGCAAGCCGTCGTGAGGTCTGACGCGTGCGTGCCATCCCGGATTGGCCCTGTCCTTTGTTTCTTGACCTCAAAGAAGCCTGCGCGGCCGTCCCTGGTGCACACTTGAGTCTGGATGCACGAACATGTCGAACCGACCAACCCGTTTTCTGGTCTAGATTGACCCCGAGCGCTGCACCGGTTGCGGCTGGTGCGTGGCCGCTTGCCGCTTGCATTTGCTGAGTCTGGAACCACAAGGCTGGAGAAAGCATTCCGTCATCCACGATCAGGACAGCTGCACCGGCTGCGAAAAATGTGAGGTGCGTTGCCTGTTCAATGCAATTCAAGTGACCAGAGCGATGCCACCCAAACCACCGTCGACCAACGCAACCTGTGATCCACAGCAGGCACCAGCCGTGCTAAGCTGACAAGCATCCATTTCACCCCCAGGAGACACCTCATGCCCGGATTGCTGCCCCACATCGACCCCGACGGTCTGCTCGAGTTTTCGGTGGTTTACACCGACCGTGCGCTCAACCACATGTCCAAGCGCTTTCAGGGCGTGATGACCGACATCTCCAGCATCCTCAAAGAGGTCTACGCCGCACCGTCGGCGGCACTGGTGCCCGGCAGCGGCACCTTTGGCATGGAGGCTGTGGCGCGTCAGTTTGCCACCGGCAAAAAAGTGCTGGTCATCCGCAACGGCTGGTTCAGCTACCGCTGGACGCAAATTTTTGACTTGGGGCACATTCCGGCCGAATCCACCGTGCTCAAGGCGCGCAAAACCGCACCCGGCGCGCAAGACCCCTGGGTGCCGTGCCCGATTGAAGAAGTGGTAGCCACCATCCGCGTGCAGCGGCCAGACGTGGTGTTTGCCCCGCACGTGGAAACCGCTGCCGGGATGATCTTGCCCGACGACTACCTGAAAACCGTGGCGGATGCGGTGCATGAAGTCGGCGGCCTGTTGGTGCTGGACTGCATTGCCAGCGGTGCGATGTGGGTCAACATGGAGGCCACTGGCGTTGACGTGCTGGTGAGCGCGCCACAAAAAGGCTGGAGCGGCTCGCCCTGCTGCGCCATGGTGATGCTCAGCGCGCGCGCCCGCACCGCCATCGATGGCACCACCAGCACCAGCTTTGCCTGTGATTTGAAGAAGTGGCTGCAGATCATGGAAACCTATGAGGGCGGTGCGCACGCCTACCACACCACCATGCCGACCGACGCACTGATGCGCCTGCGCGAGGTGATGAACGAGACCCGCGCTTATGGCTTTGAGAAGGTCAAGGCCGAGCAGGTGGCGCTGGGCAGCGCGGTGCGTCAACTGTTTGAGAGCCGTGGCATCCGCAGCGTGGCCGCCGACGGCTTCAAGGCGCCCGGTGTGGTGGTGAGCTACACCAGCGACCCCGATATTCAAAACAGCAAGAAATTTCTGGCGCTGGGCCTGCAAACCGCCGCCGGCGTACCGCTGCAGTGCGACGAGGGAGCAGACTTCAAGACCTTCCGCGTCGGACTCTTTGGACTTGAAAAGCTGCACAACATCGAGCGCAGCGTGGCACATCTGGCCACAGCACTGGATGCCATGGGCGTGCGCACCCCCGAGACGGTTTCGGCTTAAAAGTCGGTTCGCACGGCAGACGTACCTGCCGTGCGGTGGTTTAGCAGCGCGTACAGCACGATCGCTCCAAAGGTGGCGGTGCCGATGCCACCCAGGGCAAAGTCTCCAAACTTCAGGGTGAAGTCACCGGTGCCCAAAATCAAGGTGATGGCGGCCACGATCAGGTTTTTGTTGTCCGAGAAATCCACCTTGTTCTCAACCCAGATGCGCGCCCCGGCCACCGCAATCAGGCCAAACACCACAATGCTCACGCCGCCCATCACCGGCAGTGGAATGGTCTGGATCACCGCGCCAAATTTGGGCGAAAAACCCAGCACCAGCGCAATCAGCGCCGCCACCAGAAACATCGCGGTGGAGTAAATTTTGGTGGCCGCCATCACGCCAATGTTCTCGGCGTAAGTGGTCACCCCAGTGCCGCCCGCACTGCCACTGACCATGGTGGCGACACCGTCGCCAATGAAAGCCCGACCCATGTACTGGTCCAGGTTCTTGCCCGTCATGGCCGTCACCGCCTTGATGTGCCCTAGATTTTCTGCTACCAAAATAATAGCTACTGGCGCAATCATGATAAGGGCTTTAGGGTCAAACACCGGTGAAGCAAAAGAGGGCATGCCAATCCAGGGCGCAGCCAGCAAGCCGCTCAGATCCATCGGTTTGCCCAGCCCCAGGCCATTGGTCAGCAGCGCATAAAACACACTGGCCAGTGCCAGACCCACCAGAATCAGCAGGCGCTGCACCATGCCGCTGGTGAACACCGCCACGCCGGCCACGCAGACAAAGGTGGCGGCCTGCATCCAGCTCTCAAAATTGTTAGCAGCCATGTTCTTGACCGGCACACCGGCCAGGTTCAGGCCAATCACCGCCACCACCGAACCGGTCACCACCGGCGGCATCAGCTTTTCGATCCAGCCGGTGCCCACCACCTGCACCAGCAGGCCGATGGCGGTGTAAAGCGCACCGCAGGCAATGATGCCGCCCAGCGCCACGCCAAGGTTCGGGTTGAGCCCCTTGCCCGCATAGCCGGTGGCGGCAATCACCACGCCGATGAACGCAAAGCTTGAACCCAGGTAGCTGGGCACCTTGCCACCGGTGATGAAGAAAAAAATCAGCGTACCCACGCCGCTCATCAAAATCGCCAGGTTGGGATCGAACCCCATCAAGATGGGCGCCAGCACGGTGGCACCAAACATGGCAATCACATGCTGCATGCCCATTACTGCGGTTTGCGGCCAAGGCAGGCGCTCGTCGGGGGCAATCACGCCGCCCAGATGCAGGCTGTCGGGGCTTTTTTCGGCCCAGGAAAACAGGCTCATGGTGTTCCTTTGAAGTGGTTGGTGGGCACGATTGTCAACCATGGCACACCGGCTTCACGGCACGCCAGGCAGCGCGCGCCCATGTGCCTGCGCCAACCCAGCACAAAGGTTTTACCGAGCCTGCCTATTGCGCCAGACGCAGCGCTCGGCTGGCCAACTCTTGTGCCAGCCGTGCCTTGGCTTGTGGGTAGATCAAGGTTTCTTCCAGCACGATGTGGTCGTGGCACAACGTCAGAAACACCGCAATGGTGTGGCGCAACTCATCCATGTCCACCCAGTCTTCCCCCAGCGAAATGGCACGCAGCATGGGGCTTAGCTCGCGCCAGTTTTGCTCGATCCAGCCATGGTCTTGCTTGAGTGTTTGCACCGCATGCACCAGATCAGCATCGTTGCTGAGCAACAAGTTCGGGAACACGCTGCGCTCTTCCTCCTCATGGTGGGCACGTGCGGTTTCTGAATAAAACGCTTCTGCAGCCTGCACCTTTTGACGCTCCAGCGCCGCACTGCCATCGCTTTCCAGCTGTTCCAGCAATTCGGCCAGCACCGCCAGGTGCGCGTGCATTTGTTGATGGCAGGCATCCAGTGCCTTGAAACGATCGGCTTGCAGGTCGGTCTTCATCGGGTTCTCCTTGACGATTGGTGTCATTTTGTCGGGCACTTGGCCGCCAGGTTTGCGGTAGATCAATTGCTGCTCTTTTTGAAGCCGTCCTTTTTTTTGACTTAGATCAGCAAATCCCGAAATTCCAGGTCTGCTCAGGTGGTCAATCCAGGTGTCCAGGCGTAGGATGCGCCCACCTGCGGCAATGTCGGTGCATGTGTCATGCAGGACGAGGAGACCACTTTGCAAGCTACCAACATTTCGAACCCGGCCTATTTCCATAAGGTCGTGGACTGCCAATGGGCCTGCCCGGCCCACACCCCCGTGCCGGAATACATCCGCCTGATTGGTCAAGGCCGCTACAGCGATGCCTACATGATCAACTGGGTCAGCAATGTGTTCCCCGGCGTGTTGGGTCGCACCTGCGACCGCCCCTGCGAGCCCGCCTGCCGACGTGCCCGGGTAGAAGAAAACAACGGTGCCAAACCCGAGCCGGTGGCCATTTGCCGCCTCAAACGCGTGGCCGCTGACTTCAAGGACGACATCTCGGCGCGCATGCCCAGCATTGCCCCGCCGAATGGCAAAAAAGTAGCCTGCGTCGGTGCTGGCCCTGCGTCCCTGACCGTGGCGCGCGACCTGGTGCCTTGCGGTTACGCGGTCACCGTGTTTGAAGGCGAGTCCAAAGCCGGTGGTTTTGTGCGCACCCAAATCCCCAAATTTCGCCTGCCCGAGTCGGTACTCGACGAGGAGACCGGCCAGATTTTGAACCTGGGCGTTGACTTCCAGCCAGGCAAGCGCATCGAGTCGATGAAGGCGTTGCTGGATCAGGGCTTTGATGCCATTTTTGTCGGCAGCGGCGCACCGCGTGGCCGTGACCTGGTAGTGCCTGGGCGCAAAGAGGCCGCCGCCCACATCCACATTGGCATTGATTGGCTGATGTCGGTGTCATTCGGTCACATCACCAAAACGGCAGAGCGCGTGATTGTGCTGGGGGGTGGCAACACCGCCATGGACTGCTGCCGCAGCGCCCGGCGCATGGGTGGTAAAGAGGTCAAGGTCATTGTGCGCAGCGGCTTTGAAGAGATGAAAGCCTCGCCCTGGGAAAAAGAAGATGCCGCGCATGAGGGCATCCCGATCCTGAACTACCACGTGCCCAAATCGTTTGAGCACGCAGGCGGCAAACTCACCGGCATGACGTTTGAGATCGTTCGCGCCGAATACGATGCCAAGGGCAAACGCAGCCTGGTACCCACCGGCGAGCCCGATGTGTTGGTGCCTTGTGATGAGGTGCTGATTGCCGTCGGGCAAGAAAACTCCTTCAACTGGATCGAGCGCGACATGGGTATTGAATTTGACAAATGGGGTTTGCCCATTTTGAAAGAAGGCGCTTTCCAGTCCACCTTGCCCCAGGTCTTCTTTGGCGGCGATGCCGCTTACGGCCCCAAGAACATCATCACCGCAGTTGCCCACGGGCATGAAGCCGCGGTGTCGATTGACCGCTTGCTCAATGGTGAAGACGTGACCAAACGGCCTGACCCCATGACCAACCTGATGTCGCAAAAAATGGGCATCCACGAGTGGAGCTACAAAAACGCCGTGTCCAACGACCTGCGCTCCAAAGTGCCATGGACGGCGGCCGAAAAAGCCCTGGCCAGCATCAAGGTCGAGGTGGAGCTGGGCTTTGATGCCGCTACCGCCTTCAAGGAAGCCAGCCGCTGCCTGAACTGCGACGTGCAAACCGTGTTCAAGGACACCCTGTGCATTGAGTGCGATGCCTGCGTGGACATTTGCCCGATGGACTGCATCACCTTCACCAGCAACGGTGAAGAAGCCGACTTGCGCGGCCGACTCAAAGCCCCGACCAGCCATGCCGAGCAAGACCTGTATGTGTCGGGTGAGCTCAAAACCAGCCGCGTCATGGTGAAAGACGAAGACGTGTGCCTGCACTGCGGCTTTTGCGCCGAGCGCTGCCCCACCGGCGCCTGGGACATGCAGAAGTTTCGCCTTGACACCACGCAGGCCGGGCCGCGCGCACGCGACACCAAATCAGCCGCTCAGAACAACGCCACGGAGGCCGCATGAAGCCCATTGAAGCCATCAACGATTTCGTCATCAAATTTGCCAACATCAACGGCTCGGGCTCGGCCAGCGCCAACGAACTGTTTGCCAAAGCGGTGATGCGCATGGGCGTGCCGGTGAGCCCACGCAACATTTTCCCCAGCAACATCCAGGGCATGCCCACCTGGTATGAAGCCCGGGTGTGTGAAAAGGGTTACCACGGCAGGCGTGGCGGCGTGGACATGATGGTCGCCATGAACCCGCAAACCTGGGACGCTGACGTGGCCGAGATCGAACCCGGTGGCTACCTGTTTTACGACAGCACCCGGCCGATTCCCGAAGACAAATTCCGCAAGGACGTGACCGTCATTGGCGTGCCGCTGACCGAGATCACCAACACCGCCTACACCGACCCGCGCCAGCGCCAGCTGTTCAAGAACATCATTTATGTCGGTGCCCTGTCGGTACTGCTGGATCTGGATGCCTCGGTGTTTGAAAAACTTTTTGCCGAACAATTCAAGGGCAAGGAACGCCTGCTGGCCTCCAACCTGCAGGCCATCAACCTGGGTCGCGATTACGTTACCCAGCACCTGGCTTTTCCGCTCGGTATCCGGGTGCGCAAGTCTGACAAGATTGGTGACCAGATTTTTACCGACGGCAACAGTGCCATGGCCTTGGGCTGCGTCTATGGTGGGGCCACGGTGGCGGCCTGGTATCCGATCACGCCATCGTCTTCAGTGCCAGAAAACTTCCAGAAATACTGCGACAAATTCCGCGTCGATGAAAGCACCGGGCAGCACAACTTTGCCATTGTGCAGGCCGAAGACGAGCTGGCCTCTATCGGCATGGCCATTGGTGCGGGCTGGAACGGCGCACGCGCCTTTACAGCCACCTCGGGCGCGGGCATTTCGCTGATGACCGAGTTCATTGGCCTGGCCTACTTTGCCGAGATTCCGGTAACCCTCATCAACATCCAGCGCGGCGGCCCTTCCACCGGCATGCCCACCCGCACGCAGCAGTCTGATTTGCTGTCTTGCGCCTACGCCTCGCATGGCGACACCAAGCATGTGATGCTGTTGCCCCAAGACCCGCATGAGTGTTTTGAACACGCTGCGGCCGCGCTGGACTTGGCCGACCGATTGCAAACGCCGATTTTTGTCATGAGCGACCTGGACATCGGCATGAACCAGCGCCTGTGCAAACCCTTTGTGTGGGACGACCAACGCGACTACGACCGTGGCAAAGTCATGACCGCCGCCGACCTGGACGCGGGCAAAGATTTTGGCCGCTATAACGATGTGGACGGCGACGGCATTCCGTGGCGCACCTACCCCGGCACGCACCCCACCAAAGGTTCGTTCTTTACCCGTGGCACCTCCAAAGATGCGTATGCACGCTACTCCGAGCGCGGGCCGGACTACATCTACAACATGGAACGCCTGCTCAAAAAGTTCAAAACTGCGGCCGACCTGGTGCCGCAGCCAATCGTGCAAAAGGCCGACCAACCGACCCGCGTTGGGGCGATTTACTTTGGCTCCACCACCCCGGCCATGCGTGAGGCGCTGGATGTGCTGTCTGAAGACGGCATCCATGTCGACGGCATGCGCTTGCTGGCCTACCCGTTCCCCCAATCGGTCGAGCAGTTCCTGGCCGAGCACGACACCGTGTTTGTGGTGGAACAAAACCGCGACGCGCAAATGCGCACCCTGCTGATCAATGAACTCGATGCCAACCCGAAACAACTGGTGAAAGTGCTGCACTATGACGGCACCCCGATCACCGCCCGCTTCATTGTGAGCGCGGTCGCCGCCAAGCTGGCCCTTCTGAAGGAGACTGTATGACCTACCTTGCCAAACCCCGGCTGCACCACCCAACGCTGACCAAAAACAAGGTCGGCTACACCCGGCGCGACTACGAAGGCCCGGTCTCGACCCTGTGCGCCGGTTGCGGTCACGACAGCATCAGCGCCGCCATCATCCAGGCCTGCTGGGAGCTCGACATTGAGCCGCACCGTGTGGCCAAACTCTCGGGCATTGGCTGCAGCTCCAAAGCGCCAACTTATTTTCTGGGTGCCTCGCACGGCTTTAACACCGTGCACGGGCGCATGCCCAGCGTGCTCACCGGGGCCAACCTGGCCAACCGCGAACTGATGTACCTGGGTGTGTCGGGCGACGGCGACTCGGCCTCCATCGGCCTGGGGCAGTTTGCCAACGCCATGCGCCGTGGGGTCAACATGGCCTACATCGTGATGAACAACGGGGTTTATGGCCTGACCAAAGGGCAGTTTTCTGCCACCGCAGACCGCGGCTCCAAGAGCAAAAAAGGCGCCATCAACACCGACAACCCGGTAGACCTGGTGGGCATTGCCCTGCAGCTCGGCGCGACCTATGTGGCGCGCAGTTTCTCGGGCGACAAGGCGCAGTTGGTGCCGCTCATCAAAGGCGCGCTGGCGCATGGCGGTGCGGCCTTCATTGATGTCATCAGCCCCTGTGTCACCTTCAACAACCACGGTGGCAGCACCAAGAGTTATGAATACATTCGCCAGCATGACGAAGCCGTCAGCACCGTCGAGTTCATGACCCCGGGCAGTCTGGATGCCACGCACTACCCTGCGGGCAGCGTGACCGAAGTGGAACAAAGCGACGGCACGGTGCTGCGCCTGCGCAAGCTGCACGCCGACTACGACCCCACCGACCGTTACGCCGCCATGAGCTACATGCACGAGCATGCTGCACGTGGCGAAGTGGTCACCGGCCTGCTGTACCTGGACCCGCTGCCCACCGACCTGCACACCTCGCTCAACACCTGTGCCTCGCCGCTTAACTCCTTGGGCACGGCTCAGCTTTGCCCAGGCGCCAAGGCGCTGGAAAAAATCAACGCAACATTACGTTAAAAAGTGCTCTAGCCCTTGTATTTAAAGCGTAGTTAGCTATTTATTTTGTATCAACCTAGAGGAGCACAACATGACCGAACGTACCGTCTTCCAGTCCATGGCGCAGCGCCATGTGGTCAGCGTGGTGCCCACTGCCACCGTCTACACCGCCGCCTGTGTGATGACCCGCGCCAACTGCGGCAGCGTGTTGATCATCGACACCAGCAACACCCTGCTGGGCATCGTCACCGAACGGGACCTGATGACGCGTGTGATCGCCAAGGCGCTAGACCCTGCCAAAGCCACGGTGGCTGACATCATGACGCGCAACCCATTGTGCGTGGTGCCGCAAACCAAAGTGGCCGATGCCGTGCTGATCATGATTGAGCGCGGCTTTCGGCATTTGCCGATCGTCACCGAAGCCAAGAAGATTTTGGGCGTGTTCTCGGTGCGCGATGCCATGCCCAAAGAGGTGCAGGCCGCCGAAGGTCTGGCCGCCTTCAATGAGCAGGTGAACGACGCCTTGGGTTGACTGGCATGGCCAAAAGCCACCCCAAAGCATGAAGCATGGACTGCCAGCGTAGGGCGGGTTTCAACCCGCCATGGCCGACTGAAGTCGGCCCTACGAGCATCCAGTTCAGTCGCGCATGACGGTTGTTTCACGTTAATCCCCGGGGTCAGTCGCCAAAGCAAATGCCCAGGTCACGCCCGGTTTGCAAGGTGTCGCAGACCATGGGCACGTTGCGAATGTGGCCGGCCACTTCTTCCAGGTCTACATAGTCCACGCCGTTGACCCCCAGCGACACCATCACCCCGCTGTGTCCGGCATCCAGTGCGCGCACCGCAGCAGCGCCAAAGCGCAACGCCGCCAGGCGGTCAAATGAGGTTGGGCTGCCGCCGCGCAACAAATGCCCCAATACCACCACGCGGGCTTCTTTGCCGGTGGCCTTGGCCAATGCTTCGGCCACGTGTTCGCCCATGCCGCCCAGGCGCTCGGCATGACCCACTTCGGCCGCAGCCAGCAGTTCCCGGTGACCATCGCTGGCCTGCGCACCTTCGGCCACCACCACAATCGAATACAGGTGGCCGCCAGCCTCACGTTGGCGAATCTTGGCAGCCACTTTGTGGATGTCAAAACCGATTTCAGGGATCAGAATCGCATGCGCGTTGCCTGAAATGCCAGCGTGCAGGGCAATCCAGCCGGCATAGCGGCCCATCACCTCGACCACCATCACGCGCTGGTGACTTTCGGCGGTGCTATGCAGGCGATCCAGGCATTCGGTGGCAAAGCCCACGGCGGTATCAAAGCCAAAGGTGGTGAAGGTTTTGTCCAGGTCGTTGTCAATGGTTTTGGGCACGCCTACCACGCGCAGGCCTTTTTGATGCAAGGCGTTGGCAATGGTTAACGACCCATCACCGCCAATCGACACCAACGCGTCAATCTGGTGGGTGGCAAAGTAGGTGATGATCTCGTCCGAGCGGTCAATTTCGCGCACCGACCCATCGGGCAGGTTGACCGGAAAATGCAGCGGATTGCCCTTGTTGGTAGTGCCCAAAATGGTGCCGCCCAGGTGGCCAATGCCGCGCACCCGCTCCCGCGTCAGGCGTACCACACCGCCCTCGGCATAGCGCTCGGGAAACAGAATGCCGTTGAAACCGTCGCGAATCCCAAAACAGTCCCAGCCCCGGTTGTCGGCGGCAATCATCACCGACTGGATCACGGCGTTGAGCCCCGGTGCGTCGCCCCCGCCAGTGTTGACCGCGATGCGTTTGATGGGTGTGTTCATGGGCGATTCCTTATTTGCTTCATTATTTATAGCTGTTAGCCCTTTAATAATAAGGGCTAGAGGCCAATTTTATGCTCAATCTATGGGCTCTAGCCGACCCAGCTTGTGGGCCAGTTCCACGGCCGAATTGACACCCATTTTCTCGAAAATATGAGCCCGGTGAAATTCCACCGTGCGCGGGGTAATGCCCAGGTGGTCGGCAATGTTTTTGTTGTAGTGGCCACGAATCAACTCGTCTAGCACCTCGCGCTCGCGCGGGCTCAAACTGGCCAGCGCCTGGCGCAGGCGGCGCGTTTGCGAGTCGTCCTGCAGTGCGGCGCTTGCCACAGTGAGGGCTTGCTGTACCCGATCCACCAGCTCGTTATCCTGAAACGGTTTTTCCAGAAAATCCCAGGCTCCCTGTTTGACCGCTGCCACCGCCGTACCCACGTCGCCATGGCCAGTCAAAAACAGCACGGGCCAGGGGCAGCCCATGGCTTTGAGCTGCTCAAACGTGACCATGCCCGAGAGCGGCGCCATGCGCATGTCCAACAACACCACGGCGGGACCCCAGTTGCCTTGCAGGGCCTGTGCCGCGTCCAGAAAATGTTGGCCGCCGTCCCAGGTAGCAGTTTGAAAACCACGTGAATCAAACAGCCAGGCCAGGCCGTCACGAATGTCGGGGTCGTCGTCCACGATGTGCACACGCGGGGTATTCATGCGGTCTCCTGTTGATGTGATGCCTTATTCCATTTTTAAATCATCCGTGTCGTTGTTGCAACGCCATGCTGTGCAGTTGCACTGTTCGCAGCTTCGCAACTAGACAAAAATGATTTGGAAATGGATTTAGCCAAGGGCAGCAGCACGGTAAAGCGTGCTCCGCCCAGCACCGGGTCGCGGCTGACCTCAATGCGGCCATGGTGAGCTTCAGCGATGGATCTACAAATCGCCAGCCCCATGCCCATACCGCCTTCCTTGTGGCTGACAAAGGCGTTGAAGATACCCATCCGCGCCTCTTCGCTGACTCCGGGGCCGGTGTCTGCCACCGCCAGCACCGCCATAGCGCTGGCCGCCTCCACCGTCAGGCTGACCCAGACCTGGGGGGGTTGACCACCGTGCGGAGCCCAGTCTTGTGCATTGGCCACCAGGTTGTTGACCAGGTGCTCCAGCAGCAGTTCATCGGCATCGACCCAAACGGCCACGTCGGGCAGCGTCCAGGCGGGCGGCATCGCGTGCTCATCACCGTACTGCTGCAACACGCGCTGTAAAAATCCGGCCAGATCCATGCGCTGGCGAGACAGCTCGCGCTGACGCGCAAAGGCATTCACGCGTTTGATGATGCCGCCTGCGCGTTCGGCCAAGCCAGCCATGCGCTCCACCACTGGTAACAGCTCAGGCAAGGTGATGCTGTCGTCATGCAGACGGTTGAGCAAGCCATTGGCGAAGCTGGAAAGCGCGCCCAGCGGCTGGTTAAGCTCATGCGCCAGGGTGGAGGCCACCTCGCCCACCGCCACCAGGCGGCCCGAGGCCTCCAACTTTTCCTGTTGCTGCGCGGCCATGTGTTGGGCGCGTTTGCGCTCGCTGATATCCAGCACCGAACTCATCCAGCCCATTTGTGCGCCACTGGCGGTGTTGAGGGCGGCTTCATGGATCAACACGTCGATCAGGTGACCGTCTCGGTGCTGAAACTGCACCTCTACACCTTCACCGCTGGTGCCCTGCGCCATGATGCCGTCGTGCACCCGCTCCAGCGCCTCGCGCTGCTCAACCGGCCAGTAGGGGAAGGGTGGCAAACGGCCAATCAATTCGCCTGCGCTGTAGCCAAGCATCCGGCAGAACGCGTCATTCACATACAGAATGCGACCCTGCAAATCCCAGGCACGAAGACCAATGGTGACCGAGTTTTCCATGGCAGTACGCAGCGCCACCTGGGCTTGCAGCAGGGCTTGCACTTGTTGGCGTTTGACAAAGTCGCGCCGCAAGGCATACAGGCTCACCAGCATGCCCAACAGAAACAGCAGCGCCACCAAGAAAAAAATGCGCGGCACGGTAGTGGGCTCGCTCTGGGTCAGCGCCACTTGAACAAACAAATCGGTGCCTGGCAGTTGCAAGCCCACCCGGTAGGCGGTATCGGGCTGCACCGTGGTCTCGTCGGTGAGCAATTGCACGCTGTGGTCTTGTTTGAACCAACCTGGCAACAAAGCCGCTAGCGCGTGGTCTACCGACACGGCGGCCAGGTAGTTGCCGGTAAATTGGCCCCGGTCAAAAAACGGCACGGCCAACCAGACCACATCCGTCGCCTGGCCGTTGGTTTGCAGCATCAACCCGGCGTAGGCGGCGCGACGCAGCCCTTGGCTGGTGGACTGCATCAGGGTCAGGGCTTGGGCGTTTTCTGCGTGGGCTTGCCAGTCTTGCAACCAGTGTGTGAGGGCTATTTGTTGCGCATTGAAAGCGCCCGCCGGAATCCAGCCGCTGGCCAGCACCACACCTGGCTCACGCCACAGCAGGCCGGCTTTCATATCAATCGTGTGGTCTGGCACAAGTGCTGCCAAGCCCGTTTTTTGCTGCACTGTCTGGCGCGCCAGCAGCAGCAAATCGTCTTCCAGTCGGCGAAAGTGAAACTGCACGCTTTGCTCCAGCCACTGGGCATCAGCGGCACGGCGGCGGGCGGCTTCTTCGGCTTCAAAATTGTTCAAGTACAGCAGCAGCGTCACCACCGAGCCCAGCAGCAAGGCCAA
>MNXW01000149.1 GCA_001871515.1 Comamonadaceae bacterium CG2_30_57_122
TAAACCGACGGACTGGCAAGGCCTGCTAGACGTGGTGGCACTCAACAAGGACGAAGACTTGGTGATTGAACGCCACCAAACCCGTACACGACGCGACCCCTTTGAGGGCTTCCAAGAATGAACCAGCGCTACATGCTCGACACCAACGTGGTCAGCCACATCATGCAGGGGCGCGATGCCCAATTGTTGGCGCGGCTCACAGAAGTGCCGGTGGGCCAGGTGGTGATCTCCAGCGTGACGCTGGCAGAGCTGGAATACGGCTTGCACCGCAAAGGGCAGCCCGTGCGCTTGCGAAATGCCCTGACCCAAGTGCTGCTCCGTGTGGATGTATTGCCTTGGGATGAGGATGTAGCTGCTTGTTATGGCGAGTTTTGCGCCTCTCTGGAAGCCCAAGGCATCAACCTCAGCGACTTTGACATGATGATCGCCGCCCACGCCGTAGCGCTGGATGTCACTCTGGTCAGCCGTGACAAGGCGTTTGCGCAGATGCCAACTGGCGTGAATCAACGCTTGAGGCTGGAGGTTTGGTAACGCTTGTGTCACACGCCTTGTTCGCCTGGCCGCCGAAGGCCGCAGTGGCCAGGCCCGTGGCCAAAGCCAAAATCTACGCGCACGCCAAGCCCAGCGCCGCCTTGCACGCGCTGTTTGTCGATCAGGTCGAGAGCATCACATGGGTCTACAAACTGACCCCCGAGACCATTAACCTGCCCACCAAGCCAGACGTGCCGGAAATTGAAGTGTTCGAGCTTGCCTTGAAGCTGCCAGATGTCAATCATGCCGTGCTTCGGTGCATCGACAAGGCCATCCCTTTTCCCATTCTGTTTGTCCTGCGGTACGGGGGCCACAGCCAACCCGTTGCAGCCTATAAGCGCCCCAGTGATGCGGCCAGCGGACAATGGGTGGTGGGTGATTACCATGCGGCACCGTGGCAAAAAGATGGTGTTGTCCGGCCCGGCTTGCCGGTGGCGCTGGATTTACAGGGGCTGTATGAGCAGCTTTTGCGCCAACATTTGGTTGTGTCGGCTCGCGCTGGCGAGTCATTGCGGGACCAGCTGGAACGGTTGTCGCTCTTGTCAGCCAAGCAAACGGCAGCGGCCAAGCTGGAAACGCGCCTGGCGCTGACCAACCAGTTCAACCGCAGGATAGAGATCAACGCCCAGTTGCGTACCATTCGCACCGAGCTTCACGCGCTGGCCTGATGAACAAAGCCAATACTGCAATAGCTACATTTTTAATAGCTGCTTGCGCTTATTATGTAAGGGCTACAAGCCAATTTGACCATGAATAAACTAAAAATGCACAGCCCTGACCTGACCCAGGCCCATATCGACAAGCTGTCAGCGAAGAATTCGTCAAGCTGCTGGCTAAGCGGCAGCCACTGCGCGCCGTGTTCCGTGATTCTGGTTTTGCCAATGACAGTGTCAAGATTAACGTCGAACAAATTTTCAAGCTGATGAGCCCCAGCACCGAAGTCAAAACGATTTGAAACCGATAAACTGCCCTCAGACCCACAATGTTTCGATGAAGGAGTCCACCATGATTGCAGAGCAAGAGCGGGTAGCCCGCCTGGCAGCGGTGCAAAACGCACTGGCCAGCCAACACATGGAAGGTTTGGCGCCCGAGCGACAAGTGCTGGAAGATGCCCAAAAGTGGGCGCATGGCGAAAAGACAATCAGTCAGGCCATTGCTGATTTCAAAGCCCGACTTCAACGCGCAGCTGCATGAAATACGCGGGTGACCAGGGCGACCCGTATCTGGACAATGACACGGGGGTGTTGCGAAATTTGCTGGGCATCAAAAACCAAGCGGCCTTGGATGAAGCGGAGTCCAGCTTGTCATTTTTGCGCACCAGCGAGTTATGCGAGCAACCGGTGCAGGGCAACTTCGACCTGTTGCACTTGCAAGCCATTCACCAGCGACTTTTTTCCGATGTGTATGACTGGGCAGGGCAACTTCGCGTGGTGGAAATCCAGAAGAGCAATACCGACTTTGCCCGGCAAATGGTGATTGAAAGCGCAGCCAGCCAATTATTTGGGCAACTTGCCAAGGAGCAGCATTTGCACGGGCTTGATGCTGATCGGTTTAGCCAGCGATCCGGGCACTACCTGGGCGAAATCAATGTACTGCATCCCTTTCGGGAGGGTAATGGCCGGGCACAACGCGAATTCATTGCGCAACTTGCTTTGCAGGCCGGGCATCTGATTGACTGGACTGGCATCACCCAATCGGAAATGGTTCATGCATCCATTGCGGCCTATAACAGCGAAGCTGCGGAGTTGGCGCGCTTGATTCGGCGTGCGCTTGTCCAATGAGAAGTTGCAGAGAAATTTGCAGAGAAACGCATGAAGCTGAAATTCAAAAAACAGGGCTACCAGACCAATGCCGTTGAAGCCGTGGCGGATTGCTTTGCCGGGCAACCCAAGCGCGAGGGCTTGAATTACCGCATCGACCCAGGCCGTGCGGTGGATGCCGGTGGCCAATTCGTGACACCGTTGGAGTCAGCCGGTTTCAAAAATGCTGATCTGGCACAGACCCCCGGCCAGGTGCTGGAAAACATCCACGCGGTGCAGCGCAGGCAAAACCTGCCCTTGTCCGCCGCGCTGCTCAAAACCCGGGTGTGCGACATCAATCTGGACGTGGAAATGGAGACCGGCACGGGCAAAACGTATTGCTACGTCAAAAGCATGTTCGAGCTGAATGCCCGTTTTGGGTGGAGCAAGTTCATTGTGGTGGTGCCCAGCATTGCCATTCGTGAAGGCGTGCACAAGTCGCTGGAAATCACGGCAGAGCACTTTTTGGACGACTACAAGAAACGCGCCCGGTTTTTCATTTACAACTCAAAAGCTTTGCACAATTTGGAGAGCTTTTCCAGTGACGCGGGCATCAACGTCATGGTAATCAATGTGCAGGCCTTCAATGCCACGGGCAAGGATGCGCGCCGTATTTATGAAGAGCTGGACGACTTTCAGTCGCGCAGGCCCATCGACGTGATCAGTGCCAACCGACCCATCATGTTCCTGGACGAGCCGCAGAAGATTGAAGGCGGCAAGACGCTGGATTCTCTGGCCAACTTCAAACCGCTGGCAGTGTTGCGGTATTCGGCCACCCACAAGACGACACACAACAAAATCCACCGACTGGATGCGCTGGATGCGTACAACCAGAAGCTGGTTAAGAAAATCGCGGTGCGTGGCATATCGGTCAAGGGCCTGACCGGCACCAATGCATACCTTTATTTGGAGTCGATTGAGGTGTCCAAAAGTGCCCCGGTGGCACGCGTGGAGTTGGAAACCCGGCAAAACAACGGCATCAAGCGCGTTGTCCGCCGGCTGTCCCGCAACGACAACTTGTTCGACCTGTCGGGCGACTTGGAGCAGTACCGGGGTTTTGTGGTGTCCGACATCAATGCGCACACCAATGCGGTGACTTTCACCAATGGGCATGAGCTGGTGGCGGGCGAGGCCGCGGGCGATGTCAGTGAATCGGCTTTGCGCCGTATTCAGATTCGGGAAGCAGTCAAAGCCCACTTTGAGAAAGAGCAAGC
>MNXW01000166.1 GCA_001871515.1 Comamonadaceae bacterium CG2_30_57_122
TGACGCTTGGCTATTGAATGCCAGGGAGTCATCGCCTCGGATTGACATCGCCATGGATGGTGATCGGGTTAACTTGCCAGCATGCTCGAAAAACCCAGCGCCATGCTGATCAATGGCGTGGCACTTGCCGTGGCAGCCTCGGTTGTGATGCACGTCAGGTGGAGCCTGATTGCAAGTCATCAAGCGCGGGACGCATAGCCTCTGTGGTGGGTGCTGCGGACCCATCTGACCCATCTGGTGCTGCTGGGGCCGTGGGGTGCTTAATGTGAAACAACGCCCACAGCCGACAAGAATAGCGTTTCGTAGGGCTGACTTCAGTCGGCCATGGCGGGTTGAAACCCGCCCTACGCAGGGCACGCGTGTTTCATGCTTTGGGGTGTCCTTGTTGAACATGGACGTTAGGATGTGGCAAGAAATAACTTCCCCAATTTACTGCGGCGGATTCGGGCGCGCTGCGGTGTTGCAAGTCGCTTGTAAGGCTGGCCAAACCGCACGCCTTGCGCCTAGCACTGCTTCCCAAATCTGGCCGTCAAAATGTCCAACTTATTACTTTACGAGCCCTTACTCAAGCCTGCACATCCATCAGCGCACCTGCCTGCTCGATCAAAAATGTCTTGAACGCCCGAGCCGCCGGCGAGAGCTTCTTGCTGCGCAGGTGGGTCACAAACCAGTGGTTGATCTGCGGCAGGCCCTGCACATCCAGCAGCGCCAGGTGGCCGCTGGCGAGTTCGTGGCGCACGGTTCGCAGCGACAAAAAGCTCAAGCCCATGCCGGCCATCACGGCTTGCTTGATGGTCTCATTGCTGGGCATGTCCATCACCACATTCAGGGCTGTGGCGTGTTCCTCAAACAGGCGCTGCATGGCGGCGCGGGTGCCCGAACCTTCTTCGCGCACCACAAACTGGTGCGCCCCCAGGGCTGAAAAGTTCAGGTTTTTGCGCCGTGCCAAAGGGTGGTTAGGGGCAGCCACGATACCCAGCGGGTTGGTGGCAAACGATTCGGCCACACAGTCCAGGTGACTCGGTGCGCGGCCCATCACCACCAGGTCAACCTCAAAGCGCGCCAGCATGCCTAGCACGCTTTCACGGTTTTCAATCTGCAAATGCACATCAATGCCGGCTAATTGCCGCTTAAAACACACCAACAACATAGGAACGAAATACTTGGCTGTGCTCACCACCGCCAGGTCGATGCGGCCTTTTTTCAGGCCAATGTAGTCCTCCATCAAAGCCTCCAGGTCTTTGAACTGCCCCATGGCGGTGGTGGCGTGGCTCAAAAACACCTGTCCTGCCGCCGTGAGCTGGATGTTGCGACCCATCGGCTCCACCAGTGCCAGGCCAAAGGCTTCTTCGAGCTGGCGCAGTTGCATCGACACCGCGGGCTGGGTCACAAACAGCCGCTCAGCCGCTTTGGACACCGAGCCCTGGCGGGCGACCTCCATGAAGGTCTGAATTTGTTTGAAGGTATAGGGCCGCATTTATGTCTCCAGATCGGCATTTCATCAGTCAGTCCTGATGATTTTTCAATAAAACGTGATTAGAGTTTATGGGTTCGGGCGATTAAAGTAAATCCATGCCGCTAAAACGGCGCATTCCTTCAACCCTTTTCAGGACACGCCCCATGGCCAACACCGCACTCCAAGCCTTGATTTTTGATGTGGATGGCACCCTGGCAGACACAGAAAGCGTGCACCTGGCCGCTTTTAACCATGCGTTCAGCGAAATGGGTATGGACTGGGTGTGGGACGTGCCGCTCTACACCGAGCTGCTCAATATTTCGGGCGGCAAGGAACGCCTTCGGCATTACTGGAACCGGGTCAATCCGGACATCAAAGCGATCTCGGCCCAGGCTCTGGAAGACCGCATTGGCCGCATTCACGAGCTCAAAACGGCGGCTTATGAACAATCGGTCAACAGCGGCGCAGTGTCCTTGCGGCCCGGCGTGCTGAAACTCATGAACGAGGCGCTGGCCGCCGGTTTGCAACTGGCCATTGCCACCACCACCTCGCCGGTGAACATTGCCGCGCTGTTGCGCCACGCCATTGGCGACGACTGGCGGCTGAACTTCACTGCCATTGGCGACGCGTCCACCGCGCCGATCAAAAAGCCACACCCGCAGGTGTATTTGCAGATGATTGACGCACTGCAACTACCCGCCAGCCAATGTCTGGCGTTTGAAGACTCCAACAACGGGCTGCGCGCCGCTACCGCTGCAGGCCTGGCCACTATCGTGACCCCCAACAGCTTCACCGCGCACCATGATTTCAGCGGCGCACTCAAGGTGGTGCCCGATCTGAGTCAAGTGAATTTGCAGCAATTGCAGCAGTGGCACGCCAGCCAAACGCGCTAAACACAGCCGATCTGCATTACCCTCAAGAATTTCAAACTTTACAGAAAGTCTTCTCATGAGTTCATCTAAAGTATTGCGTTTGGCTCCGAGCATTTTGTCCGCCGACTTTGCCCGTCTGGGTGAGGAAGTGCGCGCCATCGAGGCCGCCGGCTGCGACCTGGTGCACTTTGACGTGATGGACAACCATTACGTGCCCAACCTGACCATTGGCCCGCTGGTGTGCGAAGCCATTCGCCCGCACGTCAAGATCGGCATCGACGTGCATTTGATGGTCGAGCCGGTTGATTCGATCATTCCGCTGTTTGCCAAGGCCGGTGCCAACCTGATCACCTTTCACCCCGAAGCCTCCAAACATGTGGATCGCAGTTTGTCGATGATTCGTGAGCTGGGCTGCAAGGCCGGTCTGGTACTCAACCCGGCCACGCCGGTGGACTGGTTGGATCACGTCATGGACAAGCTCGACATGATTTTGCTGATGAGCGTCAACCCCGGTTTTGGTGGGCAAAAGTTCATCCCCGGCACGCTGGCCAAGCTGCGTGTTGTGCGCGCCAAGATTGACGCGCACAAAGCCGCGGGCGGGCAAGACATCTGGCTCGAAGTTGACGGCGGTGTCAAAACCGACAACATCCACGACATTGTCCAAGCTGGTGCCGACACCTGCGTGGCGGGCAGCGCCGTGTTTGGCGCGCCCGATGCCGACGGTGGCTACCGTGGCGTGATGCAGGCACTGCGCCGCGCCGCCCACCCGGTTTGATGCAAAGTGCCTCTAGCCCTTATGGAATAAGCGCAAGCAGCTACACAATTTATAACTACCAGGAGACTCCACCATGCCCTTGACCTTACGTTCCAACCGCTCCACCCTGACGCAATTCTTGATTGAAGAGCGCCGCCGCTACCCCAACGCCAGTGGCGACTTCAACGCCCTGATACTTGACGTGGCGCTGGCCTGCAAAGGCATTGCCAAAGCGGTCGCTTTTGGCGAGCTCGCCGGCCTGGGTGGCAACTACGCGGCCGACACCGGCGGCTCGGTCAACGTGCAGGGCGAGACGCAGAAAAAGCTCGACGTGCTGTCCAACGATGTGTTCATGCAGCGCACCGAATGGGCTGGCAACCTGGCGGGCATGGCCAGCGAAGAAATGGAAACGCCGTACCAAATCCCCAAGCAGTACCCGCGCGGCAAATACCTGATTGTGTTTGACCCGCTCGACGGCTCGAGCAACATCGACGTCAACGTGTCGGTGGGCAGCATCTTCAGCATCTTGCGCGCACCTGCTGATGTGATTGACAGTGGCCGCGACGTGGTTGATGCCGACTTCTTCCAGCCCGGCAGCCAGCAAGTGGCCGCCGGTTACGCGCTGTACGGCCCCACGACGCAACTGGTGCTGACGGTGGGCGACGGCGTCAACGGCTTCACGCTCGACCCCAATCTGGGCGAGTTCATGCTGACGCATCAAAACATGCGCATTCCCGAAGACACCCAAGAGTTCGCCATCAACGCCTCCAACGCACGCTTCTGGGAAGCACCGGTGAAACGTTACGTGGACGAATGCCTGGCCGGCAAAACTGGCGCGCGTGGCAAAGACTTCAACATGCGCTGGATTGCGTCCATGGTGGCTGAGGCGCACCGCATTTTGATGCGCGGCGGCGTCTTTCTGTACCCCCGTGACAGCAAAGACCCGTCCAAACCCGGCCGCCTGCGCTTGTTGTATGAAGCCAACCCGGTCGGCATGATCATGGAGCAAGCGGGGGGCCGTGCCTCCACCGGCGAAGTGCCCATGATGGGCGTGCAACCGACCAGCCTGCACCAGCGCATCGGCTTTGTGTTTGGCTCCAAGAACGAGGTGGAGCGCATCGAGCGCTACCACCACGAGCCGGCACCCGCGCAGTTTGAGAACCCGCTTTTTCATGAGCGCAGCCTGTTTCGTGACTAATCAAAAGTAATAGCTGCTTGCCCCTATTAAATAAGGGCTAGAGGCCAATTTCTTATATAAAAAGTTTTTAACCTTCAGGAGACATAGACCATGTCAGCACGCCACCCCATCATCGCCATCACCGGCTCCAGCGGTGCCGGAACCACGTCCGTCACGCGCACCTTTGCCAATATTTTTCGTCGCGAAAGCATCAGCGCCGCGATCATCGAAGGCGACAGCTTTCACCGTTTTGACCGCAAAGAGATGAAGCTCAAGGCGGCCGAAGCCGAGGCCGCTGGTGACAAAAACTTCAGCCATTTTGGTGCCACGAACAACCTGTTTGCTGAGCTGGAAGCGCTGTTTCGCAACTACGCTGAAACCGGCACCGGCAAACGCCGCAAATACCTGCACGACGCCGACGAAGCCGCCCCCTACAAGCAAGACCCAGGCACCTTCACCCCCTGGGAAGATGTGCCCGCCCACACCGACCTGCTGTTTTACGAAGGCCTGCACGGTGCGGTGGTCACCCCTGAAGTCAACATTGCCCAGCACCCGGACCTGCTCATTGGCGTGGTGCCGGTCATCAACCTGGAGTGGATCCAGAAGCTCTACCGCGACAAAAGCCAGCGTGGCTACAGCACCGAAGCCGTTACCGACACCATCCTGCGCCGCATGCCCGACTATGTGAACTACATCTGTCCGCAGTTCCAGCACACGCATGTGAATTTTCAGCGCGTGCCGATGGTCGACACCAGCAACCCGTTCATTGCGCGCGACATTCCCAGCGCCGACGAGAGCATGGTCGTTATCCGCTTTGCCAACCCCAAGGGCATTGATTTCCAGTACCTGCGCAGCATGATCGACGGCAGCTTCATGAGCCGTGCCAATACCATCGTGGTGCCCGGTGGCAAGATGGAACTGGCCATGCAGCTCATCTTCACGCCGTTCGTCTGGCGGATGATGGAACGGCAGAAAAATGCCGCATGAATTTGACATGCGTAGGGTCGACTTCAGTCGACCATGGCGGACTGAAGTCCGCCCTACATGTGCGAATGCCAGCAACCGATTGGATAAGTTGTAACCTTTTTTGAAGCCAACATCATGAACACCCCAAACCCCGAATTCGCCAAACAAATGGCCAACGCGATCCGCATGCTCGCTGTCGATGCGGTTGAAAAGGCCAAGAGCGGCCACCCCGGCGCGCCGATGGGCATGGCCGACATGGCCGAGGTGCTGTGGAACCGGCACCTCAGCCACAACCCGACCAACCCGCACTGGGCCAATCGCGACCGCTTTGTGCTATCAAACGGCCACGGCTCGATGCTGATCTATGCGCTCTTACACCTCACCGGCTACGACCTGCCGATGGAAGAACTCAAAAACTTCCGCCAGCTGCACAGCAAGACCGCTGGTCACCCTGAATACGGCATCACACCGGGCGTGGAAACCACCACTGGCCCGCTGGGCCAGGGCATCAGCAACGCGGTAGGCATGGCGTTTGCCGAAAAACTGCTGGCGGCCGAATTCAACAAACCAGACATGTCCATCGTCGATCACTTCACCTATGCCTTCATGGGCGACGGTTGCATGATGGAAGGCATCAGCCACGAAGCCTGCGCGCTGGCCGGTACGCTGCGCCTGTCCAAGCTGGTGGCGTTTTATGACGACAACGGCATCAGCATCGACGGCCATGTCGAAGGCTGGTTCACCGACGACACCCCCAAGCGCTTTGAGG
>MNXW01000270.1 GCA_001871515.1 Comamonadaceae bacterium CG2_30_57_122
CGGACTACGCTACCCAGGTGCTGCAGCTCGTCGACCAAGGCGGCGTGGCTTTGCTTGAAACTTGCCACGCTGAAAGCGTCTTCGGTGTCGAGCAACGTGCCGTCGGCCAAAATGACACGCATGCCGGCCAGCGTGCGGTAGCTGTTTTGGGCGGTTCCGCAGCACATGCCAGAGGCGTTGTTGGCGGCAATGCCGCCGATCTTGCTGGCGTTGATGGATGCCGGGTCAGGGCCAATTTTCTTGCCGTGGGGGGCGAGCCTGAAATTGACCTCGCCGCCAATGATGCCGGGCCCTGCCCGCACCGTGGCGGCCTCCGGGCCAATTTCGCAAGTGGCAAAGCCCTCGCCAATCAAGGCCAGCACACTGTCGGTGACGGCTTGACCCGACAGGCTGGTGCCCGCGGCGCGAAACGTCACTGGGCACTGGTGGGCGCGAGTGGCTTGCAGCAGTGCTTGCAGTTCGGCTTCAGATTCCACCACCGCCACCACCTCGGGCGTGAGGCGGTAAAAGCTGGCATCGGTGCCATAAGCCAGGCGGCGCAGGCTGTCGGTGATGACCTGTTTGGCAGGCAGGATGCGCGACAAGGCATCAATAAGCTGACTCATGGTTTTGTCTCCTCATTTTTCTAATTTGGTAAATTGGTCTTACCAGTTTCCGACTTTAATTACCTTGAATTTATTGTGTAATTAGGGTTTACCCTAGGTTTATGGTGGAATTTTCAATCATTAGTTGAAATATCATGCAACTGGTCTGACCAATTTTTAAAAAATGATCCCCTATCGCCCCGCTGTTGTCCGTCTGGCTGACTCTGTTGCCAGCGAACTTGAAAAACGAATCCTTGAAGGCGCGCTCAAGCCGGGCGATCGTTTGCCGTCTGAGCGCGAGCTGGCGCTCAGTCTTGGGGTGTCGCGCCCGTCATTGCGCGAGGCGATGCAAAAACTGGTGTCCAAGGGTCTGCTGAGCACGCGCCATGGCGGTGGCACTTATGTAACCGACCGGCTGGAGGCGCATTTCACCGACCCTTGGCAAGACATGCTCAAGGGCAACCCCATGTTGCACCGTGACATGCTGGAGTTCCGGCAAATGCTGGAAAGCCAGGCCGCCTCATTGGCTGCCGACCGCGCCACGGATGTGGATATCAGCCGACTCGATGCGGTCTATGCGGCGCTGGAAGATAGTTACACCCGCGATGATTTACCCAACTGCATTGATGCCGATGTGGCCTTTCACCAGGCCATTGCCGAAGCCTCGCACAACGTGCTGATTGGCCATCTGACGGCGAGCCTGATGCGGGTGATTCATGGGCATGTGTCCAACAATTTGGTGCATTTGCACACCCGCCCGCAGCGCTGGAACCAATTGCGCGCGCAGCACAGCGCCATCTGGCAAGCCATCCGGGACCATCAGCCCCAAGAGGCCGCCCTGGCCGCCAGTGCGCACATTGAATTTGTGCGTCAGGGCATTGAGGACAAGGCACAGGATGAAGTGCGGCGCACCAGCGCACTGCGCCGCTTGGGTGACGCCCCCGTGCGATAGTGCCAAACGACAGCCGTTAACGTGAAACAACGCCCATAGCCGACAAGAATGGCGTGTCGTAGGGCCGACTTCAGTCGGCCAAGGCGGGTTGAAACCCGCGCCCTAGGCAGGGCACGCATGTTTCATGCTTTGGGGTGTTCTTGTAGAACATGGACGTTAGCTGGCGTAAAGCGTGTCGAGCGACGCGAACCCTTTGATCTCGATCGGGTTACCAAACGGGTCGCAAAAAAACATCGTCCACTGCTCGCCGGGCTGGCCGGCAAAGCGCAGCTGTGGTGGCAAGATAAAGTCCACCTTGGCATCATTGAGGCGCTGGGCCAAGGCTTGCCAGTCGGGCAGCGCCAGCACCAGACCAAAGTGCGGCATCGGCACCAGATGGTCGCCAACCTTGCCGGTGGCCGCCGTCTTGAAGGGCTCTCCCAGGTGCATCGAGAGTTGGTGGCCAAAAAAGTCAAAGTCAACCCAGGTGTCGGTGCTGCGGCCCTCTTTGCAACCCAGAACGCCGCCGTAGAAGGCGCGTGTCTGATCCAGGTTGGTGACGTTGAAGGCAAGGTGAAAGAGGTTTTTCATGCCTGGAAGGATAGCAGGGCTACCGGCACACAACAGGTTTATGGGCAGCCCCGACTCACCCGCAAACACCGAGCCAATGCCATAATTCGCAACATGAACCCTCTGCACTTTCTGCGCAACGCACCCTGGCTGGCCAAATTGGCTCTGCTGTGGTTTGCCTTGACGCTGGGGGTGGCCGTGGCTTCGCCCCTGGTGCATCCGCAGAACGAGTTGGTGATTTGCACCGGTGCGGGCATGCTCAAGGTGGTGCTGGCCGACGACGGCACAGTGACCACCGCTGCCACGTCAGACACGGGCGATGCCCTGTTTTGCCCGCTGTGCATGGTGGGCGGCGCACCAGCACCCGTGGTGGTTCACACAGTGGAGCCGCCACATGCATTGAGTCATGTGCTGCAAAGCATCCCTGCGGCGCGTCTTGCAGCACGCACCGCCGCGCCGCTGCCAGCGCGCGGCCCCCCAGCGCTCTGATAGCTCTTTTTTTAAGAGCGCCCTACGCATGCTGCGTCTGGGCTAGAGGCTGATTTAATCCATATTTTTCGAATTGATGCAACGTGCTTTGGGCGCGTCGTTTGGCGTTTTGGCATGTTCGCCCATGGTCTCTGCGCTGATGCGTATTTGCTATTAGAAAAATAGCTGTACCCGCTTATTCTGTATGTGCTAGCGCCCTATTTTGTTTGTAAGTTGGTCGTCTTGACCTGTTAACCCCCGAAGGAAATCCCATGAAACTCAAATCACTGATGATGGCTGTGGCCCTGGCCGCTACCGCCCTGACCGCTTTGGCCGCAGGCGCGCCGGTAGAAGTTGACAACGCCTGGGTGCGCGCCACCGTCAAAGGCCAAATGGCCACTGGTGCGTTCATGACCCTGACCTCTGACCATGGTGGCAAGCTGGTCGGTGTCTCATCCCCAGCTGCGGCGGTGGTGCAAGTGCACGAGATGAAGATGGAAGGCGGCGTGATGAAAATGGGCGAGGTCAAAGGTGGCCTGGACTTGCCCGCTGGCAAAGCGGTGGCGCTCCAACCTGGTGGCTTTCACATCATGATGATGGACTTGAAAGCGCCATTGGCGGCAAGCACCACCGTACCGTTGACGTTGATCGTCAAGGACGACCAAGGCATTGAAAGCAAGGTCGATGTGCAAGTGCCGGTAGCCGTCAAGGCCCCAAAAGCTACCAAAGGCGCAGCGCATGCAGACAGCATGAATCATGCCGCACATGGCAAACCGGCCGCCATGGATCGTGCAGCCCACGGTGCACAGCATGGTGCGTCACACGCCCAGTAAGCCATGAAGCACCCTGAACCGTCACGGGAGCGGGCGATGGCGCACCTTAACCGTGGGGCTGTTCTGGCCCTGCTGATCTGCTTGAGCCTTTTGACCTGGTTGGCCTTGTTACCCATCCCCAGCTATGCCCACGGTGTGAATGTGGGCGAGCTGGAGTTGGACCACCCCTACGCCGTGCCCAGCGTGCCCGGCGAATCCCATGGCAAGGCCTACTTGCGCGGCATCACCAATGCGGGCACTAAACCAGAGCGCCTGCTCGGTGCCAGCACGCCCATGGCTGCCAAAGTAGCGCTGCATAGCTTGAAGCCAGATGCCCATGGGTTGGTGAGCCAGCAGCTTGATGCCATCGACCTGCCCGCTAAAACCGTGACCCGGCTGCGCCACACCGGTGACTACCAGATCACGCTGATCGACCTGAAAAAACCACTCAAGGACGGTGACCGGTTTGAGCTGACGCTGAACTTTGAGCGCGCTGGTAGCCAAACCATCAAGGTCTGGGTGCAAACGCCGCATGAGGCGGCCACTGCGCACAGCCACTGAGCGCCCAAGGAGAACCCATGAACCCCTCGATACCCGATACCTTGCCCCGTTGTTTGACCGCCCGCGAGGGTTTGGCCACTTCAGACCTTACGCAGCTGTGGCGTTTGCAGGCTGGTGCGATGCGCATCGACAGCGCCCAAGCGGGTGAGCCCAGCCGCTTCATGCGCCTGGCGCTGCCCGGTGATGTGATTGGCGTGGAGAAATGGGTCGGCAGCGACGATGCCATGAGCCTGCGGGCCCTGACGCCCGTGACCCTGGTGCCAGTGCTGGCGACCGGCGCAGAGATGATGCACATCCTGATGGAAACCGTGGTAGTGGCGCACCAGCGTTGCCGCGAGGTGGTGAGCCTGCGCACCGGGCCAGTGTCGCAGCGCGTCAAAACCCTGTTGCTGATGTTTGCCGACAGCGTCAACCTGGATGCCAAAAGCACTGCCGAATGTGCCTTGCCCAACCTGAGCGACATGGCCGACATTCTGGATGCCGCGCCCGAGACCGTCTCCAGGGTGTTTGGCAGCATGCGCCGGCTGGATTACCTGCAAGACCGCAAGCCACAGCGGGCACGCTTTGACAGCCTGGCGCTGCGTGCGCAAGCGTTGATTCCGGGCATGACGGCCAGCTCTGCGCTGCAACGCAGCCAACTGGTGGGGGTGTGAAGCTGTTGCTGTGACCGGGAAATGCAAGCGATATCTAACGTCCATGTTCAACAAGGACACCCCAAAGCATGAAACATGCGTGCTCTGCGTAGGGCGG
>MNXW01000165.1 GCA_001871515.1 Comamonadaceae bacterium CG2_30_57_122
TGGCACTGTTGATGTGGGGCGTGCATGAGCCAGAAAGGCCCATCGCCGCCAAACGCGTCAACCCCATCAGCCGCGCCAATCTGGCCCGCTTGAGCCCAGCCTACTGGTGGGTGGTGGGCGTGGGCGCGGTGTTCACCCTGGCACGGTTTTCCGAGGCTTTTTTGGTGCTGCGCGCCAACCAGGGCGGGCTGGCCATGGCCTGGACGCCGGTGGTGCTGATCAGCATGAATGTGGTGTATGCCGCGTGCGCCTACCCGTTTGGCAAGCTGGCTGACCAGCTGCCGCACACGCAGTTGCTGGGCTGGGGGCTGTTGCTGCTGATTGGCGCAGATGCCTTGCTGGCCGCCAGCAACAGCGGCGTGGTGTTTTGGGCTGGCGTGGCGTTATGGGGCCTGCACATGGCCATGACCCAAGGCCTACTGGCCGCCATGGTGGCCGACACCGCACCGGCCGATTTGCGCGGCACCGGCTACGGCTTTTTTAACCTGCTCAGCGGCCTGGCAATGCTGGTGGCCAGTGGCTTGGCGGGCTGGTTGTGGCAGAGTTTTGGCGCGTCCACCACCTTCCTGGCGGGCATTGGGTTTGCTGGGGTGGCGTTGCTGCTGATGCTGCTGCGGCCACGGGGATAGGAAACCTAATATTTGCGCGAGGCATCGTCCTTACAGCGTTGGGCACGCGACGGAGTTACACCGTCTTCCCGATTCTCCCGCAGCCAATGGCCAACGGACACCTGAAGTTTAAGATCATAGCGGCACCAACAGGTCTGGTTTCAGCGCACCAGGGCATCAAGCAGGCCAGGCTCAAAATGGGTTTCAATAAAGTCAGCCATGCGCTCAAACACCGCGTCAAGCGTCGGCACCGGGCCGTTTAAACGCGCACCAAACAGCGCTTGCAGCGCCGCCGGGTCTTCAAACAGACCATGCAGGTAAATGCCCAGCACGTTGCCCGCCGCGTTTTGCCAGCCCAGGCCGCCCGGCAACACGGCATGCGCCACATCGCCGGCGCGTGCCATGGCCGGGTGTTGCGCGGTTTGACCCTGGTGGATTTCGTAGCCGCTGAACTGAACCCCAGCCAGCGCGTTCCAGGGATTGTGGGGCTTGCCGGTTAACGTAAAAGAACAACGACAGTCGTCAGAAATGGCTTGTCGTAGGGCTGACTTGCACCAGCCATGGCGGGTTGAAACCCGCCCTACGCAGGCAGCACATGTTTCATGCTTCGGGGTGTCCTTGTTGAACATGGGCGTTAGTTGGTCAGCTTCAGTGGGGCTCAGGCTGGCGCACAAGTCCTCCATGTCACCTGCGGCATCGCTGGTCTGCATGCCGAAAAACCGAGTCTGTGCGTGACGAACGATTTTGTCCACATCAAACACCGTCACCAGCGCCAGCAGCCCCAAGCCCGGCGCGTTGCCGTCCACGCCTTGGGTGTCAATCAGCGCCTCGCCCAGCATCTGCAGACCACCGCATACGCCCAGCACCGCGCCGCCCTGCCCGGCATGGTGCGCCACTGCGGCATCCAGCCCTTGCGTGCGCAACCAGGCCAGGTCCGCCGTGGTGGCTTTGGAGCCGGGCAGGATGATCCAGTCTGTGGGCTGCAAGCCCGCCAGCTCGGCTGGTGAGCGCACCCAGATCAGGCGCACGCCGGGGATGTTTTTGAGCGGCTGAAATTCGTCCAGGTTGCTGATGCGCGGATAGGCGATGACGGCCACCGTCAAACTCACCACACCTTTAGCCGTTGATCGGTCGTCAAACACGCCATCTTCTTCGGGCAGGCCGTGCTGCCACCACATCGGCAGCGTGGCCACGGTCGGGATGCCGGTAAGGTCTTGCAGCATCTGCGGCGCGGGGGCCAGCAGCGCCGCGTCACCGCGAAACTTGTTCAGCACAAAGCCTTTGATCAAGGCGCGCTCATCCGCGGGTAGCAGCGCCCAGGTGCCGTACAAGTGGGCAAATGCGCCACCGCGGTCAATGTCGGTCACCAGCAGGCAGGCGGCGTGGCAATGCAAGGCCACGCGCATGTTGACAATGTCGCTGTCATGCAAATTGATCTCGGCGGGCGAGCCCGCGCCTTCGATCACCACCACGTCATTTTCTGCACGCAAAGCGTCTAAAGCGGCGGTAATGTGCGGCCAGACGTGGTGGCCGCGCTCGCGCCAGGGCATGGCAGTGAGCGCGTCACTGACCTGCCCCAGCAGCACCACCTGGCTGTGCGTGTCGGCCTCGGGCTTGAGCAGCAGCGGGTTCATGCGCACCTCGGGCACGGCGCGGGCGGCCAGGGCTTGAAAATACTGAGCCGAGCCGATTTCGCCGTGGCCGCTGTCACTGGCCACCACCCCGCCGCCGGGCCGCCCCAAGGCGGGGTGAATCCCCTCGGGGGGCAGCGAGGACACGTCAGTGCCGAGCGTGGGGGCCACCACCCTGGCGTTGTTGCTCATGTTCTGCGCCTTGAACGGAGCCACTTTCAAACCCTGACGGGCGTAGTGGCGGCACAGCGCGGTGGCCAGCCAGCTCTTGCCCGCGCCGCTGGTGGTGCCCAGCACCATGATGCAGCGGGCGCTCATGGGCAGCCCTCTGCCGCAACACAAACCGCGTCATCATTAGCTATCAAAAAAATAGCTATCTTCGCTTTATTCATAAGGGCTAGAGGCTTATTTGTTATATAAATCATGATCATTCGGTTGATACCAAATCAATAGCTGCTTGCGCACTATCCATAAGCGCTAGAGCCTTATTTCTTGTAAAAATTTTCAATATGGAAATCCAGTTGCTATACGTCAGCGCTAAGGATGTGGCAAGGAATAACACCCCGGTTTGCTGCAAGGAGTCGGGATGCGCTGCAAGGCGCAAGGCGTGCGGTTTGGCCAGCCTTACAAGCGACTTGCAACACCGCAGCGCGCCCGAATCCGCCGCAGCAAATGGGGGAAGTTATTTCTTGTCACATCCTAACTTCCATGTTCAACAAGGACACCCCAAAGCATGAAACATGCGTGCCCTGCGTAGGGCGGGTTTCAACCCGCCATGGCCGACTGAAGTCGGCCCTACGACACGCCATTCTTGTCGGCTGTGAGCGTTGTTTCACGTTAAGGCGTTGTTTCACGTTAACGTCCATGTTCAACAAGGACACCCCAAAGCATGAAACATGCGTGCCCTGCGT
>MNXW01000105.1:0-774 GCA_001871515.1 Comamonadaceae bacterium CG2_30_57_122
CTGTCGCTGTTGCAGACCCAAGCGCTGCAGGCTGGGAAACCGCTGCGCATGGCCTTGGCCGCACCCACTGGCAAAGCGGCAGCGCGGCTGGGTGATGCCATCGCGCAAGCCATTCAAAAGCTGCCCGCGCACATGCAGGCGCACTTGCCTGTTCAAGCCCAAACCCTGCACAAATTGCTGCATGTACGCACCAGTCTTGATGCCAGCGCGCCGCCTGCCCTGGCTTTGGATGTGGTGGTGGTGGACGAGGCGTCGATGATTGACCTGGCGCTAATGGCGCGTCTGCTGGCAGCCGTGCCGCTGTCTGCCCGGCTGATCTTGCTGGGCGACAAAGACCAGCTGGCATCGGTCGAAGCCGGGGCGGTGATGGGGCAACTGTGTGCCGGGGCAGAGCAGGGCGGCTACACCACTGACACGGTGCGCTGGCTGTTGGCGCAAACCGCTTGCGATGTCAGCGCCTGGGCTGGGCACGGTGCCAGCCTGGCGCAGCAGACGGTGATGTTGCGCCACAGCCACCGCTTTGCATCCAGCAGTTTGATCGGCCAGTGGGCCAGCGCCGTCAACGCGGGCGATCGGCCTGCCGTGGCTGAGCTGTGGTCAAGCGCGCCGCGCTGGTCAAGCGGTGAGGCGATCAGCGTGACGCGACTGGAGCCGGCATCTGGCGCTGCCCAGCACCTGGCAGACTTGGTGCGTGCGGGCTGGCGCGACTGGCTGGTGGGCGTGGCATTGATGTGCGAGGGCACGGCTTCTGACCCTGCACCTGTGCCTGACCCT
>MNXW01000105.1:782-3347 GCA_001871515.1 Comamonadaceae bacterium CG2_30_57_122
TGCACCAGCACCAGCACCAGCACCAGCACCAGCACCAGCACCTGCACCTGCACCTGCACCTGTGCCTGTGCCTGTGCCTGTGCCTGTGCCTGTGCCTGTGCCTGTGCCTGTGCCCCTGTGGGGTCGACTTCAGTCGACCAGGTCGACTGAAGTCGACCCTACGCTGATTCACGCCTGTGCACGGTCAGGCGACGCCCAAGCCCTGGCCCTGCTGGCCGCGTTTGGCAAGTTCCAGGTGTTATGCGCCCTGCGCGAAGGGCCGTGGGGCGTGGTCGCTTTAAACCGTGTCATCAGCCGGGCGCTGGGTTTCCCGCCGGACGGCTGGTACGCCGGTCGCCCGGTCATGGTCACACGCAACGACTACCACCTGAACCTGATGAATGGCGACGTGGGTCTGTGCCTGCCCACTGCCCAGGGCTTGCGCGTGGCGTTTGCCCAAGGCACGGGGCTGCGCTGGGTGTTGCCGAGCCGGCTCGATGCGGTGGAAACCGTGTTGGCCATGACGGTGCACAAGTCACAGGGCTCTGAGTTTGACCATGTGGCGCTGGTGTTGCCCGACAAAATCACCCCGGTGCTGACGCGGGAACTGCTCTACACCGGCATCACCCGCGCCAAACACCAGTTGACCCTGGTGGTGCCACAAGCTGGTGTGCTGCGCCAGGCGGTGACCCAAAAAATATGGCGCAGCGGTGGTTTGACGATGGAATAACATGCCAGACCATGAAGATTGATCCCCTGATCGTCAAGATGGCCGCTGAAAATGTACGCGCCGAGGTGTTGCCGCGCCCGTCGTCGCTCCAGCTTGACCCGGCGCTGGTGCAAAAAATCAAGCAGTGGGTGCCGATCTTCAGTGGCATGTCGGCTGATTGCCTGATGCGCACCCTGGCCCTGGCCGAACATTGCGCTGTTAAAGCCGATGCGGTGGTGTTCAAGCAAGGTGAAGTGGGCAGTGCTTTTTTTGTCTTGATTGGCGGTGAAGTGCGGGTTGAAAAGGCAAGCCAAAACCAGGTCGTCGAGCTGGCCCGTTTGGGCGCTGGCCATTGTTTTGGCGAGATGGCGCTGGTAGGCAAGCACCTGCGGTCGGCCACGGTGCGCGCCCTGAAAGACTGCGTACTCATGCGCTTTGACCGTGCGCAGATTGACGCTACCCCCGAGAGCGCACACCTCATTTACCGCAACATCGCCGGTATTTTGGCCAGCCGCCTGGAGAGTTCCAGTGAGCAGCTGGCCGATTTGACCGGGCGCTGGCGTAACGCCTGACGGTGGCTTGGCGTTCAGATTAATTGTTGGAAATAGGGTGTGCGGCCATGTCAACTTTAACGTGAAACAACGCCCACAGCCGAAAAGAATGGCGTGTCGTAGGGCCGACTTCAGTCGGCCATGGCGGGTTGAAACCCGCCCTACGCAGGGCACGCGTGTTTCATGCTCAGGGGTGTCCTTGTTGAACATGGACGTTAGACCCGTTGGAGCCGTTCGCGGCTGGCAGTTTTACCGCTCTTTAGTGCCACCCCAGTCAGATGCCGTTCATGGGATTCGGCATCGTGCGCTTTGCCGACAATGAGATTCCCTAAATGCCTTCCTGAAACCAGCCCTTGAACCCCCTGTGACAAGGTTATCAATCCTGACGGAAACATTCTTTCATTGTCAAAAAAAAAGAAAATCAGTTATCCTTACAATTATTGCCTATGTAAGGAGTTTGAATGTCTGAATCCACAATGACTGTCAAAGGGCAAACCACTGTTCCACAGCCGATACGGGAAGCTATGCATACACAGCCTGGAAGCAGGTTGACTTGGAATCTGATGCCCGATGGGACAGCCATTGTTCGCGCAAAAACCAAGTCTGTGCTCGATTTAGCTGGGATGCTCAAAGCCCCGCCGGGAATAACGGTCAGCATCGAAAGCATGAATCCGTGGCGTTAGGGGTCTCAAAATATGGCAGCTCTTGATACCAATGTTCTGGTTCGCTTCCTGGTTCAGGACGATGCCAAACAAGGTTTGCTGGCCAGGGAGTTGATTCGATCAACTTTGGCGAAAGGTGAGCCACTTTTTGTTCCTGTGACGGTGATGCTTGAGTTGGAGTGGGTACTGCGTTCAAATTTTGGCTTCGACAAAGCACAGATTATTTTGACTCTGACGAGCTTGCTCGCTACATCTGAGCTGTCTTTCGAGTCTGAACAATCGGTGGAAGTGGCGCTTGAACTATTCAGGCAAAACAAGGCAGATTTCTCGGATTGCGTTCACATCGCCTTAAGTCACGCAGCTGGAATGACACCTATGTGGACTTTTGACCGGGCAGCCTCCAAGGTGGATGGTGCCAAATTGCTCTCAGAAAAATTGAAATAGAAAATCTCAGCCCGTTGCGATTGCAATGTGGCACCCAAATGCAGCCGCTGATGACGGACTTTTACTGGTCGAGTCCGAGTGCCCACCTGGTTGAAATTGCGTCCTTACAGCCGACTGTTGGTCACCGGCTCCAGTGTCAGGTCTCGGGCGAGCAGTTTGAACTTTTGCAGACCCGCTTACGCTGCATTCTTGACACAAGCCAAAGCCCATCAAGGCGCGG
>MNXW01000320.1 GCA_001871515.1 Comamonadaceae bacterium CG2_30_57_122
CTGAAAATGCTCACGCAGCCGCCCGGTGAAGACCATAGCCGGGCGCGTCCCATGCACGGTTCAGATGGGCTGCGCCTGTGTTCATAAATTTATAACAAAATGGCCTCTAGCCCTTGTATATAAAGCGCAACTAGCTATTTAAATAATAGCAATTTATTGAATGACTTTCACGCGCTGCCCCACAGCTGGCGCGCCACCGCCGTAATAGCCATTGATCAGGCGCAGTTGCGCTTGGGCCTGCGGCACCGGTGAATTTTTGGCCAGCTGCGCAAAGCCGCCGACGGGGAAGGGCGCGATGTTCAGTGTCCAGGGTTTGGCGGCGTTGCGGTCGGCCGTGCTCAAAGGGCGAAAGCTCTCCAGCGCCTGGGTCAGTCCGGCTTGGGCTTGCTGCAGCGCGGCGGCATTTTGGGCGACGGGCATGAACACGTACACGGTTTGTTGCGGACCTGTGACCAGCGTGGCTTGCACCGTTTGCTGACCTTGGCTGCTGGCGCGCGTGCCCACAAATCGGGTGGCCGGCATGCCATTGATGTGCCGTTGTTCAGTTCGGCCCTGGGTTGGCTTGAGCAGGTTGCGGATCACCTCGTCATGGCTGGCACCAGCCTTGGGCGGAGCCACCTGAACCCGCAGTGCAGCGTTGCCAGCGGCGTTGACCAGGGTCAGCTGACTGGGCTCGTTTTGAATCTTCCAGCCCGGTGGCGCGGTAATGGCAATGCCTAATGCGGCGTGATAAAACTGCTGGCCGCGCGTCAAACCCTGCGCGGCGCTGTCGCCAAAGGCCAGCCCCTGGATGACCTGCAAGTAGCGTGCGCGACCTTCGTCCACGTAGTTGCCCCGGTACTGGTCGGCCAGCTGGGTGATTTGCTGCAAGCGCTGGGCATTGCTGGGGTGCGAGGCCAGCCAATTGCTGCCCGTGGGAGCGGCGCGGCCTGCGGCGCGAGCTTGGTCGGTGGCAAACTGCTCCTGCGCTTTCAGTGCGCCAATCACCCGGGTCATGTTGCGCGGGTCAAAGGCGCTGCGTGCCAGGTATTGGGCCCCCAGTTCATCGGCCTGGAGTTCCTGGTCTCGCCCATAAGACGCAATGTAGCCCGCCGCAGCGGTTTGCGACACATCGCTGGCCAGTCGCCCAGCCCCGCTGATGCCCTGGCTTTCCAGCACCGCGCCCAACACCGTGGCTGCCAGCACGCCCAGGCCAGCATCTTGCTGGCGGGTGGCGCGCTGAGCACCGTGGCGGGCGGTGACGTGGCCAATCTCATGCCCCATCACACCGGCCAGTTCGGCCTCGGATTGCAGGTAGGCCATGATGCCGCGCGTCACGTACACATAACCGCCGGGCAGGGCAAAGGCATTGATCTCCGGGCTGTCAAGCACGGTAAAGTGCCACTGCAATTGGTTGCGGTGCGACAGCTTGGCCAGGCGTTGACCCAGGTTACTGACGTAGGCTTGCACTTTGGCATCTTTCACCACACCGTATTCCTGCAGCACCTGCTGGTGCGCCTTGGCCCCGGCCGCCACCTCATCAGGCTCGCTCATGACCGACCGTTCGGCTTGACCGGTGACAGGGTTGATAACGGCGCTGCCGCAGCCGGTGAGCAGTGCGGCGGCCAGCAGCCACGTTGACCAACGGTTTACTTTCAGATGCGTGATGTTCATGGTGTGCCTGAGGCTTAAGGGGGGCAAGCAAGAATAACTTGAAAAGTTCGGCCGTGCTGACAAGCGCAATGCGTTGTTGCAAACCGCTTGTGTAGCCAGCTACACCGCGCGGCTTGCGTCTAGCCTAGCACTTGCCATCACGACCTCCTTTGTCCAAGTTATTCTCGCTTGTCCCTTAACGCCCATGTTCAACAAGGACACCCCAAAGCATGAAACACGCGTACCCTG
This sequence comes from Comamonadaceae bacterium CG2_30_57_122, assembly GCA_001871515.1. Classification (GTDB taxonomy): domain Bacteria; phylum Pseudomonadota; class Gammaproteobacteria; order Burkholderiales; family Burkholderiaceae_C; genus Rhodoferax. Next base: position 1,882 of record MNXW01000320.1, read on the forward strand.
CGTAGGGCGGGCTTCAGCCCGCCATGGCCGACTAAAGTCGGCCCTACGACGCGCCATTCTTGTCGGCTGTGGGCGTTGTTTCACGTTGAGGGTGTGGAAGAAGGATTGCAGCGTTTTCTTGGGCGTGCATGGTTTGGTTGCGGCCTTGGGTCTTGGCCTTGTACAGCGCCTGGTCGGCGGCCTGCAGCAGGCTTTCTGAAAAATGGCTCGGTTGTGTGTTGCGTGCGGTCATCACCCCAATGCTCACGGTCACAGCGTTTTGACCGGCGAACAAACTGGTCATGTGTTCGTGAATGCGCTCTGCGGTGTAGCTGGCACCCTGCCGATCCGCATTGGGCAGCCAGATAACGAATTCTTCACCCCCAAAGCGCACGGCCAGATCGCTCAGACGGATGCTGGCCTTGAGTCTTTGCGCCAAACCTTGCAACACTTTGTCGCCCTCATCGTGTCCCAGGGTGTCATTGATGCGTTTGAAAAAGTCCACATCGACCATCAGCAAGGAAGCGCTGGCTTGGGTGTCGTTGCTGGTTTGCCACTGTTGCACAGCCATATCCAGTGCACGACGGTTGCCCAGACCGGTCAGCGGATCGGTCTGGCTGAGTGCGGTCAATGACAGGTTTTGCACTTCCACCGCCTGCGTATGTTGCGATAACTGTTGCAGGTTGGATTCCAACCGGGCGCGGGCTTGTGCCAGTTCAGACGCCAGGCGCTGCGCGTCGCTGCGCGCTTGCAGCAACTCCGACTCAAAGCGGCTGCGTTCCAGCGCCACAAAAAACACCCAATAAATGCGCTCGTGACCCTGCTCCTGGATGCGTCTGCAATTGACCATGACAGGCACGCGTTGTTGCTGTGCATTGATCAACTGCAGAAAGACTTCCAGCATCTCCCCTTTTTGCAATAAGGTAGGCCAAATGTGGGTTTGCAAAAAAATTCGCCCGGGTGGCGGCAGCATGTCCTCCATCTCTCTGCCAACCTGTTCCAGGTTGACCCAACCCATCAGGCGCAGCAGTTCCCTGTTGGCATTGAGGACATGTCCATGAAGGTCGGTGACCAGTACCGGGCATGGCAAAAAATTCAGAGCACGCATGGTTCAGGCAGCGGGTTGCAATGCTGGATGATTTGACAAATAGCGCCGCATGGCCGCCACCACCACATCCGGGTGGCTCATGTGCGCACAGTGACCCTTTGCATCCATCACCTCCAGCGTGCTGCCAGCAAGATGCTGATGCAGGTATTCCCCCACAGCCAAAGGCACCAGGCTATCCAGGCGGTGTTGCAGAATCAAGCAAGGTCGTGTGACTTTGGGCAAATCCTTACGGTTATCGGCAAAGAAAGTGGCTTGGGCAAACACCCTTGCCACCACCGGGTCGGTGGAGCAAAAGCTGTCGGATAGTTCACCGGTTAACGCAGTTTGCGAATCTTGCCCCATCACCACCGGTGTCAGGTAGTTGGCCCAGCCGACATAGTTTTGCTCCATCAGGCTCAGCAAACCTTCAAGGTCTTCGTGGTTAAAGCCACCCATGTAATCCGGTGGGTCGTTGAGAAAACAGGCACTGGGGCCGATCAACACCAGTTTGTCAAACAGCGCCGGGCGTGCAATGCTGGCCAGCAGACCAATGCTGGCGCTCACCGAATGCCCGACAAATGTGACATTTTGGGTGAGATCAAGCGCATCACAAATGTCCAGCACATCCTGGGCGTAACCATTCAAGTTGCCGTAGCGTTCGATGTTAAAGGCCGATACATCGGACTGGCCACTGCCCACATAGTCAAACAAAATTTGTCGGTAGCTGGCATCAAAAGCGGGTGTGATGCGGTTCCACATTTTCTGATTGCAGCCAAAGCCATGGGCGAACAGGAGCACCGGGCCATCCGGGTTACCTAACTGGTGCACATTGTTGCGTTTGAGAATCTTCATGGAATGCCTTTTGGCAGTAACAACGACAATGGGGATTATGTGTTTTTCGATTCAATCATGACAACCCTTTTACCTTTTGCTGTTTTGCCACTCAACCCCGCCACGCTGGACAACCTGCAGCAGCTGGGCTATTTGCACATGACCCCCATTCAGGCGGCCAGCCTGCCCGCAGCGCTGGCAGGCAAAGACCTGATTGCGCAAGCGCAAACCGGCAGTGGCAAAACCGCCGCTTTTGGCCTGGCGCTGCTGGAGCGGCTGAACCCGCGCCGCTTTGCGGTGCAGGCCCTGGTGCTGTGCCCCACCCGTGAACTGGCCGACCAGGTCACAGTGGAAATTCGCCGCCTGGCGCGCGCCTTGGACAACGTCAAGGTGGTCACCCTGTGCGGTGGTGTGGCGCTGCGCGGCCAGCGCGCTTCGCTGGAACATGGGGCGCACATTGTGGTCGGCACGCCAGGGCGGGTGATGGACCATCTGGCACGCGGCTATCTGGCGCTTGACGCGCTCAACACCCTGGTGCTGGATGAGGCTGACCGCATGCTCGACATGGGCTTTTTTGAAGACATTGCCACCGTCACCAAACAGTGCCCGCCCGAGCGGCAAACGCTGCTGTTCTCCGCCACTTACCCCGAGGGCATTGAGAAGCTGGCCCAGCAGTTCATGCGCGCACCTGAGCAGATCACGGTGGCGCCGCCCGCCACCCAAAGCCTGATCGAGCAGCGCTTTTATGAAGTCACCCGGCCCACCCGGTTTGAGGTGGTGGCCAAGTTGCTCAACCACTTCAGGCCTGAGAGCACCCTGGCCTTTTGCAACACCAAGCAGCAGTGCAAGGATTTGGTGACCTACCTGCAACAGCAAGGCTTCAGCGCGCTGGCGCTCTACGGTGAGCTGGAGCAGCGCGAGCGCGACCAGGTGCTGGCGCAGTTTGCCAACCGCAGCACGTCCATCCTGGTGGCCACCGATGTGGCCTCGCGCGGCATTGACATCAAGGAGCTCAGCGCGGTGATCAATGTGGACATCACCCCCGACCCCGAGGTGCATGTGCACCGCATCGGCCGCACCGGTCGCGCCGGTGAATCCGGCCTGGCGCTGAGCCTGGCAGCCTTGTACGAGATGGGCGCGGTCGGCAAAATTGAGCAATACCAACACCAGGCGTCGACCTGGTACCAGTTGGAAGAACTGGTGCCAACCAGCACGCAGCCCCTGCTGCCGCCCATGGTCACGCTACAAATTTTGGGGGGTCGCAAAGAAAAAATTCGCCCCGGTGACGTGTTGGGGGCGTTGACGGCCGATGCCGGTTACAGCCGTGAGCAGATCGGCAAAATCAACGTCACCGAATTCACCACCTTCTGTGCAGTGCAGCGCGACATTGCCAGAGAAGCCGTGCAAAAACTCAACGCCGGCAAGATCAAGGGCAAAAGTGTCCGGGTACGGCTGGTTTGACCGGGCGGCAGCCCTTTGCAGGGCTGATTCCAATTCCAAATCATTTGTGTCTAGGCGCAAAGCCGCAGACAGTGCAAATGCACGGCAAGGCGTTGCAACAACGACACGGATGATATGGAAATGGAATGACACGGTGTAGGGCAATTTCTGACACAAGATCGGGCATTGCGCCGACTTTAGCTTTTGAAGCGGCAGGGATACAGTTCATTTCAACGCTTTGCAATTCGCAAGCCGTGTTCGAACCAGGAGCCCACCATGTCTACCACCACCTTTGAAACCCTTAACCCTTTCAGCCTGATGATGGAGCCCGAACGGGTGTTGCAAACCATAGAACGCTCACAGCAGCTGCGCGGCCTGCGCCGCCATAAACTGCGCCCTCTGGACAAACCGCTGATTCCCTACACCTCAGAAGCGCTGGCCAGCCGGGCGGCGTTTGATGCCGCCATTGACGCGCAGGCTATTGATGACGAAGCTGATGGGTATTTGCTGAATTGAAAGTTTCTGATGGCCAAAGTGCTGAGATAATCATGGGTTTTTATCACCCACCCACTGGAGTACCACTCATGGCCAAAGAATTCCGTACCGAAGCTGAACGCAAAGCTACCCCCCGCCCCGTTGCCCCCAAAGGTGTCTGCTTCACAG
>MNXW01000074.1 GCA_001871515.1 Comamonadaceae bacterium CG2_30_57_122
AAAGGCATTTTGCCCATGGCGAAATAATCGCCGGATTCATTTTGACACATCAGAATTCTTCGCAGGAAATGTGAAGACTGAACTTGTTAGAGACTAAGGAGTCCACAAGATGACTTTTCTAAAATCAAAGCGCACCTTCACACTCAAGCGCACCGCGCTGTGTGCCTTGGCCTTGCCGGCCTTGCTGGTAGTTGGCCAAGCTGGTGCCAAAACCCTGGTGTTCTGCTCAGAAGGCAGCCCAGAGAATTTTGCCCCCAGCATCAACACCACAGGTACTTCGTTTGATGCCAGTGAGCAAATTTATGACAACCTGGTGGAGTTTGAACGCGGCACCACCAAGGTGGTACCTGCACTGGCGCAAAGCTGGGACATTTCCAAAGACGGCCTGACCTATATTTTTCACCTGCGCAAAGGTGTGAAATGGCAGTCCAACAAGCTGTTCAAGCCCAGCCGTGACTTCAACGCCGACGACGTGCTGTTCATGTTTGAGCGCCAATGGATAGAAAATGACCCCTATTTCAAGGTCACCAGTTCCAACCATGCCTACTTTGGCGACATGGGCATGCCCAAGCTGCTCAAGTCGGTCGACAAGGTGGATGACTACACCGTCAAGATCGTATTAAACGCGCCAGAAGCACCGTTTTTGTCCAACCTGGCGATGCAATTTGCCGGTGTGCAGTCCAAGGAATACGCGATTGCCATGCTCAAGGCCGGCACACCTGAAAAAATTGACCAAGACCCACTGGGCACGGGCCCGTTCCAACTGGTGCAGTACCAAAAAGATGCCATCATCCGCTACAAAGCCAACCCACAGTATTGGGCCGGCAAAGCCAAGATTGACAACCTGATCTTCTCCATCACCCCAGACGCTTCGGTGCGCTGGGCCAAGCTGCAAAAGGGTGAATGCCATGTCATGCCCTACCCCAACCCGGCGGATGTGCCCGCCATGCGCAAAGATGCGAATGTGACGGTGCTGGAGCAACCCGGCTTGAACGTCGGCTACCTGGCTTACAACACCACCAAGAAACCGTTTGACGATGTGCGGGTGCGCAAAGCGGTGAACATGGCCATCAACAAAAAAGCCATTGTGGATGCGGTCTACCTGGGCACAGGCGTGCCGGCCATCAACCCGATCCCACCGACACAATGGTCTTACAACAAATCCATCAAGGACGATGCCTACAACCCCGACGAAGCCAAAAAACTGTTGGCCGCTGCGGGCTTGAAAGACGGCTTCGCCACCGACCTGTGGGCCATGCCGGTGCAACGCCCCTACAACCCCAACGCCAAACGCATTGCCGAGCTGATGCAAGCCGATCTGGCCAAGGTGGGCATCAAGGCCGAGATCAAGAGCTTTGAGTGGGGCGAATACCGCAAGCGCATGCAAGCCGGTGAACACCAGATGGGCATGCTGGGCTGGACCGGGGACAACGGTGACCCGGACAACTTTTTGCACACCTTGCTGGGTTGCGCTTCTGCCAAGAGCGGCGGCTCCAACGTGGCCAAGTTTTGCTACAAGCCGTTTGATGACCTGGTCATGAAAGCCAAGACCGTATCCAACCCGGCAGAGCGCACCAAGCTGTATGAAAAAGCCCAGGTGATCTTCAAAGCGCAAGCGCCCTGGTTCACCATTGCCCACGCCGTGGCTTTGAAACCTGTGCGCAAAGAAGTCATTGGCTTCAAGATCAGCCCGTTTGGTCGCCACACTTTCTATGGCGTGGACATGACCAAGTAAGGGATGTGGAAATTGCAAAAACGGGATATTTGTGATTTCCGCATCCCCAAGTTGGTTTAACAGTTCAAAAAAGGCCAGCTTTTGCTGGCTTTTTTATAAGCAAAAATGACCTCTAGCCCTTATATATAAAGCGCTATTAGCTATGAAATTTGTAGTATTGCACTGCCCAATGCCAAGCGCTGCCACCACACCACAAAACCGGCGCTGGCCTGCCCCAACCCAGACACCACAAAAAACACGCTCATCAACGCGCCCAACTGTCAAAAGCTCAGTTCCAACTCGCTCATGAACACCGGAAACAGCGGCGGCAACAGCGGCGGCAACAGCGGCGGCAACAGCAGGTGACCAAAGTGCGAGGCCGCATGCGCCATGCCCACCAAGGCAATCACTTTGGCATCTTGTTGCAGCGGAACAGTCCTTAGCAGGGCGTAGGTGGCTGAAGTCATAGGGGCATGTTAGCTGCCCTGCGCAACGGCCAGAGTCCGGTAGACAATAACTTACCCCAGTCCCTGGCTGATTGATCTGCAAGCATCATTTATGACACACGCCATCGCCTCCCGCCCAAACACCCCCCACGCCACGCTGGCCTTGCAGCGACCATTTCAACGCTTGAGTGCGCTGCACCCAGAGCTCACCGCGCTGCGGCGTGAGCTGCATGCGCACCCCGAACTTGGGTTTGAAGAGCACTACACCGCCGAGCGCGTGGCGCAAGCGCTGCGCCTGTGCGGCGTGGACGAAGTGCACACCGGCATCGGTAAAACCGGCGTGGTGGGGGTCATTAGGGGCAACAAAACCAGCAGCGGCAAGATGCTGGGGCTGCGCGCTGACATGGACGCGCTGCCCATGCAGGAATGCAACCACTTCACCTGGAAGTCCACCAAGCCTGGCTTGATGCACGGCTGCGGCCATGACGGCCACACCACCATGCTGGTGGGCGCGGCGCGTTACCTGGCCGAGACCCGCGCCTTTGATGGCACGGCGGTACTGATTTTTCAACCCGGCGAAGAAGGTTACGCCGGTGCGCAGGCCATGATCGACGACGGCTTGTTTGAGCGCTTTCCTGTGCAGGCGGTCTACGCCATGCACAACTGGCCGGCCCTGCCCGTGGGCAGCTTTGGCCTGAACCCGGGGCCGATGATGGCCGCGGCCGACCGCATCAGCATCGACATCACCGGTCACGGCGGCCACGGCGCACACCCCTACCAGACCATTGACCCGGTGCTGGTGGCCGGGCACATCATTACCGCGGTGCAAAGCATTGTGTCGCGCAACGTCAAGCCGGTGGACAGTGCCGTCATCAGCCTGTGCGCGCTGCAGGCGGGCGATGTCAACGCCATGAGCGTGATTCCCGGCAGCGCCAAGCTGGTGGGCACGGTGCGCACCTTCAAGCCCGAGGTGCAGGCGCTGGTAGAGCGCCGCCTGCACGAGCTGTGCGCTGCCATCGCCCAAGGGTTTGGTGCCAGCGCCGTGGTGACCTACGAGCGCATTTATCCAGCCACCGTGAATACCATGGCTGAAGCGCAATTTGCCGGTGACGTAGCGGCATCACTGGTCGGTGAAGACAAGGTCACGCGCAACCTGGAGCCGAGCATGGGCGCAGAAGATTTTTCTTTCATGCTGCGCGCCAAGCCCGGCGCTTACCTGCGCCTGGGTCAAGGCATGGCCAACGGCGACAGCGGCTGCCACCTGCACAACGCCACCTACGACTTCAACGACCAGGTGTTGCCGCTGGGCGCGGCGCTGCATGCCGGTTTGGTAGAACAAGGCATGCCGCTTTAGCAAGCAACCATGAAAAAGCAGCTACCCACTATCAAGTGAATAGCTGCTCACCCCCATTCCATGGGGGCTAGAGGCCTAAAAGGCACTTAACTGAAGCTGAACTGACCCGGTGCCTTAATCGGGTCGACTTGGACATGGATGGTGGCCTTAGGCGCAAATTTACCTTCCAGTAGCAGCTTGGACAGCGGATTCTCAATGCGCTGCTGAATCGCGCGCTTGAGTGGCCGGGCACCAAACACCGGGTCAAACCCCACCTTGGCCAGTTCGGCCACCGCCGCGTCGCTCACCTCCAGTGCCAGATCCATGTGAGCCAAGCGCGCCGTCAGCACCGCCAACTGAATCTTGGCGATGTCGGCAATGTGGCTAGCATCCAGGCTGTGGAACACCACGGTCTCGTCAATTCTGTTCAGAAACTCGGGGCGGAAGTGGTTTTTGAGCTCATCCGTCACCGCGTCTTTCACGTCCTCATAGGGCTGGCCGACCATGTTCTGGATCATTGAAGAGCCAATGTTGCTGGTCATCACAATCACCGTGTTTTTGAAGTCCACGGTGCGCCCCTGGCCGTCGGTCAGTCGGCCATCGTCGAGCACTTGCAGCAGCACGTTGAACACGTCCGGGTGCGCTTTTTCGACCTCGTCGAGCAGCAACACGCTGTACGGGTTGCGCCGCACGGCTTCGGTCAGGTGGCCACCTTCTTCGTAGCCCACATAGCCGGGGGGCGCGCCAATCAGGCGTGCCACGCTATGCTTTTCCATGAATTCGCTCATGTCGACGCGAATCAGGTGCTCTTCAGAATCAAACAAAAAGCCAGCCAGCGCCTTGCACAGCTCGGTTTTGCCCACGCCCGTGGGGCCGAGGAACAAGAAGCTGCCGGTGGGCCGGTTCGGGTCACTTAGCCCTGAGCGTGAACGGCGAATGGCGTTGGCCACCGCGCCAATGGCCTCGTCCTGCCCGACCACGCGCTGGTGCAGTTTGGTTTCCATTTGCAGCAGTTTGTCGCGCTCGCCCTGCATCATTTTTGACACGGGAATGCCAGTGGCGCGGCTGACCACTTCGGCAATTTCATCGGCTCCGACCATGGTGCGCAGCAGCTGGGCGCGGCCGCCGTCTTTGGCCGACTGGGCTTTGCCGGCTTCTTTGTCCTGCGCAGCCTTGAGTTTTTTCTCCAGCTCGGGCAGCTTGCCGTATTGCAGCTCACCAGCCTTGTTGAAGTCGCCCTTGTCGGTGAGTGACTTGATCTGGCCGCGCACTTTTTCCACCTCTTGCATGATGGTTTTGGAGCCTTGTGCCTGGGCTTTTTCGGCTTTCCACAACTCGTCGAGGTCGGCAATTTCTCTTTGCAGCGCGGTGATCTCTTCATTGATCAGCTCCAGGCGTTTTTGCGAGGCCTCGTCTTTTTCGCGTTTGACGGCCTCGCGCTCGATCTGCAACTGAATCAGTCGGCGGTCTTTTTTGTCCATCAACTCGGGCTTGGAATCGAGC
>MNXW01000190.1 GCA_001871515.1 Comamonadaceae bacterium CG2_30_57_122
TTAAACCCATCAACAGGAGAGACCTTGTGCGAGGTACGCGAAGCCAGCGCCGAGCAACTGCACCTGGCAGTCGATGCCGCCAGTGCGGCTTTCCCGGTGTGGTCTGCCTTCACGCCCAAAGACCGCAGTGCCTGTTTGCTCAAAATTGCCGATGCGATTGAAGCCAATGGTGATGAACTCGCCATGCTCGAGTCGCTCAACTGCGGCAAACCACTCAGCGCTGCGCGCAACGACGAAATCCCGGCGATTGCCGATGTTTATCGTTTTTTTGCCGGTGCCATTCGCAATATGCCAGGCTCTTTGGCGGGTGAATACCTGTCTGGTCACACCAGCATGATCCGGCGCGACCCGTTGGGTGTAGTGGCTTCGATTGCGCCCTGGAACTACCCCCAAATGATGGCTGCCTGGAAGCTCGGGCCGGCCATTGCCATGGGCAACACCGTGGTGCTTAAACCGTCTGAAATGACACCGCTATCGACACTGCGCCTGGGGGAACTGCTGGCCAATATCTTGCCGCCAGGTGTGGTCAACATCGTTTGTGGCCGCGGTGACACGGTGGGCGCGCCGCTGATTCGCGACCCGCGCATTCGCATGGCGTCACTCACCGGTGATGTCTCCACCGGCAGCAAGATCATGGAAGCCGCTGCACGCGGCATCAAGCGCACCCACATGGAGCTGGGTGGCAAAGCGCCGGTGATTGTGCTCGACGATGCCGACATTGCCAGCGTGGTCGAAGGCGTGCGCACATTTGGTTACTACAACGCCGGGCAAGACTGCACCGCCGCCTGCCGCATTTACGCGGGCGAAAAAATCTACGAGCGCCTGGTGGCTGACCTTAGCAGCGCCGTCTCGACCATCAAGGCTGCCACCCAACAAGAGCCGGGCGTCGAAATGGGCCCACTGATTTCTGCCCGCCAGCGCGACCGCGTGGCGAGTTTTGTGGACCGCGCACGCGAGCTCTCACACATTGAGATCACCACCGGCGGCAGCACGCTTGGCAGCAAAGGTTTTTTCTACAAACCCACCGTGGTGGCCGGTTCGCTTCAGCAAGACGAAATTGTGCGCAGCGAGGTCTTTGGACCAGTGGTCTCGGTGACCCGTGTCAAGGATGCTGAGCAGGCGCTGGCTTTTGCCAACGACTCTGAATACGGTCTGGCCAGTTCGGTATGGACGCAAGATGTGGGTAAAGCGATGGCCATGGCTGCACGCTTGCAGTACGGCTGTACCTGGGTCAACACCCACTTCATGCTGGTGTCCGAGATGCCACACGGTGGTATGAAGCAGTCGGGTTACGGCAAAGACATGTCAGTCTACGCGCTTGAAGACTACAGCTGCGCTCGTCACGTCATGATCAAACACAATTGACTCACTGGCGGCATCAACTCATCGCAGCGCATAGTCGCCACAGGGCTCGAAGTACCTGTCTCCACCCGGACAGGCATGACCGCGGGCGCGTGCTAAAAACGGTGCTCAGTAAAAAACTCCGCTTCCGCCGAGTGCAGCAACTGGAGATCCCATGGACTTGGCTTTTACCCCCGAAGAAGAACAGTTCCGCCAGCAGGTGCGCACCTGGGTGCGTGCCCACCTGCCCGCTGACATTGCCCACAAGGTGCACCACGCGCTGCGCCTGAGCCGCGACGACCAGCAGCGCTGGGCCAAAATTCTGGGCCAAAAAGGCTGGCTCGGTTTTGGCTGGCCCACGCAATTTGGCGGCCCGGGCTGGAGCGCCATCCAGAAGCATTTGTTTGAAGAAGAATGTGCGCTGGCAGGTGCGCCGCGCATCGTGCCGTTTGGCCCGGTGATGGTCGCGCCGGTCATCATGGCGTTTGGCACGCCAGAGCAACAGCAACGGTTTTTGCCCGGCATTGCCAGCGGCGAGGTGTGGTGGAGCCAGGGCTACAGCGAGCCGGGCTCAGGCTCGGACCTGGCGTCGGTCAAATGCCGGGCTGAGTTGTGTGGCGACCATTACCTGGTGAACGGCCAAAAAACCTGGACCACGCTGGGGCAGTATGGCGAGTGGATTTTTTGCCTGGTGCGCACCGCCACCGATTGCAAGCCGCAAGCGGGTATCAGCTTTTTGCTGATCGACATGAAGTCTCCCGGTGTGTCGGTGCGCCCGATCGTGCTGCTGGACGGCGAGCCCGAGGTCAACGAGGTGTTTTTTGACAACGTCAAAGTGCCCGTCAACAACCTGATTGGTGAAGAGAATAAGGGCTGGACGTATGCCAAACACCTGCTTTCTCACGAGCGCACCAACATTGCCGACGTGAACCGCAGCAAGCGCGAGCTGGAGCGCCTCAAACGCATTGCCAAGATTGAGGGCGTGTGGGACGACCTGCGTTTTCGCGATCAAATCGCCCTGCTGGAAGTGGACGTGGTGGCGCTGGAGATGCTGGTGCTGCGCGTCCTCAGCGCTGAGAAATCCGGCAAGAACTCGCTCGACATTGCCGGTCTGCTCAAGATCAGAGGCAGCGAAATCCAGCAACGCTACGCCGAGCTGATGATGCTGGCCGCCGGACCCTTTGCCCTGCCGCTGATTCACGAAGCGATGGACGCCGGCTGGCAGGGTGACCTGGTTGATGGCCGACTGGTGGGCTTTGTGGGCGATGCGCTGCACTGCGCGCCGCTGGCATCAAGCTACTTCAACCTGCGCAAAACCACCATTTACGGCGGCAGCAATGAAGTGCAACGCAACATCGTCGCGCAGACGGTTCTTGGCTAAGGCAGGGCAAAAAAATGAACTTTGATCTTTCAGAAGAACAAGTCCAGTTGCAAGACGCTGTGCAGCGCTGGGTTGACAAAAGCTACACCTTTGACCACTACCGCGCCACCATGAAACATGGCGGCTTTGACCGCGCCAACTACAGCCAACTGGCCGATCTGGGCTTGTGCGGCCTGCTGGTGGCTGAAGACCACGGTGGGCTGGGCATGGGGCCGGTTGAGGCCATGTTGGTCATGCAAGCGCTCGGTGCCGGTTTGGTACTGGAACCCCTGACGCACACTTTCATCACCAGCAGCGTACTGGCCCACTTTGCCCCACCTGAGCTGCAAGCGCGGTGGCTGCCCGGGGTCGCCAGCGGCGAAACGTTGGCGGTGCTGGCCTGGCAAGAGCGCAGCAGCCGCTACAGGTATGAAAAATGTGTAGCAAAAGCGGCTCAAGCCCAGGAAATATATGCGCTGACAGCTACCAAAAACATAGTTCCAGCAGGTGACCAGGCCGACGCTTTCATCGTGCCTGCGCTGCTCGACGGCGCGCTGGCACTGTTTTGGGTGGAGCGCGCCAGCGCCGGTGTGCAAACGCGCGGCTACCTAACCCAAAACGGCAGCCGCGCCGCCGACGTGACGCTCAACCAGACCCCAGCCACCTTGATCACGCGTGACGGCCTGTCCGCGCTGGAACTGGCCATCGACGTCGGTCTTGCCACCGCCTGCGCGCAAGGCGTGGGCTTGATGGACAAAACCCTGCGGCTGACGGCCGATTACCTCAACACGCGCAAGCAGTTTGGCGTGGCCATTGGCACATTTCAGGCGCTGCGCCACCGCATGGCCGACATGAAGATGCAGCTGGAGCTGGCGCGCTCCATGAGCTATTACGCCACGCTCAAACTGGGTGCCCCGGCAGCAGAGCGCCGCGTGGCGCTGGCGCGCGCCAAGGTGCAGTTGGGTCAATCGATGCGCTTTGTGGGCCAGCAGTCGGTGCAGCTGCACGGCGGCATTGGCGTCACCGACGAATACATTGGCAGCCATTACTTCAAGCACCTGACGCAGCTGGAACTGAGCTTTGGCGACACCCTGCACCACCTGGGCGAGGTGTCAAACCGCATGGGCGAGACGGCGGGTGTGTTTGCGTAAACCTGCCGATCAGGTGATCTTGTGTGCACCCGTCAAACGTGCCAGGCTCTGATCAAAGGTACCCAAGGGCACATGGCCGGCTTTTTTGGCAATAGCCAACACCAGGCAGTCTGAAAAACCCAACGCTGGCTTGGCCCGAAAATCCACCAGCGCGTTGACCACGGTATCTGCGTCTTGCAAAACAAGGGTTTCATGCGCCAGCAGCAAGTCAAGCGCGGCGATCAGTTGGGCAGGCTTGCGGTCGTAAACGGCATCCAGCACCCAAAAGGTTTCGGCCAGCACCAAATGCGACACCCAGGCGCCTTTGGCCACAAATTGGTCGGCCAGCGCCGCTTGCCTTGCATCATCGCGCACCAGCAATCGCACCAACACGTTGGTGTCAATGGCCAGCATAGCGTCGCTGCATGCGTTGACGTATGCCTTGCTTGAGTTCCGCTGCAGTTTTGGTGGGCACCTCCGCTGCGTCGCCAAACAACGCTTGATGCACGTCGGCGGTGTTGTGCCGCACAGCACGCTCAACGCTGATGCGCCCGGCCTCTTCCTTCCAGACCAACACCGACCCCGGTGTCAAACTGAGAAAACTGCGCACAGCCGCCGGCACAGAAACCTGGCCTTGTGAGGTAAGTTTGGTCTGGATTGGAAGCATGGTCGGATGCTAGCAGATTACCGGGGTAAATGAAAAGCCTATTCCACCCCGCGCACCCGCACAAACGACGCCGAGCGCGGCAGCCCCTTGGGCGAGAGGTCGCGGTAGCGGTAGGTCACCAGCGCGCCCACCGGCGGCGGATCGGTGCGTTGTGCGTCGGTGAAGCCGGTGCCCAGCGCAAAGCGCTTGCCGTCGGGCATCTCCAGCAGCAAGGCGCCCAAGCGCCCCTGATTGCGGCCTTTGCCGGGCAGGTGCGCCACCACGCGCGCCTCGTCGTCGGCGTGGAGTTTGAGTTTGAGCAAGGCGTCGCTGCGACCGGGCGACCACAGCGC
>MNXW01000213.1:0-41312 GCA_001871515.1 Comamonadaceae bacterium CG2_30_57_122
CGCTGGCACGCATCGCCAGCCACGCGGTGTTTGCGCAAGAACCCAACTGGTTTGCCACTGCTCCGGTGGGAGCCAGCAAAAAAGCACTGGAAAAGGCCGGTTGGGCTGTCAAAGATGTCGATTTGTGGGAAGTGAACGAAGCCTTTGCCGTGGTGCCCATGGCGCTGATGCACGACCTGCAGATCAGCCATGACATCATCAACGTGAATGGCGGTGCCTGTGCTTTGGGTCATCCGATTGGTTGCAGTGGCGCACGCATCATCGTCACACTGATGTATGCCTTGCAGGCCCGTGGGCTTAAAAAAGGCCTGGCCACGCTGTGCATTGGCGGGGGTGAGGGTACGGCGGTGGCGCTGGAAATGCTCTGATCTGGCGCTGCCCGCAGGCGAGAGTCAGTGTCTGCGCCCGGGCATCAAAGCCTTGCCTTCATTGAAAGGCTTGCCCGCGAACGCAACCGCGTCCGTGGTGCTTGGCAAGATAGAGTTGCTGATCTGCGGCGGCCAGCAGCTTGTCGGCAGTGCATGGAAGGGGAGCGTTGCAGCCCGCTACACCCAGGCTGACGGTAACTACTTTTGCAGAGTCGGAGTCTGCATGGGCGATGGTTTTGAGACGCACCTGGGTTTCAAGCTCAGTCGCAAGCATCATGGCTTGGTCAAAGCCTGTATCAGGAAGCAGGCAAACAAATTCTTCGCCTCCGTAGCGTGCGACCAGATCAGCTGGCCGACGCAAATTTGCTTTCAGGGTTTGGGCCACCAGGCGTAGGCAGTCATCGCCCGCCTGATGCCCATAGCGGTCATTGAAACGTTTGAAAAAATCAACATCAAGCATGATCAAAGCCAGGGGATGGTTGACCCGCGAGGCACGCGCGGTTTCCATGCGGAGTTGCTGGTCGAAGTAGCGACGGTTAAAGACACCAGTCAGGCCATCACGAAAGACCAGTCGGCGTAATAAATCAGATTGCAGCTTGACTGTCAAATGGGTTTTGACACGCGCCCGCACCACTGCGGGGTTAACGGGTTTGGAGATGAAGTCCACTGCGCCCAGTTCCAGACCCCGGGTTTCAGAAGCCTCGTCGCGGTTTGCGGTGACAAAAATAACCGGAATGTCTTGCGTGGCCGCATCGGCTTTAAGCTGCGTGCAAACCTCAAACCCATCCATTCCCGGCATGCCGATGTCCAGCAGAATCAGATCGGGCGGCGTTCGGTGGCACAGGTCAAGCGCTTGCTCACCAGATTCCGCCGTGAGCACCTGGTAACTGTGGGCAAAAATGTGTGCCATGAATTGCAGGTTGACCCGCTGATCATCCACCACCAAAATTTTTGGAAGATCAGTGGGGATGTCCAGGAGGTCATCAAAAATGGAGAAGTTCATTCGGTGGATGCGGGTTACCCCAACTTTACTACGCTCTTGCTGCGCCAAAGCATGCAATGATGCAAGGCATCGACTGGTTTGACGGAGGTGATGCGGTAACTTGTTGCAGCGTTGTAACTCAAACCGTGTGAAAATCATGAAACTAAATTACAAGGAGATTGTTTCATGCCACGTCGTGCTACCAAGATTGTTGCCACCTTAGGCCCAGCTTCCAGCGACCCCGCGTTGCTCGAGCAAATGATTCGCGCCGGGGTGAACGTGGTGCGGCTCAACTTCAGCCATGGCAAGGCGCAAGACCACATTGACCGAGCCCGCTTGGTGCGTGAAGCCGCGCAACGTGCCGGGCGCGAAGTGGGCATCATGGCCGACCTGCAAGGCCCCAAAATTCGCGTCGGCAAATTTGCCGATGGCAAGGTGTTGCTGGAACCTGGTCAGCCCTTTGTACTGGATGCCGCACGCACCGAATTGGGCGACGTAGATGCGGTCGGGCTTGACTACAAAGCCTTGCCCAAAGAAGTCAAGGCAGGCGATGTGTTGCTGCTCAACGACGGCTTGATCGTCATTACAGTGGATGCGGTGGTGGGGGAGGCCATCCACACCACTGTCAAACTCGGTGGCGAGTTGTCCAACAACAAGGGCATCAACAAGCAGGGCGGCGGCTTGAGCGCCCCAGCGCTGACCGCCAAGGACATGGAAGACATCCGTACCGCGATGAGCTTCAAGGCGGACTACGTGGCGGTGAGCTTTGCCAAGAGCGCCACCGACATGGAAATGGCACGCCAGTTGTGCAACGTGGCCGCAGCGGACGGACACAAACCCGGCTTGATCGCCAAGATTGAACGCGCTGAAGCGATTCCACGTCTGGAAGAAATTTTGCTGGCCAGCGACGGCATCATGGTGGCGCGCGGTGACCTGGCGGTGGAAGTCGGCAACGCGGTGGTGCCTGCCTTGCAAAAACGCATGATCAAATTGGCGCGCGAGCATGACCGTGTGGTGATCACCGCCACACAAATGATGGAGTCCATGATCACCAACCCGGTGCCCACCCGTGCCGAAGTATCTGACGTGGCCAACGCGGTGCTCGATGGCACCGATGCGGTGATGCTGTCCGCTGAAACCGCCGCTGGCAAATACCCGCTGGAAACCGTGATTGAAATGGCCAAAATTTGCCATGCCGCTGAAAACGGCAACGCACTCAAGTTAGAGGCCGACTTTACTGGCAAAACCTTCACCCGCATCGACCATGCCATCGCCATGGGCGCGCTGTTCACCGCGCACCACTTGGGGGCCAAGGCGATTGTGGCGTTGACCGACAGTGGCTCCACCGCGCTGTGGATGAGCCGCCATTTGATCCAGATTCCGATCTACGCCATCACCTCCAAGCTGGCCACGCAGCGCCGCATGACGCTGTACCGCACCGTGCGTCCGCTGTTCAGCGACACCAGTACCGACCGCGACACGGCCTTGAAGCAAGCCGAGGCCGAATTGAAATCACGCGGCGTGGTGCAAACCGGTGATGTTTATGCCATCACCTGTGGCGAACCCATGGGCTCACCGGGCGGCACCAATATGCTGAAGATTTGCCGGGTGAGTTGATGCGCAGTAAGCGCAATTACTTGGCTATGTTTTGATGCAACAACTTGGATGTAACAGGGTCAAAGTAGGCCTCAACTATTTGGTTGAGTTGGTTGAACCCATAAATTTCATAGCAATTATTGCCGTCAGCCTTGAAGGTCTTGATGCGGTAGCCCCGGTGCTGAGCCAGTAGTTTCATCTCGTCTTCAGGTAGCCATTCACTGCGCGGTGCGGTGGTGCACAGCTTGCTGTTCATGACCCGGTTGTAACCATCTTTGGCTGGTTCCGAACTGGCTGATGCAGCTTGTCCCGAATGCCGTGGCTGGGTTTGCGCCAAGACTGGTAGCCAACAAGTGCAGCTCAAAGTTGGCAAAATAATGAGTTTGTGAAGTGTTTTCATCCAAGATTCCTCAGTTGGAAGCGCCCGAGTGGGCTGCTGGGTAGGCCAGACGGCGAGGCGGGCTAATGTCCGCAAGAAGGAGCAACGACCCCAGGCGCGTTGCCAAGGGCTCAATCGGGTGCGTAGCGCTGTCACTTAAATGGTGAACTGAGCCTCAGTGAAGAAACCCAGGAGGCTGTCGAATTTCCGGAACATTGACTGCAATCCAACCGCAGCAATCCAATTCTTATTGGTTTTTTGAACTCGGCTACGGCTATGAGTCTGCAAATCTTTCAAAAACTGTCCTCGTTGTGGTCGAAATTCGCTTCGATACCGAAAGTCTGACATCCTTTTAGCAAACAATTAACAATTTTAAGTAAAAAACAGTCCATTAAGGAATTTGGCATCAAAGATTTTCACGACCTCATCCGCTGCGCGACTGCATATCTTCAAAGTGTCTTTCATCCGAGATTGTTCATTAGTCGGTACTTTGCACCAGTTTGAACGCTGGCTGCAGCTTTGCGGTCATTTTGAGCGTCTCCTCGGTGTCCATAGCCCTGCTATGAACGTCTCACAGCCTTGCATACTGCCTCGAAAACCTATCGACGACGAACGGGCTGGCAAAATGGCCGCAAATCGATCGCCACACATCATGCAGGCAAGAAGTCCTGCCTAATGGATTATTTGGGACCATGCCACCTGTATCCAGTACAGACCGGTGCGCAGCACCAACTGATGGACAATCTTGGTTAAAACTTTGGGTGCTTAAGACATCGCGTCCACTTGCCGTTAATTGAGTGTAAAACCAATTTTGAGTCATTTAATGACCCTCGCTGCACCATGATTATCCTGCTGTATCTTTTTGAATCTTCTTGTCGAGCAAGCATTGCCAGTGGGCGCGTGCGTCGTGGGCTACATCTGATGCTGTTGGGTTTGTCCAGCCTGCTTCTGGGACTGGCCAGCAGCCAAGCGGCCTCGCCAGCGGCGCAGGACTCTGCGTCAGAGAAACCGGCAGCGCATCAAGTTACCGGGAAAACACATGCGATAGACACCTCTGCGCCGCAAGAAAAGTCCATTGGTGTGGACATCAAAGCGGCTATCCGTGAACAAATGCTGGGCAAAACGAATCTGATGCTGGTGGTGCGGGACAAGTCAGCTGTAAAAACCGAAGCTGCCTCAGAGCCAGCGCCAGCGGCTCCGGTTCATGCCACCCCAGCGGCTGCACATGCCCCGGCCGTTGCTCATGCACCCGCCACCAAGCCAGTGGCTGCCGCTGCAAAAGTATCAACACGTGTGCCGGTGCTGACCCTGCATGTGGGCGCATCGGGTGCGGCCAGCGCCCACACGCCCGCAGTCAACCCGCGTGCCAGCCGGGAATACATCCGAGCCAAAGCCGCTGCCCTTACCGGCCACAAATTGCCCGCCGCACCAGATGCCCATGCGGTTGCGCACGGTGGCGATGCACATGGGGGCGAGCCGCATTGGGCGTATGAGGGTGAGAACGGCCCGCAAGCCTGGGGCAAGCTCAAGCCTGAATTCAATGCGTGCGCCATCGGCAAGCGGCAGTCGCCCATCAACATTGAAGACAACCTGACGCTGCAAGGCCCGGCCGAGCCGCTGGCCTTTAACTACAACCCGTCCACCGGCAGTGTGGTCAACAACGGCCACACGATTCAGGTGGACGTGGTGGGCGACAACACCCTGACGGTGCGTGGCTCGGTTTACAAGCTGGTGCAGATGCACTTTCACACGCCGTCCGAGGAGCAGGTGAACTACCGCAGCTTTGCCATGGTGGCGCACCTGGTACACAAAAGTAATGATGGCCAATTGGCGGTGGTGGCGGTGCTGCTAGACCCTGGCGTGGCCAACCCGCTGATCAATAAGGTGTGGACTTACATGCCCCTGGATTTGAACGACCGGGTGCGTATGCCCGGGGGCATTCTTGACATGAACGAGCTGCTGCCCAAAGACCAGCGCTACTACCAGTTCATCGGCTCACTCACCACGCCACCCTGCACCGAAGGCGTGCTGTGGATGGTGCTGAAAACGCCCACGCAACTCAGTGCCGCGCAAATTCGTTTGTTTCAGCAGCTGTTTCCCAACAACGCGCGACCGGTGCAGCCGGTGAATGGCCGCCCGGTGCGCGACGCGCAGTAATTCTATTTTTAACGCCCATGTTGAACAAGAATTCCGCAAGCATGTGCTGCCTGCGTAGGGCGGTTTTCAACCCGGCATGGCCGCCTGAAGTCAACCCTACAACAAGCTATTCTTGGTGACTGTGGTTGTTGTTCAACGTTATTTTTTTGTCGTTGTGACTCTGCCTTTTCGGGCTGCGGCCGTGACAGCGCTTGTTGCGGCGTGGTGCGCGGCTAAGGGCTTGTTCACAAATAACATGCACATTTGACTCGCCAACTTTGGGCGCACTGCGGCGTTGCAAATCGCTTGTGCAGCAGAGCTGCAAGGCACGCTTTGCGCCTCGCATTGCATCCCAAATCCGGCGGCCAAATGTACAGCTTATTCATGAACAAGCCCTTAGCCGGTTTAACATCTTGCCATGCACACTTCAGCTCTTGTTTTATTTTCTGGTGGTCAAGACTCCACCACCTGCCTGGCGCAGGCACTTGCCAAATACCGACGTGTTGAAACCATCGGGTTTGATTACCGCCAGCGCCATCATGTCGAACTGCAGGCGCGCCTGCGCGTGCTGAGCGAAATTCGCCGCCAATTTCCCCAATGGGCCGAAAAATTAGGTCAGGATCACCTGCTGGATTTGGCGGTGCTGGGCGAGGTGAGCGACACCTCTCTGACACGTGACACCGCCTTCAAAATGGAACAAAACGGCCTGCCCAACACCTTTGTGCCGGGTCGCAACCTGCTGTTTTTGACCCTGGCTGCCGCCGTGGCTTACCGGCGCGATTTGCAGGTGCTGGTCACCGGGGTTTGCGAGACCGATTTTTCAGGCTACCCGGATTGCCGCGACGACACCATGAAAGCCATGCAGTTGGCGTTGTCGCTGGGCATGGACAAACGTTTTTTAATTGACACCCCGTTGATGTGGATCGACAAGACCGACACCTGGGCCATGGCGCACATGCTGGGTGAAACATCTGGCGTGGTGCAAGGCGGGGATGCGCTGGTGCAGCTGATCATTGAACACACCCACACCTGTTATCTGGGCGACCGCGAACACCGCCACGCCTGGGGTTACGGCTGCGGTACTTGCCCGGCCTGCCTGCTGCGCGCGCGCGGGTATGAAGGTTTTTTGCAGCCCTAAGGGCTTGTTCACAAATAACATGCACATTTGGCGCGCCAGCTTTGGGCGCACTGCGTCGTTGCAAATCGCTTGTGCAGCAGAGCTGCATGGCACGTTTTGCGCCTTGCATTGCATCCCAAATCTGACGACCAAATGCACAGCTTGTTCATGAACAAGCCCTAAGTGAGTTTCTCAAGCAGCCACTGCTGAAGCACGGCATGGCGTTGCAACAACGACACGGATGATTTTGAAGTGAAATTACTCCACCAGAGCAGAAGTGTCCACTGTGGGGTAGCGATCTTTCAATGCAGCCAATCCCTCAAGGGCTCGGCTGCGCCATCCGGGTCCTTGGCTGATAAGTTCTCCCCATGTGTCGCTGAGCAGTTCGACATCATTCTTGGTGAGGTAATCGATGAGGGATGCGGCTTGGGCCAAATCCTTGGCGGCCTTGACCCGCATTTTTTGCGGTCTTTCGCCATAGACCAGTAGCTTGTGCAAAGCGTACTTTTCCGGTGGTGGCGCGTTGACGGTGATCGGGCCGCGCTGCGCAAGCAGCGTGACTTGAATAGGAGCCTCCATGGAAAATTCCATGAATTTCAATGGCTGCATGGTGGCGTTGAGTGCCTTGATGAGTACGGGCGTGTCGCCACCCCGATGTCGGCAGGTCACAAAATCGATTTGCAAATCCTGTTCATCGGATTTGACGTAGGTGGTCAGACTTTTGACTGGAACAAAGCCCATCTTTAGTGCTTCGATTTCGCTGCCTACGTCCATGGTGACACCAGAAGGAATTGCGACGGATACATTGCGACCCGCATGCGCAAAGTCCAAATCCACGGTCTGTGCCGCAGATTGCCAACGAATGCCGAGGTAGTTCTGGTAGGCCATATAAACGTGGGTTCCCACCAGAATGCCGCCCGCCCGAAAAAATCCAACATCGGCCAAACGCTCGATGATTTTTGCGTGGGACGGGACGATGGATGGGCAGCCCGCTGCAATTGCCTGGCGAGTGAGTTGGCGCAAGTGAACCTTGGTTCCATTTCCGCTGCGGTGGAGGTTGATTAACTTGGTTAGTTGATCGGATGCGCAGCCCAAAAAAATCTGAATTTGCTTGCCGGTAAGGTCTGGTGTTTGGTAGTACCAATACTCTTTTCCCTTCACCCTCTTTTTCGAGAAGCTGCCTGGTAATTCAGCGACGCTACGTACATCCTCAAGACGTCTGGCACTGGCAAGCGACGCGTAGGCGGTTTGAGCTGCAGTAGAAAGTGAGGTGTAGAGCACGGTTATACTGATATTTAAAATATTCAGTATAACTACCCCAAAGCCCATGGCCTATTCAGGGATAGGGATGGCGTAAGGGCTTGTTCATGAATAAGCTGTACATTTGGCCGCCGGATTTAGGATGCAATGCGAGGCGCAAATCGCTTGTGCAGCTCTGCTGCACAAGCGATTTGCAACGACGCAGTGCGCCCAAAGTTGGCTAGTCAAATGTGCATGTTATTTGTGAACAAGCCCTAAGTGCCACTGGCTCAATTTTTTTGACTTGCAAGTTTTTTAGTTAGCCACTGGCACAGGCTGCTGTCCGGGCTTTCAAAGCCATGCAGCCCCCGAAAATGGTCGGCACCCTGCAGGGCGCTTAGCTCGCCTTTGTTTCTAGCCAACTGCCAGGCGGCATCGAAACTGGCCGCCTGACGGGCAAATTCGGTGCTTTCTTCAGAACCCCAATTGACCCAGATGGGGGTGGCACATGGCCGCACCGCGAACAGGGGCGACTGGCGGCGAATCAGCCCTTCGTCGAGCTGAATCATGGGCTGCAGATAGCTGTAGCGCAGCGGTGCAATGTCGTACACGCCGCTGATCAACAGGGCGGCAGTGATCGGGTCTGACGGCAAACCGTAGTCATCTGCCCAAGCGGTTTGCAGGCACATGGCTGTAAGGTGCGCGCCGGCTGAGTGGCCGCCCAGGGCGATGCGCTTGGGGTCACCGCCGTGTGCTGCAATATGGTGGTGCGTCCAGGCCACGGCTGCACGCACCTGGCGCGTGATCTCGTCAATGCTCACCAGCGGGCACAGCGCGTAGTTGACCACCACCGTAGTGATGCCCAGTGGCTGCAGCCCCAAGGCCACGCAGCTGAAGTCTTTGCTGGACAGCGCCCGCCAGTAGCCACCGTGAATAAACACAAACACCGGTGCGTTGGGCACATCAGCCGGAAAAATGTCCAGCGTCTCAGCCCGCGTGGGGCCATAGGGCACATCCAGCATGCAGCGCAGGGTCTGGCGGGCCAGCACAGACCGCGCCGCGTAATGCCGCATGGGAGCGGTGGCATCGGGCAGTTTGATCGACGGGTTGTACTGCGCGTCGATCTGCGCCTGGGTGTCAAAGTTGCGGTAGAGTTTTTTCATGGTGCTTGCCGGTTTGATCAATTACTTGGCTAGCGCGCGCAACGCCAGCTTGATGCCGTCGCTGACACTGGCGTCTTTGGGCAGGGCTTTGAGGGCCAGCGCGGCTTCTTTGTCGCTGTAGCCCAGCGCCAGCAGGGCTTGCAAAATATCAGACTGTGCGTCACTGGTCACATTGGCCACCACGCCAATGTCGGGGCCCAGCTTTCCTTTGAGTTCCAGCAGCAGCCGCTCAGCGGTTTTTTTGCCAATGCCGGGCACTTTGATGAGTCGGCCCGCCTCTTGCAGGGTGATCGCCTGCGCCAGCTCTGCCACCCCCATACCCGACAACACCGACAGCGCCGTGCGTGGCCCCACGCCCGATATTTTGACCAGCTGGCGAAACGCTTCGCGCTCTTGGCTGCTGGCAAAGCCGTACAGCAGTTGCGCGTCTTCACGCACCACAAAATGCGTCAGCAGCGTCACCGTTGCACCCAGCTCAGGCAGGTTGTAAAACGTGCTCATGGGCACAAAAACCTCGTAGCCCACGCCGTGACAATCCAGCACCACGGCGGGCGGGTTTTTGGCATCGAGCGTGCCGGTCAGTTTTGCGATCATTTTTTGCCTATCATGGAGAACATTTCAAGACGCAAGCAAAATCGTGCCAGCTAGGCGTGCCTTCGAAGACAGTACGATGCGTACGGCAAGAAGGTTCAACGACGCTGGCGCGGTTTTTTGTACGTCCCCATTTCAGGAATTATCAACGTGATCTTGCGCCACATCTTTTCTCCCCCCAGCAACACCCGCCTGGCGCACTTGTGCGGCCCCATGGACGAGCACCTGCGCAGCATCGAGACTGCGCTGCAAGTCAAAATTGCCCACCGGCACGAGCAGTTCAAGGTGGATGGCCTCAAGGCCAACGCCAAGCGCGCCATGGAAATGCTGCAAGCCCTGTATGAAATGGCCGCGCGCCCGATTGAGCCGCGCACCGTGCAGCTAATGCTCTCAGGTGACGGTGATGTGAACGGGGTCGACGGCCCAGCGCTCAAAACCAAGCGTGCCGAGCTCAAACCCCGCTCCATCAACCAGGCGCGCTACCTGGACAGCATTGCCAGCCACGACATTACCTTTGGCATTGGCCCGGCTGGCACCGGCAAAACCTACCTGGCGGTGGCCTGTGCCGTAGATGCCCTGCAACGCAGCACGGTGCAACGCATTGTGCTGACCCGCCCGGCGGTGGAAGCCGGAGAACGCCTGGGCTACCTGCCTGGTGACCTGGCGCAAAAGATCGACCCCTACCTGCGCCCGCTGTACGACGCGCTGTACGACCTGATGGGCTTTGAGGCGGTGCAAAAAGCCTTTGAGCGCCAGACCATTGAGATCGCCCCGCTGGCCTTCATGCGCGGGCGCACCTTGAACACTGCGTTTGTGATTCTCGACGAGGCGCAAAACACCACGCCCGAGCAGATGAAAATGTTTTTGACGCGCATTGGCTTTGGCTCCAAAGCTGTGGTGACCGGCGACGTGAGCCAGATCGATCTGCCCACCACCCAGCTCAGCGGTCTGATTGATGCCGAGCGCGTGCTCAAAAGCGTGGAAGGCATTGCCATTTGCCGCCTGACCAGCGCAGACGTGGTGCGCCACCCGCTGGTGGCACGCATTGTGGATGCTTATGATCTGCCAGCGCGACGCCGGTCACACACTGCCTAATTGCTATAATATATATAGCTAACTGCGCTTATTATTCAAGGGCTAGAGGCCTATAAGCCATATAAAAATTGAAACCATGAAGCAACTCACCCTGTCTTTGCAATTTGCCAAATTTGCCGACGTAGCCCTGCACCGCGCCGCCTTGCCGCGCCACAAAGTCACGCGCTGGCTGCGCCATGCGCTGCAAACAGATGCCGAGCTAACGGTGCGCGTTGTGGATGCCGAAGAAGGCCAGGCGCTGAACCGCGACTACCGCAAAAAAGACGTCGCCACCAATGTGCTGACGTTTGACTACACCCAGGAGCCGATCGTGACCGCAGACCTGGTGCTGTGCGCGCCAGTGGTCGCCCGTGAGGCGAAAGCGCAGAATAAAACGCTAGAAGAACACTACGCCCACCTGCTGGTACACGGCGCGCTGCACGCCCAGGGCTGGGATCATGAGCTGGATGAAGACGCACAAGTGATGGAACTGCGCGAGAGCGAGATCATGGCGCGGCTGGGGTTTGAGAATCCGTATTGAAATAGATGGGCATTAACTGGGATGGTTCATTGGGCGCAGCTTCAAATCCATCGTCTTGATCGAGCGTAAAGCCTGCTCCACCTGCGCCAGAGTCTTGTAGGTGCGCACGCAAATAGGCGCATTCATGCGCGCAGCCTTGACCATCGTGCGGTTGATGTATAGCCCGTCCAATGCCGCCTCAGCGTAAGCCCCGGTCAACACTACCCTTGCGCGCACGAGGTGGATTTGCCATCTGCACCGCACCCTGCGCCACCAACGTGCGAATGGCACTGATGCGCAACGCCGTGACCCAGGCCACATCGACACCCTTGCTCATCTAATCAATGGCCTTTTGCGCGATCATGCCCCGCTCTCCCACCATCACCATGCGCTTGATACCAGATATTGCAGCGGTTTTAGGTCGTTGTCGTTGCTTCTGGCGGGAGTTTGTCCTCGGCCATGATGCAGCGGTTGCGTCCGGTTTCCTTGGCGCGGTAAAGCGCTGCATCCGCGCGACCCAAAGCATCTTCAATGCTTTTGCCTGCTGCAATCAGACTCACGCCCATGCTCACTGAGACGTTGTGACAACCTTCGATGGGAGTTTTTTCAATAGCGAGCCGGATGTTTTCTGCCAGCGCAAATCCGTCGGCTGCATCGGTATTGGGTGCCACCACCAAAAACTCCTCACCGCCCCAACGAACCAGCAAATCAGACCCACGCAGCAAGTCTTTGGCAGCGCGCGTGATGGCCTTGAGCACTTGGTCTCCCTGCTCATGGCCGTAGGTGTCGTTGATTCTTTTGAACTTATCCACGTCCATCATGATCAGCGTGAACGGCAGCCCCTCTTTCTGGCTATGGGCGTATTCTCTTTGCATGAATTCGTTGGCACTGCGTCGGTTGGCCGCGCCTGTGAGGGTGTCGGTCATCGCCATGTCGCGCAGTTGGCGCATAAGGTCGGCTTTTTCGTGACCCCACTCGATAATATTTAACCCAAAACTTGCGAGCGCGCCAAGATCTGCCATCACTTCCAGCCATTCGCGTGGAAAGTTGTGGCGGCGATCAAGCATCAAACACAAAGCGCCCAAGGTTTTTGCAGCCTCATCAAACATGATGGATTCCGCCACTATTGGTGTGCCAACAATGGTGCGGACTCCCATTGCATGGAAAAACCTTAGATCTCTTTGGCCTCCAATTTTGGCCAACGAATCAGCGATGACAAACTCTCCCTGCATGAGGGCTGACAACACACCCAGGCTTTTACCTCGGGACAATTGCAGCATGTCTTCGCAGCCCTTAACAAAACTGACGCGATCTTGGTCGTCGCGTGACATGCACGCATCGAGTTGCATGACATCGTTCGCGTCCTTGTGCAAAAACGCTACGCCCACAATACCAGGACACTTTCGTAGCTCTTGGCACATCAAAAATGACAGCTCATTCACGTCTTTAATGCCCATCAACGCTTGCTGTAATTTAGAGCGAACAAGCAGCAGCACTTTAAGCTCGCGCTCCACTTGCAGCAGGCTCTCGGACTTGAGTTTGTCGGCCAAAAAATAGTTGACACCGCGCAGCTCACACCGGGTTTGAAGGTGCTCACCGTGGGTGTTGTAGGTTGCCACGCCGTTGAGCGCAACGTCTAAAATTGAGCCATCCTTGCGGCGCAGCTGGCAGACAACCGTTTCAGTGCGACGGTTGGTGTGGGTAGTGATAAGCGCCTGTTGCACAGCACGGCGACTTTCGGGGTTCACGTAGTCTTCAAATGGAGTCCCTATGACTTCGTCAATGGTGTATCCCATCGCATCCAACCAGGTTGCATTGAGATCGACAATGTCTCCACGGTCATCCAGGCGTTGTGTCATGTCAAACGCATCGACTTTGAGTGTCATGTCTTGCACGCGGCGCGTCAATTCTGCTGAAAGGTAAGGGCTTAGGCAGTAGTGCTTGAGTCCATGCGGCATCAAGTCCAAAAGCCAAGCAGCCGCGCTAGCTGGGCACAAAGCCAGCGTTTCCATACCTGAGCGCAACCCCATCAATTCACCTAATGACCGTACATGTGTGGGTCGGGTAAAGCTCTCCAAATCAAGGACTAACAAGTCGATGACCCTCTGTTTGAGCAGAGTGGCAGCGTCCTCTGTCGTGGTCACGAAATGCCGTCGCCCAATTTGCGTTTTGCATTCGGTTTCGAATTGCCTTCTGCGATCTGTGTCGGTTCCAACAAATAACACTTCGTGGGTAGTTTTTTGATCTTTGCTTTGCATGGCCGCCATATTCATATCAATTCGTTTGTCTCAACAGAAGGCTTTTAGTTGACGTTGGATGTCTAGTCAACCCCATTCTTACCCTAAGTCTCTAGCGCCGAGGCCAGTTGCCCAATGTGCAGTCCAAGTTGTGCCATTTTTTCATGGCAAATAGTCCGACACGAAACATCATGAAGTCTGCTGGCTCAACACATTGCAGTGACAGAGATCCAATCGCTTAAAAACAACTATGGCATGGGCTTGGGGCGATAAGATGCCTTTGAGCGTGGTAGTTTGAGCGTGGTAGTTTGAGCGGTCGCGACAGCCTAAACCCAAATAATCAATTAGCCTAGATTCCTCAGTTGACCGCTTGTTTTCTTCAATAAATGCATATGGATTTGGATTATCCCAAACAATCCATTAGGCGGAACTTCGCGCCTGCATGATGCCAGGCGGCGTGATTTGCGGCCATTTTGCCCGTTCGTTCGTCGTCCATAGCTACGGCTATGAACGCCTCTCGGCCAGCCAAACTGCCTTGCAACTCACCTCGCCATGCATTCATGCCCTAATGGATTGTTTGTGATGAAATTTATTCGCTTCCGCGCCCATTGGCTTTTCCACTGGCCATGTATTCCTTGCCGCGCACCTCTGTCCAGTACATCCAGATCAGCGACACCCAGACCACGCCATACATCAGCATGAAGGCGCTGGAGCGAATGCCGGTCAGGTCCATCAGGCCGCCGAACATGATGGGTAAAAGAAAGCCCCCCATGCCACCGGCCAGGCCAACGATGCCGCTAACAGCGCCAATGTTGTGGTGGTAGTCGTCGCTGATGTACTTGAACACGCTGGCCTTGCCAAAGCCCCACGCCACGCCCAAGGTGAACATCAGCATGGTGAAGGTGTAAACATTCAGGCCGACGTGAAAGGTCTGCGGGCCGTTCACGGTGGCAATGGTGAAATCGGTTTGCGGGTAGCTCAGCAAAAACAGGCAGACCCAGCTCACCCACAGCACCCACCAGGTCATGGAGTGCGCGCCGTATTTGTCAGACAACCAGCCACCAAAGGCGCGCAACACGCCGCCGGGCAATGAGAAGCAGGCTGCCAGCAGGGCGGCGGTGCGGATGTCCAGGCCAAACTCGCCGACGTAGTACTGCACCATCCAGAGGCTCAGAGCCACATAGCCACCAAACACAATGCTGTAGTACTGGCAATATTTGAAAACGGTGGGGTCTTTCAAGGCTTTGAGCTGCGCCATGAAGGGCACTTGCTTGGCCGCATGGTGGTCTGGGTCGCTGTGTGAGAACAGCCAGAACATGACCACCGTGCCAAGCATGATCAAGGCGTAAACCTTGGGCACCATGGTCCAGCCGAAGCCCACCATAATTGCAGGCGCAACAAACTTGTTCAGTGCTGCTCCGGCGTTGCCCATGCCGAAGATGCCCATGGCAAAGCCTTGTTGTTTTTTGGGGAACCAGCGCGCCACATAAGGCGTGCCGACCGAGAACGAGCCGCCAGCCAGCCCGACAAACAGGCCAATCACCAGGTAGTGCCAATAGGCGGTGGCGTAGGTCATCAGCCAGATGGCGGGCACGGTGCAGGCCATCAGCACGGCAAACACAATGCGCCCACCAAACTTGTCAGTCCAGATGCCTAGCGGCACGCGGATAAGTGAACCGGTGAGCACCGGCATGGCCATCAACAGACCCGATTGGGTCGAGTTGAGGTCTAACGCTTTTTTGATCGGGATGCCGATCACCGCAAACATCATCCACACCATGAAACACACGGTGAAGGCGAAGGTGCTGACGATCAGTACCGAGAGGGCTTGCCCTTTCTTGGTCATATAAAACTCCTGTTTTTAAGTGACCAGACTGTAGGGTTCAGACCCGTTTTGCGGTATCCCTCTGAGGAACGGTAGCGGCGGATCAATGGAACTATGTGTGTGTTTGCCGCCATAGTTCCAAAGAACTAGTCGCTCATTTTTTTTGGATGTGAGGTGCTTGCTTGATATATGATTCATGCAAAATGAATCTTTAATTGACTTTATTTGCCAATACAAGTGCAAATGTGTCGCCCAGCAAAACCCATTTTTTTTAAGGAGTTCTACAGCATGAATCAAGTCAAAGCCACAGGCTTTACCAAGCAGATGGCCCGCAACATGTTTTATGGCGGGTCATTGTTTTTTATTCTGCTTTTTGCCGCGCTGATTTTCGACAGCGAACGCAAAATTCCGACCCGATCCAACGCCGAGGCCATTACCCCGGCGGTTGAGCGCGGCAAACGCCTTTGGGAAACCCGCAACTGCATTGGCTGCCATACCCTGCTGGGTGAAGGCGCCTACTTTGCCCCCGAACTGGGCAATGTATACAAACGCCGCGGTCCGGACTTCATCAAGGCCTGGATTGCCTCGCAACCCACGCACATCCCCGGTCGCCGCCAGATGCCCCAGTTCAACTTTACCGAGGCACAACTTGACGACATGGTGGAGTTCTTGCGTTGGACTAACAACGTGAACACCGAGAACTGGCCGCCAAACATTGAAGGCTGATGCGTCACGCCCGTCTGAACTCAATAGGAACCACAACATGCAAGCGATCACACTCAAATACAAATCCCAGGGGGTGGCGAAGTATTACTTCATCGCCGCTCTGGCACTCTTTACCGCCCAAATCCTGTTTGGCATCACACTCGGGCTGCAGTATGTGATTGGCGACTTGGCCTTTCCATACATCCCCTTCAACCAGGCACGCATGGTGCATACCAACCTGCTGATCGTCTGGCTGCTGTTTGGTTTCATGGGCTCGGCCTATTACCTGGTGCCCGAAGAAGCTGAAACCGAGCTCTACAGCCCCAAACTGGCGCTGGTGCTGTTCTGGATTTTTCTGGCTGCAGGCGCGCTAACCATTGTGGGCTACCTGGCGGTGCCCTACGCCAAGCTGGCGGAGCTCACCGGCAACGAGTTGCTGGCTACCATGGGACGCGAGTTTTTAGAGCAACCGCTGCCCACCAAACTCGGTATTGTGGTGGTTGCCTTGGGCTTTCTGTTCAACATCAGCATGACGGTGCTCAAAGGGCGCAAGACCAGCATTGCATTGGTGCTGTTGATGGGCTTGTGGGGGTTGGCGTTGATGTTTTTGTTCAGCTTTGTCAACCCGGCCAACCTGGTGCGTGACAAGATGTACTGGTGGTTTGTGGTGCACCTGTGGGTGGAAGGCACCTGGGAGCTGATTCTGGGTTCGCTGCTGGCGTTTGTGTTGATCAAAACCACCGGGGTTGACCGCGAGGTGATTGACAAGTGGCTCTACGTGATCATTGCCATGGCGCTGATCACCGGCATTCTGGGTACCGGTCACCACTTCTTCTTCATCGGCATGCCGGGTTACTGGCTGTGGGTGGGCAGTATTTTCTCGGCCATGGAACCGATTCCCTTCTTCATGATGACGGTGTTTGCCTTCAACATGGTGCAGCGCCGCCGTCGTGACCATGCCAACCAGGCCGCCTTGTTGTGGGCCGTGGGCTGCTCGGTGGTGGGCTTTCTGGGTGCGGGCTTGTGGGGCTTTATGCACACCTTGGCCCCCATCAACTACTACACCCACGGCACACAAATCACGGCGGCGCACGGTCACCTGGCGTTTTATGGCGCTTACGTGCTGGTAGTGATTGCCATGATCAGCTATGCCATGCCGACACTGCGCGGCCGTGAGGCCAACAGCCGCCGGGCGCAAAGCTTTGAGATGTGGTCGTTCTGGATCATGACCATCAGCATGGGCTTGATGGTGCTGGCCTTGACGGGCGCAGGCATTTTGCAAGTCTGGTTGCAACGCATGCCCACTGAAGGTGCCATGCCTTTCATGGCCACACAAGACCAATTGCGCTTCTTCTACTGGCTGCGTGTGGCTGGCGGTGTCAGCTTCCTGCTGGGTCTGCTGACCTACCTGTACAGCTTCTTTGCGGCCCCCGGTGCGGATGAAGACGAGGTGGTCGTGCCCAACGGCATGATGCACCGGCGTGTCATGCCTGCACGGGCTTAAGACGATGCCAGCCGTTCCGTTTTACGCTGAGCAGGCCGGTGAATGCACGCTGTTTGAACACGCCTGGCGCAAGCAACTGCCGCTGCTCATCAAAGGCCCCACGGGCTGCGGCAAAACCCGTTTTGTCGAGCACATGGCGGCGCGCCTGCAGCGGCCGCTGGTCACCGTGTCCTGTCACGATGACCTCAGCGCAGCTGACTTGGTGGGGCGATTTTTGATTGGCAACGGCAGCACCCAGTGGTCGGACGGACCACTGGCACGGGCTGTTCGCATGGGGGCGATTTGTTACCTTGACGAGGTGGTGGAGGCGCGCAAGGACACCACCGTGGTGCTGCATCCGCTGGCAGATGACAGGCGTGTTTTGCCGATGGAGCGCACCGGCGAAGAATTGATCGCCCCGGCGGAATTCATGCTGGTGATTTCTTACAACCCGGGTTACCAAAACCTGCTCAAGGGGCTCAAACCCAGCACCCGCCAGCGCTTTGTCAGCCTGAGCATGAACTACCCCACGCCGCAGGTTGAGGTGGGCATTGTGAAAAAAGAGGCCGGTGTGTCCGAGGCGCAAGCCCAACAACTGGTGCAATTGGCTAAAGCCCTGCGCTCGCTCACCGAGCATGATCTGGAAGAAACTGCCAGCACCCGTTTGCTGGTGTCGGCGGGTCGATTGGTGGCTTCTGGTTTGCCGCTGCACACGGCTTGCCAGGCCGCCATCATTGATGCCCTGACCGATGACCTTGCCACCGCACAGGCTTTGACTGAAGTGGTGCGTGCGCTGTTTGGCGATGCCGCCCGCGACTGATTCAAGGGTGAAGGTGATGCGCACAGTTCAACCGGATCGACTCAACCCGGCCCGATTGCAGTCGTGGCGGTTGGCCACACAAACTGGCTTCTTTGTTTTGTTTGTGCTGGCTCCAGCCCTCAATCTGTTGCGTTTTGACTTGTATGAAACCCAGCTTTGGTTTCTGGGTCAACGCTGGTCTCTTGGCATTGATGCGCTGGCTAGCGGGCAAATCGATGCCACTGCCGCAGCACTGCAACTGGTGTGGCGCGCCTTTGTGCCGACGTTGCTGCTGATTGCCGTTTTTTTGGGCGTGGCCTACCGCTATGGTCGCTTGTATTGCGGCTGGCTATGCCCTCATTTCTCGATGGTGGAAGGCCTCAATGCCCTGCTGCACCGAGCTTGTGGCAAATTGAGCCTTTGGGACAAACGACCTACGCCGCGCGCAGGAGCCACCCCCCAAGCACGTTGGTGGCCTTTGTTTGGTCTGAGTTGTGCCCTGATGGGTTTTGTTTGGGCCATCACGCTGCTGACCTACCTGCTGCCGCCTGCCGTGATTTGGGGCGGCTTGCTGCACGGCAGCCTAACCCCCAATCAAACCCGGTTTTTGTGGATTGCCAGCACGCTCTTCACGCTTGAATTCGCCTTTGCCAGGCATTTGTTTTGCCGCTTTGGCTGTGCCGTGGGTTTGTTTCAAAGCCTGGTCTGGATGGCCAACCCCAAAGGCATGGTTGTGGCCTTTGCGCGTGAACGGGCACGCGACTGTAAAACCTGTGACCAGCCCCGAGGCTCGGCTTGCGACCACGCCTGCCCCATGCGCCTGAACCCGCGCAACATCAAACGCATGATGTTCTCATGCGTGCAGTGCGGCCAATGTTTAACAGCGTGTGATGCCACACAACAAGCACAGCGGCGCACGCCCAACCTGGAATGGCAGGTGGGGCTGGAGGCGCTGCGCGAAACCCTGCGCCAGCGCAAGCGCCCCGAAACGGAGCGTGACTGATGGAAGAAATGGTTGGCAAGTGGTGGCATAACACTATTACTTCGATAGCTGGTTGCGCATATCCAGAAAGGGCTGCAAGCCTAAAAGACATGCAAAAAGCGATTGGCATCATGTTTCGCGCTGCTGGCGGAGCAGCGGCGTTGCGGGTTGCACCGGCCAGCGCGCAAGCGGTGGGCGGGCAACGCCACTGGTTGCAAAAGCTCGCCGGCAGCGGACTGCGTGCTGACTGCGCACAAATCGAGCCTGATGTGCTTGCCTTGCCCGCCGTGTTGGCCATTTTTGACTCCAAACCGCTGAACCAGGATCTGTACTTTTGGCTGGCCATGCAGGCAGCCAGTTTTGAGCCTACCGGGCATTGGATCAATGACAACGTCCTTGCAACGCGGCGGGCGTTGACCCGCTTTCCGGGCTTTGCCAAACGTTACCAGGCCTTGCTGCAAGCCCATTTGGCGCAACGTCCCAAGCTGACCAGCCTTGACACGGCAGCAGCCTGCAAGGTGGCCGACCTAGCAGAGGCCGCCGTGCAAGCGGCACTGCAGGGGCAGGGCATCAGCCCAGTGCCTTATCTGCCCCAAGATGTGGCACCGGTCTGGCTTTGGCTCCAGGCTACTACGGCTGTGGGCCATGCAGCCAGCGGCCAAGCCACCCCCGCGCCCAGCCGTCCGGCATCGGCATCCAATGCACAACGCCGACGCACCCAGGCTACCCAGCACGAGCAAAGCCGCAACGCCATGGTATTGCCGTTTCGGGCTGAAGCCCTGATGTCGTGGAGCGAGATGGTGCACGTCAATCGCAGCAGCGACGATGAAGAAGACGGCAACGCCATCAACGCCGCCAATGACATGGACAAACTATCGGTGGCTACTGATGGGCAGTCGCTGGCTTCTCGCGTGAAATTTGATCTGGATTTACCCAGTGCCAGTGCTGACGATCAGCCTTTGGGGCCTGGTGTCCATCTGCCTGAATTTGATTACCGCAAAGGTGTTCTGCTGCCTGACCACTGCCTGGTGCAGGTCATGCAAGCACAACACTGTGCCCCCTTCACGCCAGCGCCAGAGTTGCGCGTGACCGCGCGCCAATTGCGCCGCCGTCTGGAAACCATGCGTGATGCACCGCGCGCTCTGCACGGCCAAGACAGCGGTGACGATATCGATCTGGATGCCTGGGTGCGCTTTAGCGCCGACCAAACCGGCCAGGCTGGCTGGCATACCGACACCCCAGCCATTTACACCCGCCAGGCGCGTCACGAGCGCAGTTTGGCTACCTTGTTGCTGGCTGATTTGTCACTTTCTACCGATGCTTACGCGACAGCGAAAGTCAGAGTGATTGATGTCATTCGTGACGCATTGTTCGTGTTTGGCGAGGCGCTTCACGCCACCGGCGACCCTTTTGCCATGTGGGGGTTCAGCTCGGTACGCCGCCAGCATGTGCGCATGCAACACCTTAAAACTTTTTCAGAGGGGTGGTGTGACACTTGTCGAGCCCGTGTCGGCGCTATCAAACCAGGCTATTACACACGTATGGGCGCGGCTCTTCGCCACGCCACTGGTCAACTTGCAGCCAGACCCGAGCAGCGTCGTTTGTTGATGCTGCTCACCGATGGCAAACCCAATGACCTGGATGTGTATGAAGGACGATACGGTCTGGAAGATACCCGTCAGGCCGTGCACGAAGCACGCACGGCTGGAATGATCCCGTTTTGCGTCACCATTGATGAGCAGGCGCACGACTACCTGCCGATGCTGTTTGGTCAGAACGGTTATGCCTTGGTGCGCAGACCGCAGGATTTGATCAAACAGCTCACCCAGGCCTGGGCCACGTTGTCGCGCTGAGGAGATCAACGAGCCGTCACATGATGCAGCAAAGTAAGCATTTTTCTGGCAATTTTATTTAATTCATTTAAAATGAATCTTTAACTTTCTGGAGCTATCCGATGACTTCCTGCGCAACCGGCCACGTTAACCCCGAAGCTGTTTATCCGTTTGATGCGCGCGGCGTGGCCAAACGCTTTCGCCATGCAGCCATTTTTGGTGCACTCGATACACTGCAACCGGGTGAGACCATGCGTTTTTGCAATGACCACGATCCCATCCCCTTGTTGCATCAGCTCAATACGCGTTATGGCGATGCTGTGACAATTCAATACGTGCAACGCGAACCCGGCGCGATCGTGATTGATTTTGTTTGCCGTTAAATCTGATTTGAATGGAACTTTGTCATGACTTTTGTGGTGACTGAATCGTGTATCAGTTGTAAATACACAGACTGCGTTGACGTGTGTCCGGTAGATGCTTTCCGTGAGGGTTCCAATTTTCTGGTGATTGATCCAGATGAATGTATTGACTGTGCCGTGTGTGTACCGGAATGCCCGGTCAATGCCATTTATGCAGAAGAAGACGTTCCTGCAAATCAGCAAGATTTCATTGCACTTAATGCTGACTTAGCACCCCAATGGAAAACAATTGTAAAAACCAAAGCAGCCCTACCGGACGCAGACGAATGGGCGAAGGTTGAGCACAAGCGCAATGAACTTAGGGCTTGTTCATGAATAAGCTGTACATTTGGCCGCCGGATTTGGGATGCAATGCGAGGCGCAAAGCGTGCCGTGCAACTCTGCTGCACAAGCGATTTGTAACGACGCAGTGCGCCCAAAGTTGGCGAGTCAAATGTGCATGTTATTTGTGAACAAGCCCTTAAACGTTGATGCCGACTAGCATGTCCCAACCGAACGCGGTGACGGAAATACCGTATCTGGCAGGTGATTTGGCGGTCTGGCTCATCATCCTGGCTGAGTTGCTGACCTTTGGCATCTTCTTTTTGTCTTACGCGTTTGCGCGCACGTTTGACGTGGCGTTGTTCAATGCGTCACAAACCACGCTTGATCTGAATTCGGGTGGCATCAATACGGCTTTGTTGATCACCGGTAGCTGGTGTGTGGTGCGCGCTGTGCAGGCCGTCAAACGTGATGCTTCTGCTGTGGGCGTGCGCTGGCTGATGGCTGCTTTGGTGTGTGGCAGTGGTTTTGTGGTGATCAAATTAATAGAGTTCTCAGCCAAGGCAGACGCTGGCATAGACCTGTCAACCAACAGCTTTTACATGTTCTATTTTCTACTGACGGCATTTCATTTTTTCCATGTGTTGGCAGCCATGGTGTTTTTGTCAATTTTGTTGTTTAAAACGCGTGCTGGGCGCTATGGCAGCCAGGATGTGCATGCACTTGAAACCGGCGCAGCCTTTTGGCACATGGTTGATTTATTGTGGATTGTGTTGTTCCCGCTGATTTATGTGATGCGTTAAGGACACTGCACATGTTGAAATTTTCATCCAATACCCTCTGGCTGCTGTTGCTGGCCGCTACTGGTTTGACCTATTGGATAGGCGAATCAGGGCAGATGGGTCACAGGAGCATCGTGCCCGTATCGATCATCTTTGGTGTCGCTTTTTTGAAAGCCTGGGTGGTGATCAATGACTTCATGGCATTGCGCCAAGCCCCCAAGCTTTGGCGTCATCTTTTACTGGGCTGGCTGACTTTTGTAATTGGCATGATTTTGTTGGCCTATCAATGGGGTCTGCACGGATGATCCAACAACAACGTGCAAAGTGTGAAGATGGCAGCCCGTCATGGAAATTTGCCGGGTTATTGATGGCTCCACACCGGTTGGGATTTTTCATGGCTGGTGCCATGCTGGCCTTGAGTGCCGTTTGGTGGGCGCTGGTTTTGCTCGGCCGCGTCTTGCATTGGGAGCAAAACCCAGCAGTGCCTTTGCCGTTGATGCATGGCTTATTGATGAGTCTGGGTTATATGCCGCTGTTTATTTGTGGGTTTCTGTACACAGCCGGCCCCAAGTGGTTGGATGTGCATGCAGTTGCAGCGAAAGAGCTGTTACCCATGCTGGCGCTGATGCTGGTGGGCTGGGTCATAGCCTGGCCTGGATTGCAGTGGCAGCACTGGCTTGGGGCGGCAGGGATTGGTATGGTAGGTGTGGGATGGCTGATGTTGAGCTGGAAGTTTTTTCGCATGGTTTGCAGCAGTCAGGTCGATGACAAAGTTCATCTCAAACTAGTCTCAGTGGCCTGTCTTTTTGGAGCTGTCTTGATGGAGATGGCGGCAGTTGCTTTGGCGCTTGATTCTCAGTTGATGTTGCGATCAGTGATTCATGCTGGCTTGTGGTGGTTTCTTGCCCCGGTCTTTGCCGTCATGTCGCATCGCATGCTTCCATTTTTTAGCGCCAGCGTTTTGCCCATGCTGGATAACTGGCGGCCGCTGTGGTTGCTATGGGTGTTGGTTGGGTCTTTGTGTTTCGAAGGATGGGTCAGTATCGTTGACCTGTGGTGGTGGCCTATGCCTGCGCTTCTGCGCTGGTTTCAGGTTGCAGTCGAATTAATCTTGACCCTGTTGATGGGGTGGCTGGCTCTACGATGGGGCTTGGTTCAAAGTCTGAAAATTCGCATCTTGGCCATGTTCCACGGTGGCTTTGTTTGGCTTGGTCTATCTTTTGCATTCAATGCTGTGTCGCATGGGCTCATGGCATACAGCGGCGACACGGTGTCCCTTGGTCTGGCTCCCTTGCACGCCATGACCATGGGCTATCTTGGTGCCACGATGTTTGCCATGGTGACGCGGGTGAGCAGTGGTCATGGCGGACGCAAACAACCCGCTGACAATGTCGCCTGGACGCTTTACTGGGTATTGCAACTGGCAGTCGTGTTGCGTGTCGTTGCCGCAACTGTGCTGGATTGGAGCGTTTTTCTGCTGCTTTGCGCAGCTGGCGCATGGTGTGTAGTCGCGGTGAGCTGGTTTGTGCGTTATGGTTCTTGGTTTGGCACACCGCGTGCTGATGGTCGACCTGAGTAATTCAGCCATCTTTCCCGTCTGAACGGGCGCTGACCAGCCAGGGGGTGTACTGCCAAAGGTAAACCAGGAAAGCTGCACTCCAGGCTGCCGCAGCAGCGACCAATGCATAGCTGTAAATGGAAGGCAACATGAGCGGCAACACAACTCGCAAAACAGCCGCCACCATGATCAGCCCGTAAGCGATTTTTTCTGGCATATCGGCTGCTAGTGGGCGTCCGGTGTGACCCCGAGCTGTGCGCGTCATCATGCCCATGATCAGTCCACCAGTGGCACCCACACCCAACGCATGTATGCCGATAGAGCTGGTGACCCAACCCAGTTGAGCTACGGCCAGCAAGCCCAAGCCTAAAGACAACCACAGGTATGAAAAATGCAAAATCCAAAGAATCGGTCGGCGCAGGGTGTCCAGGGGATGCCAGCGCCATTGACGCGCCACATTCAGGATACAAGCCAAGCTTAAAACCACGGCGGTCAGACCGCCATGCCATTCGGTCGCCCACAGAATCAAGCCAAAGGCAGTGGCGGCCAGTGCACTGCGTTCGAGCCAGACCACCGGTTCAATCTTGATGTTCAGTGCTGTGGCGGTAAAAAATGGCACGACACGACCGGCCATCACGCTCTCAATCATCACAATCAAACCTAGGCCAACATACAAGGTGCGTATGGGCGCAAGGTCAATCATGCCCTGAGTTGACAGATGAAAGCTCAAGTTCACCATCGACAAAAGCAGCAAGATAACCGCCAGTGGTACGTTGCGCCAGTTGCGTGAGCGCACCAGCAGCCGCAAAAAAATCAGCCCTACTGTGGGTAACAACATCAGATCAAGTACTGCGAACACGGCATAGGGTGCGACCAATGAAGCCAAACGCGCACCAAGCCAAAGCAAAATCAAGAAACCCAGCATCGGGCCGCGGGGTGTGGGCAGGCCAGTCCATGTTTTGCCGGCGGTCATCAGGAAGCCCACAATGACAGCGATGGTGAATCCAAACAGCATTTCGTGGGCGTGCCACAGTAGCGCAGATGGTGCAGGTTGCCAGGTCACCGCGCCAAGAAAGATGGCCACCCATAGTGGCACGATGAGCGCAGCCAGCAAGGCTGCACCAAGATAAAACGGACGAAAGGCCAAGCGCAACCATGGCATGCCGTAAGCTGCTGGTGCTTGTTTGAAAATGGGTAGTGACATGCTTACTTTCCTGGGGTTATTTTTTTGGGGAGTGGTGGGCTGGTTGGCGTGGCAACCACAGTTGGCTGTTGCTCACCCCAATCCATCCAGTCATCACCAAACAACTCGGACGGATGTGGCGAACGCTCGTTGGCGCAGGCCATGGCATGTATCGCGCAAAATTGATCACAGCCCCAGCAAATGCGTTCAGGGTTGGCGGGGTTAATGGGGAACTTTTTGGCCATGGTAAGGTGGGTCGAGTGGGCTTAACGCGGTATGACAAAAGTCGCTTTCTTTTCCACAGCAGTCACCTGGCCGTGTTCATCGGGTTCGACCCCGAACAGGAAGGGAATGACTTTGGAGCCGGAAGCTTTGTTCATGAAGGGTTCACGGGACATAAAAAGATGAATTCTGCGTGAATGTTATTTTATCTGGATAATAGCCATCTTGAATGCACCTTTTATTTCCCATTTTGATCTATGCGCCTGACCCAATGGACTGATTACACCTTGCGCGTCTTGATGTATTGCGCTGCCTGTGTGGGGCGTGAAATGCCTGTGACGATCACAGAAATTGCCGAGAGTCATGGCATTTCGCGTAGTCACCTGACCAAAATTGTGCAGGAGCTGGGGGCTCGTGGCTGGCTTGAAACCACAAGGGGTCGGGGCGGTGGAATGCGTTTGCTGGTACGGGCGCAAGACATTTGTCTGGGTGAGGTTGTGCGTGCCACCGAAACTGACTTTGCCATGGTGGAATGTTTCGATGCAGATCTAAACCAATGCCGTTTGAGCCAGCATTGCAGACTCAAAAGTGTTCTGAATCAGGCCACGCAGAGTTACCTGGCCGTGCTTGACGGGATTACTTTGGCCGATTTGATTGCGCCTGCTGGTGGCATCAAATTGCCGTTGAATGCCAAGCGTGTGTTACTGCGTCCGGGCATCCCTGTTCAGCCCAAGCAAACCTGAATCAACACAGACCCTGCTCTGAAGCCATTACTGCGGCGTGAACCCTGGAGCTGACACCGAGTTTGCGCAAGATGTGCTGCACATGAATCTTGACAGTGGCCTCCACAATGCCATGTTCGCGGGCAATCTCCTTGTTGCTGGCACCCCGGGCAATGCCACGCAAGATATCGCGCTCACGCGGAGACAGGTTGGTTACGGCCTGTTTGGCCAGAGTGGGCGTAGCTTCACTGGGTAGACCAGATTTGATCGACACGGTTTTGTACGCTTTGATCAATTTGCCCATCATCTCTGGTGCAATGATGCTGTCTCCCTGAAAGGCTCGGTGCACGGCGCTGGTCAGGTCATCGCCTTCCATGGTTTTGAGCAGATAGCCACTGGCACCTCTGTGCAGGGCTGCCGCCAGGTCGTTTTCGTCTTCGCTCACGGTCAGCATCAGAACACAGGTGTCAGGTGCCGCCTCCAGCAAAGAGG
Organism: Comamonadaceae bacterium CG2_30_57_122; assembly: GCA_001871515.1. Classification (GTDB taxonomy): domain Bacteria; phylum Pseudomonadota; class Gammaproteobacteria; order Burkholderiales; family Burkholderiaceae_C; genus Rhodoferax. Next base: position 26,671 of record MNXW01000213.1, read on the forward strand.
GCAGTGCATCTACGCCATTGACACCTGGTAAATGGTTGTCCAGCAAAATCACGTCAGGTTGCAGTTCTTGGGCTTTACGCAGGGCCTGGCCCGCATCCGCGGCATCACCGACCACCACCAGCCCGGCATCACGAGCCAGTAAAGCGGTCAATCCACGGCGAAACAGGGTGTGGTCGTCGACCACCAGAATTCGGATCGGTTTGTGCTTATCTGAAGGGGGGCGCATGGTTGGCAGATGTGGGTGAGTTACGCAATTGCGGCTTTGTCCTGGCGCGCCACATTGCTGGTGCTGGGGTGTGACTGGGGTGGCAGGGTGAGTATCACCGAGCTGCCGCGCGTTGGGGTTGAAATGATGTCGATGCTGGCACCGATACGTTGTGCGCGTTCGGTCATGATGCGCAGACCCACGTGGGTTTCATCATGCGGGTTGGCTGCCAAATCAAAGCCAATACCGTCGTCACGCACCTCAAAACGCCACGAGGGTTGCTGTTGCACATCCAGCCAGGCGGTGCTGGCGTGGGCGTGTTTGCGCACGTTGGACAAGGCCTCTTGCACGATATGCAGCACCTGCATCTGGATGTCAGGTGTAAGGGGCAGACCTTGCCCTTGCATGGTCAGTTCGGTTTGGATACCACTTTGGTGTTCAAATTTTTGCAGTGTGGTGGCAAGAGCCGGTTCAATGTCTTCGGTGTTGGTTCGGGTTCTGAAGTGAAGCAGCAACTCACGCACATCACCGTAGCTTTCTTTGACACCGGCATCAATTTCTTCCAGGATTTTCGCCACCTCTGCTTCGTTGCAGGTTTTTATGGCATCGCGCATCAGCTGCACCTGAATTTTCAAAAATGCCAGCGATTGCGCAATGGAGTCATGTAGTTCACGGGCCAGCAAGTGGCGTTCCTGGGATACCGCAGCTTCTTTCTCAAGCGAGTTCAAGCGCAAGTTTTCCATGCCACTGGCCAGGTGACGGCTTAAGGCCTCCAGTAAAGAACGCTCGGCAGGTGTTGGACTGGTGCGAGCGTAAAAGAACAAATCCACTTCACCCATCACCAGTTCATGCAATCGCACGGGAATGGTGACCACGGTTTCAAATCCGGCCTTCATACAGTGGTCTAAAGGCGCGCTCGACATGTCCCGGATGGGGATTACTTTGAGTTCACTGGTTGCCTCAGCTTGCCCGCAATGGCAGTCGCCAGCGTAAACGCATTGCTCGGCATCAACCATACCCGTGGGCAAGCCATGGGCTGCCAGCATCAGATGGCGCTGACCACCCTGGTTGGACCAACGCAATGCCACGCCATCTGCATGTGAAATTTTGGCAATGCTTTTGGTGAACTCTTGTGCCAACACATCCAGTGATGTGGCTTTGGCCACGAGATTGGTCACTTCATACAGGCTTTCAAGGCGTTCGGACTTTTCATTCAGCAATGCGGTTTTTTCAGCTACTTTGCTTTCCAGGTTTTTGTACATGGATTGCAGGCGTTCGGCCATGCCGTTAAAGCCATCAGCCAGTGTGCCAAATTCATCGCTTGAGACACGTTCAACGCGGGCATCAAAATCCCCACGCTGGATTTTTTCAATGGCTTGCTTGAGCTGCGCCACCGGTTCCAGAACAAACAGGTAGCCGGTATACAACAGCACCGTGGCTCCTACGATAACGGCTGCCAGCATGCTCATTTGCAGCAAATGCAGCAGTGCCGTCCAATGCGCGATGTGTACTTCAATGCTGTTGACAAATGCATCAATATGCGAGGCAAATTCGACGGTGTCTGCGCGCAGTTCGACAAAGCTGTGGGGTTGGATGTCCAGCCACCGAGCCTGGTAACGCGCCCAGTCCGCCTCCACCACAGTAAAGCGAGCCGTGGTGTCTTCGTCCCATGGCACAAACAGGGGGCGCTCTGGGTCACCTTTTTTTAAAGTGATCAAACTGCGCTCAAATTCGGCCCTTTGCATGGGAAGTTGATTGGTTTCAGCAGTCCCCACCGAGAGAGACATGCGGTAGGACTGCATGCGCATGCGCCCGGCCTCGTTGACGGCGGCGGCACCACCGTCCAGTTGCCAGGATACCCACAAGGTGGCGACCGTGGCCATGAACACCAGCAGCAAAAACGGTGCGCCAACCATGAGCAATTTGGAACCAAGACTCCAATGACGGGTATTGTTCATCATGGCGTGCGTGTTTGCCGCTGCTGTAGCCTGTAGTGATCAGGCCAGACGTTCAAAAATGGCTGCAATACCTTGGCCGCCGCCAATGCACATCGTGACCAATGCGTAGCGCCCACCCGTGCGCTCCAACTCATACAAAGCCTTAACGGTGATGAGTGCTCCGGTGGCACCAATCGGGTGACCCAGCGAAATGCCTGAGCCATTGGGGTTGACCTTGGCCGGGTCCAGACCCAGGTCACGACTGACCGCACAGGCCTGGGCGGCGAAGGCTTCATTGGCTTCGATCACATCCAGGTCGGCTACCGTTAAACCCGCTTTTTTCAAAGCCAATTGGGTTGCCGGTACCGGGCCAATGCCCATGTGCATCGGGTCTACACCAGCGTGGGCATAGGCCACCAGGCGTGCCAGTGGTTTCAGGCCGCGTGCTTTGGCAGTAGCGGCTTCCATCAGCACCACGGCGGCGGCGGCATCATTGATGCCAGAGGCATTGCCTGCAGTGACGGTTCCATTTTCCTTTTGGAACGCAGGCTTGAGTTTGGCCAGATCGGCCAGTGTGCAGTTGGGGCGGTAGTGTTCGTCGGTGTCAAACACCACATCGCCTTTGCGACTCTTGAGGGTGACGGGCATGATCTGGCTTTTGAAGTAACCGGCTTCAATGGCGCGCTGGGCACGGTTGTGGCTTTCTACCGCCAAGGCATCCTGGTCGGCGCGGGTAATGCCCCACTTGGCAGCGATGGCTTCAGCGGTCACACCCATGTGCACGGTGTGGAACGGGTCGTTCAAGGCACCCACCACCATGTCGACCATTTTGGTGTCACCCATGCGGGCACCCCAGCGCATGTTCAGACTGGCGTAGGGCGCACGGCTCATGGCTTCAGCGCCGCCACCAATGGCAATGTCGCAGTCGCCGAGCAAAATGCTTTGACTGGCGCACACAATGGCTTGCAGTCCTGAGCCGCACAGTCGGTTGACGTTAAAGGCAGGCACGCTCTGGGCACAGCCGCCGTTGAGTGCCGCCACGCGTGACAAATACATGTCTTTGGGTTCGGTGTTGACCACATGACCAAACACCACGTGGCCCACTTCATCACCCTTGACCTGGGCGCGGCTCAATACCTCGCGCACGATCTGGCCGGCTAATTCGGTTGGGGCAATGTCTTTCAGGCTGCCGCCGTAGGTACCAATGGCAGAGCGGGCTCCGCTCACAATCACAACTTCACGGGTCATCGCATAGCTCCTTAACGGGTTAAAAAGAACAGTTTTCCATCAATTTGAGTGTGCATCTTAGCGGTTGACTCTGGCAAGCGTTTGGACTCGCGATCAAAATTTGATGGTTATCAAATTTCCGAGGTGCGGTGTGGCTATCATCAGACTTAACCGTCGTGGTTGCTTTAAAAGGAGAAAAACATGCAAGTTCAGATTCACACCGATAACCACATTGAAGGCACAGAGGCTATGGGCAAGTGGGTGACCACCAGCATCAAGGAAGCTTTGGCTCGTTTTGCAGGGCAGATTACCCGGGTAGAGGTTCATTTCAGCGATGAGAATGCTGGCAAGAAGACCAGCCCTGAAAACAAGCAATGCATGCTCGAAGCCCGTATGGAAGGACTGCAACCCTTGGCTGTCAAGCACCATGCTGCTAACCTCAACCAGGCGCTGGATGGCGCTTGCGAAAAACTGATTCACCTGATTGAAAGCACCTTGGGTCGCAAAACCAAGGGCTGATCAAAAAGGTGCCGGACTGACAAACCTCAGGGTTTGTTGGTTGACTGGGTGGGTAATTTCAAGCTCACAGGCGTGGAGCAACAAACGCCTTGTTTTTGCGGCTACTTCAGGGGTTCCATAAAGCATGTCGCCAAGTATGGCGTGCCCGATGGCCTGCAGGTGCACACGCAATTGGTGAGAGCGGCCGGTGATGGGCTTCAGCGACAGGCGTGTGGTTTGTTCGTCCGGGTTGACATGAAGCACCTGCCAGCGGGTACTGCTGGGCTTGCCACGCGCTTGGTCAACGACGCGTTTGGGACGGTTGTCCCAGTCCAGGAAGATGGGTAAATCGATTTGCTGCCAGTTCGTACCTGATGAGGCCAGAACTCCATCCACTACAGCTTCATAGCGTTTATGTACGCTATGGCTTGCAAAGGCCTTATTAAGCATGCGTTGGGCTTGCAACCCGCGTGCCATCACCATCAATCCCGAGGTGGCCATGTCCAGCCGGTGTACCACCAAGGCATCAGGGTAAAGCTGCTGCACGCGCCGACTCAGACAGTCTTGTTTGTCCGCGCCACGACCGGGCACACTCAATAACCCGGCAGGTTTATTGAGTACCAACAGTTGGTCATCTGCAAAAATGACGACAACTTCAGTCAAGTGGTGATGCCTCGGCCAGAAGTTTGTGCACCTTACTACACAATTCGTCGACATCGTTGGGTTTGTGTATCAGTGCCCGGGCTCCTGCTGCAAGTGCATCTTTTTCGATCTCTGGCGTGACATAACCGGATGTCAGTGCCACTGGTAAATCTGCTCGCAGCGCTAGGGCATCACGCAACAAGTCCACCCCGCTGTAGCCAGGCATGTTGTAGTCGGTGACCAGTAGGTCGCAGATGTAAGGATCGGTGTGCAATGCAGCCAAGGCTTGGCGAGGATCTGTGAACGTGATGACCTTATAACCCTTGCGCGTGAGCAGTCGTTTAACAAGAAACACCAATGCTTCATCGTCATCCACATACATCACACGTTGGCCTATGCCAGTTGTGGTGCTGGTTTCAGCAGGCAACACACTGACGGGTTCAATATTGCCGTCAGATACAGGGAAATAGAGTGTGAACTTGCTGCCTTGGCCGGGGATGCTTTTGACCCGCACAGTACCCTGATGGGCGCGCATGATGCCGTGCACCACAGACAAACCCAGCCCGGTGCCCTGGCCAACCGGTTTGGTGGTGAAAAAAGGCTCAAAAACACGTTGCACCGTGTCCTCATTCATGCCGCAGCCGGAGTCCCTGACGGTTAGCTTTACATGCTGTCCCCTTAGACCTCCTCGCCGCTCCAAGGTGGGATTGAAGCTGTGGCGGTTGTGTGTTAATTCAACGCTCAGTGTGCCGGGGTGCTCTGTCATGGCATGGATGGCATTGGTACACAAGTTCAAAAGAGCTTGCTCGACTTGTGTGGCATCGGCCAGAACTGCAGGCGTGTGTTCATCAATGCTGGTATGCAATGTGACATGTGGCGGCAGGGTCACTTTGACCAATCGCAGCGTTTCATGCACCACATCGGCCAGTTGCAGGGGAACACGGTGTGGTGGTTCGTTGCGGCTGAAGGTCAAAATTTGCCTGACCAGGTCACGGGCACGTCGGCCGGCCTTGTCGATTTCGTGCAGACTGGTAGCTACCGTACCTTCGGCTTGCGCATCTAGCCTGGCTAGTTGAACATTGCCCAAAATAGCGCTGATGATGTTGTTGAAGTCATGTGCAATGCCACCTGCCATGGTGCCAATGGCCTGCATTTTTTGTGATTCTCGGAGTTGTGACTCCAACGCTGTGCGGTGTGCCTCCATTTTTTTTTGTGCCGTCAAGTCATGCACAAAAAGCGTCATGATGTCACCGTCGGCGTGTTTTTCAAATGACAGACTCACCTCCAGCGGCAAACTCTCTCCGCGACTGGTTCGGCCTGTCATTTCACCCAGTTGTGCATGGCTGGTGATGTCGCCGTAAGACAAAGCTCGCTGCGCATCTGGCAAGAAGTCGGTCAGTTTGCGCCCCAAGGCCTGGTTTTTGGGACACTGAAAAAGGGTTGCTGCCGTGGGGTTGAAGACAATGATGGATTGTGTTTTATCGACACACAGAATGGCATCCAGTGACGAATCAATGATGGCGGCTAACCGGGTTTGGCTTTGCAGCAGTTGTTCATTGCGCTCTTGTAGTGCCTGGCTGCTGAGTTGCAAGGCCTGGCGTTGTGCCAGCAATGGGCCTTGGTCGATGACGGCACAAATGAAGCTTGGGGTTTCACCCTGGTTGTCATCGGTTCTGGAAATGTGCAGGTCGCCAGTAAAAACTCCGTTAGAACCACCTAAAAATTCAAGTTCATCGAGCTCATAAGCACCTTGCTCCTCAGCCAGTAAAAAACCCACTTGCAGGCGATCCATACAGTCAGGGCTGACCAAAGGAGAGAGGTATGTGAGTGTGGGGTCGCTCTCGCGTGGACGAAACAAATCCAGCGCACGGCCATTGGTTTCCAGGATCAGGCCAGACTTTTCGACCACCATGAGTGCCAGCGGCACATTGGAGAACAGGCTGACAAAGCGTTCGGAGGCACCCTCGGCTGCTGCCTGGCTAAAACGCAAGGCTTTGTTTTGAACTTCAAGCTCGGTCTGGTACTGGCGCAAATCGTCCACCAGCTGGGCGGTGGAAAATTTTTCGGGTAATCCTGGCGCTTTGCGACCAGAGCCACCTAGCCTTTTGGCAGATACCTCAGGCTTGGTGTAACGGTGTTGATGCCGCAGTGGCTTCATTCAAACCTCATGCGGCCTTGCATCCGCATCAACGAGCGGCGGTTTTCAATTTTCCGCGCACGGGAATCACAGTGACGACGGTGGGGCGCACCGCATCGGCCGAGACCGGCTTGGGTGGTGAAGTGTCTTTTTTGGGCTTCTTGACCATTTTGTTGCTTTGTTGACCTTTTGCCATGGTGTTCTCCTGGAAGTTGATGAGAGTGTGGGCGATTTGAAGGTGTCATTATCGACTTGTCAATGCGTTTGCCGGTCACGCAGGCGGTTGACTTCTTGAGGGGTGATCCCATTCGCTTGGTTGCCCCATGCGGTGCGTACAAAAGTCAATACCTGGGCAATGTCGGAGTCTCCGAGTTGCAAGACAAAAGGCGGCATGCCAAAGGGTTTTGCATTGGAGGGCGTCACAGGCGAAAAGCCACCGTGCAGCACGCTTTGGATCAAGTTGCTGCTGTCTGACAATTGCACCGCCCGGTTGCCTGCCAGTGCAGGGTAAGCATGGGCGACACCCTGACCGTTGTCACCGTGACAATTGGCACAGTGGGTGCGGTACAGCTTTTCGCCGTTGCCTTGACCTGACGACAGGGGGACATCGTTCGCCCTGATGGGGCGCACTAACGCAGCCTGATTGTGCTGTTCAGGTTGTGCCTTGGCCAATGTTTGTAAGTAGAACAACATGGCTTGCAGGTCGGTATCGGTCATGTGCTGGGTGCTGCCTTGCACCACCAGAGCCATTGGGCCACTGGCCGTGGCATGGGCTGACAAGCCCGATTTAAGCAAAGCCTTGGTATCGGGTGAATTTTGCATATTGACTCCAGCTGCATCAGACTGCAGCAGCGACGGGGCGTACCAGTTTTGCACTGGGATCATGCCGCCTGCGAACGCCCTCTCGCTTTGACTCGCCCCCAGCGCATTGCGTGGGGTGTGGCAGGCACCGCAGTGGCCTAATCCGTTGACCAGATAAGCGCCCCGGTTCCATTGGACTGATTGCGCCGCGACAGGCACAAACGTTTGGGGTGTGAAAAACAATGTGCGCCATGCAAGCAGTGCCGTTTGCGTACCAAACGGCCAGCGCATGTCATGAGGCCGGTTGGGGGCGGCAATTGCAGGCAGACTTTGCAAGTAGGCAAACAGTGCGTCGGCATCGGCACGGGTCACCCGGGTGTATTCGGTGTAGGGAAAGGCCGGGCTCAGCAGGTGGCCATCGCGCGATTGACCGTGGTGCAGGGCTTGCCAGAAATCATCAGCCGTCCAGTTGCCTAGCCCAGTGGTTTTGTCTGATGTCAGGTTGCTTGAAAAAATGGTCCCGAACGGGGTTTCAATCGCACGGCCACCGGCGTAAGGCGTACCACCCGCCGTGGTGTGACAGGTCTGGCAATTGCCCACGCGCGCCAGATAAGCGCCTTGTGCAAGCTGCGCCGACCAGGCATGCGGTGCAGGCGTGATTGCACCTGTTGTGTTCACTGCAGCACTACCACAGGTGACCGCTTTTGCTCCTGCTGGCAAGGCAGGCAACTGCGCCAGCGGTTTTGTGTTGGCGGGCAGGGGCTGCGCGGCCAGCCAGAAGGTGACGGCGTTCACGTCTTGGGCACTCAGGCGACTCGCGATGTGACTCATGCAGTCGGGCGACTGGGCGTGGCGCTGGCCGGTACGCCAGCCGCCCAGCTGCGCGTTGAGGTAGTCACGTGGCAAACCCAACAAGCCGGGTACATGCGGCAGAGACCCCGTTAAGGCTTCGCCATGGCATTGTTGGCAGGGCGGCACCTCACGACTGGGGTCGCCCTGGGTCACCAAGGTGTGTCCACGCGCCAACACCTCTTTGGCGGCAAGACTGTGCAAAGGTGCCGGGTAGGACACCTCCAAACTGGAAAAGTAGCGAGCCAGTTCCAGCAAGTAACTGTCGGTGAGCGGCTCCAGCAGGCTGGCCATGGGGCGGTAGTGGCGACGGCCATCGCGAATGTTGAGCAATTGGTTGTAAAGGTAGCCTATCGGTTTGCCGGCCAGCCTGGGGTAATAACCGTCCGGCCCGGCGCGACCCTGGTCGCCGTGGCAGACGGTACAGGCTTGGGTGCGCTGCGCCATGCTGTCTTCAAAAGGGGGTGATGCGTGGGTGATTTGCCCAAAGCAAAGCAGCAGGGCGGTGACGAAAAAATGAACTGGCATGGGCTGGGTAGGCGTGGTGGAACGCACGAAAAATCTTGAACTTGCGTAGCGTGAAGCGTACACACTTTTTTCAGGTGTTGGAAATACCCGACACCACAACCTGTAAGGTGGTGCTACCTTGCGCTCACTTTCAATTTTTACCGAGTGCAACATGCCTAAAACCCTGATTGAACCGTTTCGCATCAAGAGCGTGGAACCCATTCGTATGACCACCCGTGAGGAACGCGTCAAGCTGTTAGAAGCCGCCAAGCTCAATGTTTTCAAGCTGCGTGCTGAGGATGTGCTGATCGACTGGCTGACCGACTCCGGCACGGGGGCTATGTCCAGCCGCCAGTGGGGAGCGATCATGGAAGGTGATGAGAGCTATGCTGGAGCGCGCAGTTTTTATCGGCTCGAGGCAGTGATTCAAAACATCACTGGCATGAGCTTCTTTGTCCCCACGCACCAGGGCCGCGCGGCGGAAAAGGTGCTGTTCACTGCTGTCTGCAAAAAAGGCGACCTGGTGCCCAACAACTCGCACTTTGACACCACTCGCGCCAACCTGGAATTTCTGGGCATTGAGGCGGTGGATATGGTGATACCAGAAGGCTTGCAACCGGCGCTGATTTACCCATTCAAGGGCAACATTGATTTAGTGCGCGTGGAAAACTTGCTGAAAGAGCAGGGCGAACGCATTCCTTTTGGCATGATCACCGTCACCAACAACACGGGCGGTGGCCAACCCGTGTCGATGGCCAACATCCGCGCCTATGCAGCACTGCTCAAAGCCTATGGCAAGCCCTTGATCATGGATGTGTGCCGATTCTCGGAAAACGCCATGTTCATCAAGATGCGCGAGCCGGGCTATGAACACACGCCGATCAAAGCAATTGTGCAAGAGATGTTCAGTTATGCCGATGGTGCCACCATGAGCGCCAAAAAAGACGGCATGGTCAATATTGGTGGCTTCATCGTGCTGCGCAGTGAGGAATGGATGGATGCGGTGCGCAACGTGTTGATCATGACCGAGGGCTTTCCCACCTACGGCGGTTTGGCTGGGCGCGATCTGGAAGCGCTGGCCGTGGGGCTGGAAGAAGGTATGCAGGAAGACTACTTGCGCTACCGGCTGCGCACCGCTGAATATTTGGGCGAGCGTCTGGATGCGGCGGGGGTGGGTTTTGTTAAACCCACTGGTGGTCATGCGGTTTACATCGATGCGCGCACCGTGCTGCCCAACATGCCGGTGGCCCATTACCCAGCCTGGGCGCTGTGCAATGCGCTGTACCTCGAAGGTGGCATTCGTGGGGTGGAAATCGGCTCGGTGATGTTTGGCAAACGCCTGGCCGATGGCATCGAGACCTACCACAGCATGGAGTTGGTGCGCCTGGCCTTCCCCCGTCGCATGTACACCCAAAGCCACTTTGACTACGCGGCAGAGGTAATTGCCGAAGTGAAGGAAAAAGCGTCCAACATTCGTGGCGTAAAGATCATCAAACAACCTGAATTTTTAAGGCATTTCACTTGTGAGTGCGCTTGGGTAGATGTTTGATAAATATAAGGATAATAGGCTTCTAGCCCTTGTTTAATAAGGGCTAGAAGCTATTTTTAACATAGCGTTTTATGCTTCGAGGACAAGCTGGCAACTTTGGTTGGCGTGGTCACTTAAAGTTAACACGATCGAGCAACTGCTGAACTTTCACCTGGTTCATCCCTACCGTACTGATGTGGATGGTTTCGCTTTTGAAAGAGCCGCCGGTCATGGCTTGCAGCGCGGGGTTGCTGATGTGGACACCTTTGGCGGCTGGCCATTCATTGTTGCCATCCGCAAAGTGGTTTTGCGCGTCTGGGCTGGCCAGGTATTCCAGGAACTTGATGGCGCTTGCGGCGTGAGGCGTGTGTTTTGCAACGGCACCACCGGCGATGTTGACGTGCGTCCCCCAGGTGGACTGGTTGGGAAACACCACGCCGACTTTACCGGCAACTGATTTATCTTCAGGTTTGTCCGAGCGCATCAGCCGAGCCAAATAATAGGTGTTGGTGACGGCGATGCCGCACTCGCCGGAGGCTACGCCCTTGATTTGATCCGTGTCGCCACCTTGCGGAGAACGTGCCATGTTGCTGACCATTCCTTTAAGCCATTGCTCGGTCTGCTTAGCACCAATATGTTCCATGACAGAGCCAAACAATGACAGGTTGTAGGGGTGAGAACCTGAGCGGATACACAATTTTCCCTTGTGTTTTGGGTCGGCCAGCGATTCGTAGGTCATGACATCCTGAGGATTGACCGTTGATTTGTTGTAAACAATGACACGAGCCCGTGTAGAAAAACCATACCAAGGTGTCTTGCCATTCACGTCGGCTTTGGCTCTGAATTGTTCCGGGATGGCGTTGTCGAGTATCTTGGAAGTGACGGGCAAAAACAGGCCTTCAATTTCACCGCGCCAGAGTCTCGAGGCATCCACCAGCAAAATCACGTCTGCCGGAGAAGCCGAGCCTTCAGCCTTGAGCCGGGCAATAATGCCGGCATCGTCAGCGTCGACCCGGTTGATTTTGATGCCGGTGGCTTTGGTAAAACCGCTGTACAGCACGTCATCGGTGGGGTAGTGTCGGGCTGAATAGATATTGAGTTCAGCATTTGCAGCCATGACGACGTTGGACAGCGTGGCCAGCAGGCCGATGGCGGTGAGTTTGACGAGTTGCATAGAGGTTCCTTTAATTGAGTGAAAAAATTCTAACCTATTAAATGAGAATTATTATCATTTAAACAAAAAAATTCAGATTTTTTGGGGGGGTTAACGCTGTCTGTAACGTTGCTGTTGGTCGGGTGCTCGGGCTTGCCGCCGGTGCAGCCTGTACCTGAACCCGTGTCTGTCACGCTGTCGGGTACACCCAAAGCACCATGAATTGGCTTGGTGCTCGGTGTCGTTGCTGAGCGCGGGTTTGCACGCATTGGCGTGATTCAGGCCTTGGAAGAAGCTGGCATTCGCCCAGACCTGGTAGTGGGAACTTCAGCCGGTAGTGTGGTGGCTGCGCTTTACGCCAGTGGCAAAACAGCCAAGGAATTGCTAAGGGCTTGTTCATGAACAAGCTGAGCATTTGGTCGTCGGATTTGGGATGCAATGCAAGGCGCAAAGCGTGCCGTGCAGCGCTGCTGCACAAGCGATTTGCAACGAAGCAGTGCGCTTCAGAGGCTGGCGCGCCAAATGTGCATGTTATTTGTGAACAAGCCCTAACGTCCAGGTTCAACAAGGACACCCCAAAGCATGAAACATGCGCGCCCTGCGTAGGGCGGGCTTCAGCCCGCCATGGCCGACTGAAGTCGGCCCTACGACACGCCATTTTTGTCGGCTGTGGGCGTTGTTTCACGTTAACCATTGCAGAGTCCGTGGATGAGGCCTCTTTTTCTGACTGGCGCTTGCCATTTTTCAAGCCTGGTGTTCTCAAAGGTGAGGCTTTGGCCTGGTTTATCAGTACGCAAGTTGGCGGGCGACAGATACAAGAATTGCCCATGGCTCTGGGTATCGTGGCGACCGATTTGTAAAGTGGTCAAGGGCTGCTCTTTCAGCGCAGAGAGGTGGCGACTGCAGTGCGAGCTTCGAGCGCCATAGCGGCTGTATTTCAACCGGTGCTCATTGCCGGTCATGAGCATGTGGATGGAGGCTTGGTTGCACCTGCACCGGTTGGATTCGCGAAACAGATGGGGGGCTGAGGTGGTGATTGCCGTGGATATTTCTGGTACTGCAGGGTGCAAGTTTCCAAAGCACCGAGCAACTGACTCAGGCAATCGAGGCCTTCGTGACCCGCTACAACAAAACCGCCGCGCCGTTTGTTTGGAGGAAACGTGAGGTATGAGATGCCCAGCTTAACAATACAATTGTTAACTGACGCAATTGAACACCAGTACCAAGATGCTGACCGCATTGTTGATCTGTTTGCGTGATATGCCGCACGGCGCGCTGGTGTTGTTCACCTCACGCGTGCAAATGCAGACAGCAGTGCATGCGCTCGATGCCCAATTGTTCGACGTGGTGTTGGTGCAGCGGCAACTGGTGCGAGCCAAACTACCGGGCATCCACCTGGTGCGGGTGGAGACGGGCAGGCCGTCGGTGATACTTGGACTTCCGTCGTTTTGTGAGGATATGAATTTGTGAATGCGTTGCTGGGCTTGGTGGTGCGGTTGGTGTTGTTTCTGGCCGGTTTGGTGTTCATTGCCAGTTTGGTGAGCTTGGGCTTGGTGTTGCTGCTGGTGTGGATGCTGCGCTACTTTTGGGCTCGGCTCACCGGGCAGGCCGTGACCCCCTGGGTGTTTCGCTTTAACCGCCAGCCGCCCTGGCAGCGCAGTGGCCGTGGCTTTGGCTTTGGAAGCCCGCCCCAGCATCCCCAAGACGATGTGGTCGATGCCGAAGTGTGTGATGTCACCGTTGTCACCGACGTGGAGCCCAAGCGGATTGAGCCACCAGGACGCTAAGATCGTTACTAAATTAATAGCTACTCGCGCTTTATCTATAAGGGCTAGAGGCTTATATTTCTTAAAGAATCAAGCGCCACCACGGTGCAGCCCGCCTTGCCCGGTGGCATCAAATATTTGAGCGCCAGCCGGTAAGTGTCCAAGTCAAACGCCAGCGTGGTGGTTTGGCGGCTGTGCAGCGCGTCCGCCAGTGCTTCGTCTGACTGCACCGTGGCCAGATGGCACCATTGCTCGAACAGGTGGACATCGGTGCGACCGGTGCGCGGGTTGTGTTCGCGCAAGCCCACTTTGCCGTCAAACGGCCAGACTTGCAGCTTTTGATCGGCCAGCGCCAGTTGCAGGCGCAGGTGATGTCGCTCTGGAGTTTCTTCGCCACAGCACACGCCTTTGCAGCGGCCAATCTGGTGCGCAAAACAACGGCCTTTGCCAGACTCCAGCCCCAGGGCTTGCAGGCACAGGCCATGCGCGTCGGCCAGTTCGCGCAGGTGGCTGAGGGCCTGGTTTTTGGAGCGGTGCGGGCCGTACAGGTTGCCAAACTGTTGCGGAGACAACTCGGCACCACGCACCAGCGTCAGCAACGGGCGGGTGTTGGGGTTGGGCTCCAGCCGCCAGGCGCACAGGCTGGCTTCGCGGCGCAGCTGGCGGTTGTAGACGGGTTGCCGGGCTTTGACCAGGCGCGCTTCCAGCAGCAGGGCACCGAGCTCGCCCGCGGTTTCCATCCATTCAATGCGGCGAATTTCTTGGGCAATGCGCAGCTCGCGCGGGTTGCGTGCTGCGGCCTGAAAGTGGGACATGACCCGGCTGCGCATCTTGACGCTTTTGCCGATGTACAGCGGCAGCGCCCCCTCGCCATAAAACAGGTAAACGCCCGGTGCATCGGGAATATCGGCCACATTCGTGTCGAGCTGCGGTGGCAGCGCGGCACTGCCTTGCAACAAGCGCTGCGCCTGGCACTGCACAGCCTCTGCACCCAACTCGGTTTGCGCCAGTTGCAGCCACTGCTGCATCAGGTCTACGTCGCCCATGGCGCGGTGCCTGGCCTGGGTGACCAAGCCATGGCGCTGCATGATGGCATCGAGCCCATGGCTTTTGAACTGCGGGTACAGCAGGCGCGACAGGCGCACGGTGCACAAGGTTTTGGTGCGCAGCGGCACGTCGGTGCGGGCGAATTCATGGAGCAAAAACCCGTGGTCAAAGCGCACGTTGTGCGCCACCAGCACCGCGCCGTCCAGCAGTGCCAGCAGTTGCCCGGCCACCTCAGCAAATGGCGGGGCGCTGGCCACCATGGCGTTGCTGATGCCGGTGAGTCGTTCAATGAAACCACTGATGCTCACACCCGGGTTCACCAGCGTGCTCCAGCGCGCCACCTCC
>MNXW01000213.1:41321-42387 GCA_001871515.1 Comamonadaceae bacterium CG2_30_57_122
CCTCCACGCCGCCTTCCACACGCACCGCCGCTATTTCGGTGATGCGGTCGTGCACCGGGTTGCCGCCGGTGGTTTCCAGGTCAAGCAGCAAGTAGCAAGGCAGCATGGATTGTTAAAAATGATTCAAAAAGAATAGCTGCTTGCGCTTATTCTATAAGGGCTAGAGGCCTAAAACGCTTATAAAACATCAGCAAAACATCAGCAAAACATCAGCAAAACATCAACGCCAGCCAGGCCGGTTCGTCCATCACGTTCAAGAGCAAATAGCCGCCCACGCGGTAAAACCAGAACTCTAGCTGGGCCTGCAGCTCAGGCGATGTCAAAGACATGAATCCCATAGCGGCCCGCGCGGCGGTCGGCAAAAAAGCGTTTCAGGGTCTCGCCCACGGTTTTAAAAGCGATCTCGTCCCAAGGGATGTCAGCCTCTGAAAACAGCCGTGCCTCCAGCGTTTCAAAACCGGGATCAAACTGGTCGCTGAGCAGCTGGGCACGGTAAAACAAATGCACTTGACCCACGCGGGGGATGTTCACCAAAGAGAAAAAATCGCCCATTTCAAACTGCGCCCCGGCCTCTTCCACCGTTTCGCGCGCCGCGCCTTGGCTCACCGTTTCGTTGAGTTCCATGAAACCTGCGGGCAGTGTCCATTTGCCCAGGCGTGGCTCGATGGCGCGCTTGCACAGCAGCACCTGATCGCCCCACACCGGGATGGTGCCCACCACGTTGAGCGGGTTCTCATAGTGCACGGTGTGGCAACTTGGGCAGACGGCGCGTGGTTTGGTGTCGCCATCGTCGGGCAGGCGGTAGACCACGGCGCTGCCACAGTTTTTGCAGTGTTTGATGGGCGGGCGGTGCATAGGCTTTAGCTCACTTTGAGTTCAATGTCCGTCAAGCCGCTGATGCTGCCGCGCAGCAGGTCGCCACGCAGCACCGCGCCCACCCCTGCGGGCGTGCCGGTGTAGATCAGGTCGCCGGGTTGCAGCGTCCAGGCTGCAGAGAGCTGGGCGATAGTTTCTGAAATATTCCAGATCAACTGGCTGATGCTGCTGTGCTGGCGCGGCGCGCCGT
>MNXW01000089.1 GCA_001871515.1 Comamonadaceae bacterium CG2_30_57_122
ATGTTCATGTTCATGTTCATGTTCATGTTCATGTTCATGTTCCACAAGGACACCCCAAAGCATTAAACACGCGGGCCCTGCGTAGGGCGGGTTTCAACCCGCCATGGCCGACTGAAGTCGGCCCTACGACACGCCATTCTTGTCGGCTGTGGGCGTTGTTTCACGTTAAATCATCCGTGTCGTTGTTGCTTCACCTTGCCATGCATTTGCACTGTCTGCGGTTTTGCGCCTAGATGCAAATGATTTAGAAATGGAATAAGCCGACCCAAACACTGAAATAGCGCACCCCTCAGGTGTCTGGCCTCAGGCAAAGTGGTCAAACGACTGGTAGTGGTTGGGCAGCGTCTGTCCTTGTGCATCCACCAGCGTCAAACCCGGTTCGCGCTTGATCTGGCCGATGCGGCGCACCGGGGTTTGCGCTGCCAGCGCCGCCGCCTCGACCGCCGCACGCTGGGCCGGTGGGGCGGTGAACAGCAGCTCGTAATCGTCGCCGCCAGCCAGCGCCAAGGTGCGCCACTGGTCTTTTGATAAATTTATAACAAACTGGCTTGTAGCCCTTGTATATGCTGTGTATGCAGCTATTGATTCAATAGCATTGTCGGCCTGTACGGTGGCTCCTGTGCGAGAGCGTTCCAGAAGGTGAGCGAGGTCGCCCAGCAATCCGTCGCTGACATCAATGGCCGCCGTGGCCACACCGCGCAGCGCCAGACCCAGCGCCACGCGCGGGGTTGGGGTTTCCAGCCGTACCCGTGCGGCAGCCAGCACTGCGGCTGGCAGGCTCAATTGGCCGCGCAAGCCCTCCAGTGCCAGCCGTGCATCACCTACCGTGCCACTCACATACAGGTCGTCGCCCGGCTGCGCACCCGAGCGCAGCAACGCCTGAGATTTGCCATCCACCACCGGCACTTCGCCAAACACGGTGATGCAGATGTTCAGCGGCCCGCCCGTGGTGTCGCCACCGATCAGATCACAGCCGTGCGCGTCGGCCAGGACGAAAAGGCCGTCTGCGAACGCAGCCAGCCAAGCCTGGTTGATATTTGGCAGTGATAAAGCCAGCGTGAAGGCCAACGGTTTGGCGCCGCAGGCGGCCAGGTCGCTCAGGTTCACTGCCAGCGCTTTATGGCCCAGGGTGCGTGGGTCGACATCGGCAAAGAAGTGGCGGCCCTGCACCAGCATGTCTGTCGATATTGCCAGTTGTGTGCCAGGGCTGGGTTGTAGCAGGGCGCAGTCGTCTCCAATACCCAGAGCAGCGTGGCGCGCAGGGCGAGCAAAGTAACGTGCAATGACATCAAACTCGCCCATCGGGGGTGTCGTCTTGGGTTGGTTTTGTGTGGTTGACGGCAGCTGCGGGTTCAGGCGTTGGGGCAGGCCAGAAAAAACTGCTTAGTTGCGTGCGCAGGCGCTGACGCAGCGCGGCGTAAATGGTGCTGCGCTGCACGCCACCGACGTTGTGCGCACGCAGCGCCAACTGGAAGGCAAAGTAAAAACTCACCCCTACGTTGAGCAGACCGGTCAGCGCAATGCCTGCCACGCACCACCAGAACGCTGACTGGTAAAAAATGTCCAGGCGCAGACTGGCCGCAGCGGCGGCGAGCATGCCGGTAGACAAGGTCACGTGGCGCACCTCCAGCCCCAGCCCAAAAAACGCCGCAAACGCGGGCACCAAACCCAGCATCAGTCCCAACGAGATGTTGGATGCCAGACCAGAGATGTTGCGGCGCATGAAGCTGGCCCAACGGTCTGCGCGTGCGTAGCCCAGGCGCGCTGTGATCTTGGGGTTGTAGCGCAGCGCTGAATCCAGCCGCTGCAACACAAACCAGTTTTCGACCCAGCCGGCGATGATGCTGCTGGCAAACAGCAGGATGCCGGTGAAGGCGGCAAACAGCGCAGTCGGGCCAAGCAAGGTCAGTTCGTGCAGTACGTGCTCGGCCGATGCGGCATCGATCATCGGGCGGCCCACGCCAAACCACATTGCGGTGCTGATCAATAGCACAGCCGGTGCCACCAAGGCCAGATTGCCACAAATAGCGGCCACTTGCGAACGCACCAGGTGCGCCACTTCGTCGACAAAGCGCTCAACGGCGTTGGGGTGGCTCAAGTCCTTTAGTTTGGCGGCCATGGCCGGTGCGGTCATGGCGGGCTGCTTGGTGGCCACCGTCCAGTGCAAGAGCTGGATCAGCACAAAGCTCAGGGCGTAGTTCATGCCAGAAAAAAAGCCGCTCCAGAATGCCGACAAGCCCGCTGACAGCAGCACAAATTTCAAGAGTGTGGTGATGGATATGACCGCTCCACCGCCAGCGGCATCGCGCAGCATCTGCCGGTACTCGGCGCGGGTGCGGGTGATGTAGTGTTCGCCGGTCTCCGAACTGCGCTCGGCCACCTTGGCCGCCAGCATGGACGAGTTGGCGGCTATCAGCGCGCGGATGCTCAGACGCTGGTGACCGACCGTGATCAGGTGGGCGATCAACTGCGCCGTGTGCTGGTGCGGTGTGGTGGAAAACAGGCAGTCGAGCAAGGCACGGATGCGCAGCACGCGCTCACGCAGCTGGCGCAACTGAAACACCAGGTTGACCGAGATGCCGTAGGCCTCCAGGTGGGTGTAGACCGAGGCCGCTGCGTGGCGGCAATCGTCAAGCTGGTTGTGAAAGTGGCGCAGCGCGCGCTGACAGTCGGCGTTGGGCAGATTGGGGCTTTCCAGCCAGGCAGCCGCCAGTGCTTCCTGTTGCATGCTCAGCGCGTGAAACGGCCCTGAATCGCGCGCTGGCGCGCTCATGCGCAGGCGCAGTTCCGGTGAAAAACCGGTAGCGCGAATCTGGCTGGTGCAAAAGTTGACAGCCTCCACCAGCGATGCCTGCCAGCGCGTGGGTAGCCCCTGGCGCTCAACCTGCGCAGGCGTGGGGGCGGTATGCATCAGGTCGGCCAAGCGCTGCAGCAGGGCGCTGTCGAGCGCGCCGATCCAGCGTGCGTCAAATGGGTCATTGAACACCAGAGCGAACAAGGTCGCGGCATCGGTGGTTTCGGGGGTGCTGGGCAGTATTTTCAGGCGCAGGCGTTCGGCCAGTTCGCTGACAAAGGCACTGCGCGAGGCAAAGCCGTAGTCGGCCAACAGGGCGGTGGCATCCACGGTTTCCAGCAGCGCCTGCCAGCCTTTTTGCAAATGGGCACGTGTTTGCGGGCGTTGTTGCAGGGCATCAAGTAGCAGCGTCAGGCGCGCGTGGGAAGCAGGGATCGAATTGGCGCTGCCGCGAAGCCAGCCGACGATACGGATCAGCCACAGGTGGCGCTGCACCAGGCCAGAATGGGCGCGGAGTTCGTCGAGCAGTTCGCAGAGGTCAACGGCTTGGGGCATGGCATCAGTGCAGGGTGCGCTCACCACCGCTTTCGCTCAGGGCATCCAGCACAAACATGGGCACATCCACATCAAATTTTTCACCGTCTTCGGCGACGCAGAAATAACTGCCGTGCATGGTGCCGGTTGGGGTGCGCAGGCGCGTGCTGCTGGTGTATTCAAAGCTTTCATCGGGCTGCAAAAAGGGCTGCTGGCCGACCACGCCCAGGCCTTTTATTTTTTCGTTACGCCCATTGGCATCATTGACGCTCCAGCTGCGAGAAATCAGCTGCGCCGCGATGCTGCCGGTGTTGTGGATGGTGATGGTGTAAGCAAAAAAATAAAGGCCTTGCGCCGGGTCTGACTGCTTTGCCAGGTAGCGCGGTTTCACCTGCACATGGAATTGGTAGCGGGGTTTGGGGCTCATGGGGTGATTGCGCCTGGCAGCGGCGGCAACGCCAGTGTGATCGAACCCGCGCCTAGCATATCGACCGCCAGCGTGACGCTGTGGATTTGCACGGCCTGCAGCAGCAGGTCATCTGCCAGGCGTTCACCGACCCGGTAAGGTCTGGCGGGAAGGTCGTCAATACTGATCAGGGCGCTGCCGGTTTTGCTGCCGCTTGCTATCACCCCCAGCAATTTATATTTAGATGATGGATTGGGGGTCAGGGTGGCGCTGGCGGAGCTGGCTCCCAGCAATTGAGCCACTTTGGCGCTGTCGACTGCGGGCGCGGTGGGCCCTGGCAGTGCCGCGCGCATCGGGCTGGCTGGTGTTGGCCACTTCAGCACCCAGTAACCAACGCTGGCTGCTGCCAGGGTGGCCAATGAAAAAGTGACCAGGCGTGTCCACCAGGATTGGAAGGAAGAATTAATGCGTAAGCTCTGCATGGGCGCGATTATCATCGCAAGTTGTTTCGTCAACTTCACCTTGTTTGCATATGAAAAACAGCTTTGCCTTTGCCATGGCGCGCATCCAGCGCGGCTTCACATTGATCGAACTGATGGTAGTGCTGCTGATCATTGGCGTGCTAGCGGCGTTGATCGTGCCTAATGTGCTCGATCGCGCCGACGATGCGCGGGTGACGGCAGCCAAAACCGATGTCACCAACCTGATGCAGGCCTTGAAGCTTTACAAACTTGACAACCTGCGTTACCCCACGGCTGAGCAGGGCTTGCAGGCGCTGCTGACCAAGCCAGCTACTGCGCCCGTGCCCAACAACTGGAAGAACTACCTCGACCAGTTGCCCAAAGACCCTTGGGGCACGCCCTATGTGTACCTGAATCCTGGCATCAAGGGTGATGTGGATGTCATGTCCTACGGGGCCGATGGCCAGCCCGGTGGCGAAGGCAAGAACGCCGACGTGGGCAGCTGGCAGCCCTGATGTTTTATCGCAGCGCCCGCCTGGCAGGTTGGCAGGGTCTGCGCGGCAGCGGTGCGACCAGGGCGGCAGGATTTACTTTGCTAGAGCTGTTGGTGGTGCTGGCGATCATTGCCATGGCCTCTGCGGGGGTAGGGTTTGCCATGCGCGATGGCACGCAAAGCCAGTTGGAGCGTGAAGCCCTGCGCTTGTCGGCGTTGCTGGAATCGGCCAGAGCCCAGTCGCAACTCACGGGTGTGCCGGTGCGCTGGCAAGCCACCGAGCAAGGGTTTCGTTTTGACGGACTGGCAGCCCAGGCCGAAGCCGGTTCCGCTGCCGAGCTGCCGACAAACTGGCTCGATGCCGACACCCAGGCCAGCGTGGACGTGCCGCGCAACACCACCAACAGTGCATCCTCCACAGCTCTGTTGCTGGGGCCAGAGCCGATCATCGAGCCGCAAAGTGTCACGCTGGCTTCGCGTAGCCAGCCTGGGAACAGGGTGTATTTGGCCACGGACGGGGTGCGACCATTTGCCGTGCAGGTTGAGCCATGAGCAGCTTCGTTACCCCGTGTGCATTCGATTCGGGTCGGGCTGGCCAGCGGCAAAAGACGCATGGTTTTACCTTGATTGAGGTGCTGGTGGCGCTGAGCATGGTGGCGATTGCCCTGATGGCCGGGCTGCAGGCCACCGGTGCGTTGACGCGCCATGCACAACGTCAATCCGACATGCTGCTGGCTCAGTTGTGTGCAGAAAATGCGCTGGTCAGCGTGCGCCTGGCGCGCCAACTGCCCGGTGTGGGCGACAGCACAAGCGACTGCACCCAAGCCGGGCGCATCCTGACAGTGGCACTGACCGTGCGCCCGACACCCAACCCGAATTTTCGCCGGGTCGACGCCCAAGTGCGGGACGCTGAGGTGCCGATCTGGCGCGTCAGCACGGTGGTGGGGCGCTACTGATGGCGCACTGCACAGGGCGCACTGTGGCGCGTGGCTTTACCCTGATTGAGCTGTTGGTGGCCATCAGTGTGATGGCGTTGATGGCGGTGCTGAGCTGGCGTGGGCTAGACGGCGTCAGCCGTGCCCAAATTCAGCTGCAACAGCGCAGTGACGAGGTGCTGGCCTTGCAGGCCACGCTGGGGCAGTGGGGCGCCGACCTGGACGCACTGGCCGAGCAGCCCAACTTGCCCAACCTGGACTGGGATGGTCGTGCCCTGCGCCTTCTGCGCCACAGCAGTGGAGGCCGTGACGAAGGTTTGCGCGTGGTGGCCTGGTCGCGGCGCAGTGACCACGGGGTGGGGCAGTGGTTGCGCTGGCAATCTCCGGCGCTGCGCAACCGTAGCGAGTTGGAGTTGGCCTGGCAAAAAGCCCAGGCTTGGGCACAAACCCCCAGCGATGCGGATCGGCAGCGTGAAGTGCGCACGGTGGCGCTGGACAGCTGGCAGATTTTTTATTACCGGGGTAACGCCTGGAGCAATCCGCTCTCCAGCACCGGGGCGGCCGCAAACGGCCCGGTAGCGCCCACGTCCAACACGGCCAGCCAGACCCCGGATGGGGTTCGTCTGGTGTTGACACTGGCCCAAGGGCAGGCCCTCAGCGGCACGATCACGCGCGATTGGGTGCGCCCGGTGCTGGGCGGTGGCCAATGAAGCGGCAAGCACAACGCGGAGCGGCGCTCTTGATGGCCATGCTGACCGTGGTGCTGGTGGCCACGCTGGCCTCGGCCATGCTGTGGCAACAGTGGCGCGGTGTCGAGCTTGAAGCCGCTCAGCGCACCAGGGTGCAGTCGGCCTGGATACTCACCGGCGCGCTCGACTGGGCGCGGCTGATTTTGCGTGAAGATGCCCGTCAAGGCGGCGCAGACCACTTGGCCGAACCCTGGGCGGTGCCCCTGGCTTCGGCGCGCCTGTCGAGCTTTTTGGCCGCCGAGCGCGGTCAGGCGCTGGTGTCAGATGACACTGATCCCGACCAGGAAGCTTTTCTGGCGGGGCACATCGAAGACCTGCAGGCGCGCCTGAATGTGACTAATTTGATCGACCAAGGCAAGCTGCACGAGGCCAGCCACGCGGCCTGGGTCCGGTTGTTCAAGCACCTGAATTTGCCCGACACCGAATTGACCGGCATGACCCGGCAGCTGCTGCTGGCCAGTGTTGCGGCAAGCCACGCTGCGGCGCCGGGCAAGGCCGATACCCACGCACGGCTAATGCCTCAAACCGTGGCTGATCTGGCCTGGCTGGGGCTCTCGACGGGCACACTTCAAGCCATCACACCCTTTGTGACGCTGTTGCCGCAGCGCACGCCGGTCAACCTCAATACCGCTTCGGCTGAGGTGTTGCTGGCCAGTGTGGCCGGGCTGGAACTGGCGCAAGCGCGTCAGCTGGTGCAGTCGCGTGCCACCAAGCCCTTTGACACCCTGGCCGATGCCCTGCAGCGCCTGGCCAAGCCGAATCTGCAACTCGACTCCGCTCAGCACGCGGTGAACACGCGCTTTTTCAGCATCACCGGGCAATTGCGGGTAGGTCAAACCACCTTGCAAGAACGCTCAGAGGTGCAGCGAGATGGCTTGCAGGTGAAGGTATTGCGCCGCCAGCGCGAGCTGCTGAACACGGCGTCGTCGCCCCTACAATGAATCACCCGTTGCAATATGACCTCATTGACCATTACCTTACCCCTGCCCGGCACTGATGCGGCGCTGTTTGAGTATGTACTCAGCAGTGACGATGGCCTGTCCGTCAGTGCTCATGCCTGCGTGCCGCTGGCCTTGTTGCCCACGGCGCGCGGTGAGGTGGTGGCGTTGGTTCCGGCGCAAGCCTTGTCTTGGCATCAGGTCAAGCTGCCTGCGGGCAGTGTGCCGCGCGGCTGGGCATCAGAGCGCGGCAATACCCGGCTACGCAGCATTCTCGACGGTGTGCTGGAAGACCAGTTGTTGGACGACCCGGCGCAACTGCACCTGGCGTTGCAGCCGCAAGCGGTCTCTGAGACGCTGGTGTGGGTGGCCGCCTGCGACCGCACCTGGCTCAAGTCATCTTTGAACGCCTTGGCGCAAGCCGGGCAGGCCGTGGGGCGTATCGTGCCCGAGCTCACACCGCAAGCGCTGGCCGACACGGTGCTGGTCAGCGGCGATGCCGACCACCCGTGGGTTGCAGGCCTGCAACGCCGGCCTGCTGCCTCTGGGTCGCAGCACGCGGACACGGCCAGTGCGGCTGAGGAGCCTGCAAATCTGCTGGTGTGCGCGTTGAACGCCTCGGCGATGACTTTGCTGAAAGCGTCTGAAGACGACAGCATGGCAGGACAGACTTTCCCCTTGTTGCTGGCCGAACCGGCTGTGGCGGCGCTGGCCGAAGCGGCTTTCAAACGGCCTGTGGCGTTGCAAGCGCGCGCTGAACGGCTGTTGCAGGCTGCCCAGTCGCCCTGGGATATGGCTCAGTTTGACCTGGCGCACGCCAGCCGTGACCGACGTTGGGCCCGCGTGACCCAGGCGCTGGCCAGTGGTTGGCATGCGCCGCAGTGGCGCGCGGCGCGCCTGAGCGTGTTGGCGCTGGTGCTGGTTAACCTGGTGGGGCTCAATGCCTGGGCTTGGCGCGAGCAGGCAGCCTTGAACGCCCAGCGGGCAGCGCTGCGCACGGTACTGCTGCAGACTTTCCCCAAAGTACCGGTGGTGGTCGACGCACCGTTGCAGATGGCGCGTGAGGTGGCTGCCTTGCAGCGTGCCAGTGGCACGGCGTCGGGCACGGACATGGATATGGAAAATATTTTGGCTGCATTTGCGGCTGTAGCCCAGAAAGAATATGTGGCTATAGCTATTGAATATATAGCAAATGAAGTGCGTTTAAAAGGCCCTGCAGTGGCCGATACCGCCGCACTAACAGCCCAGCTCAAGGCTGCGGGCTTGCGTGCCAGCGCGCAGGGCGACCAGTGGCTGCTGTCTGTCGGGGTGCAACCATGAGCGCCTGGACTGATGTGCAGCAGCGTTGGCGCAGCGTCTCGCGGCGTGAGCAGCGTTTGTTGTTGCTCGCCCTGGGGGTTGTGGCGCTGGCGCTGGGGTGGTGGCTGGCGTTGGCTCCGGCCTTGGCGGTGCTTAAAACCGCGCCGCAGCAACACCTTGCGCTGGATGCCCAGATGCGGCAGATGCTGCAGTTGCAAGCCCAGGTGCAAGCCCTGCGCGCCCAGCCGGTGATCAACCCGGTTGAGGCTCGCCGCGCCCTCGAAGCTTCGGTGCAATCCCTGGGCAGCAGCGCGCAGCTGGTGCTGCAAATGGAGCGCGCCATCGTTACCCTCAAAGGGGTGGCTCCTGAGGCGTTGGCTCAGTGGCTGGCCGCTGCGCGGCAAAATACGCATCTGGTGCCCTCAGAAGCACACCTCACGCGCAATCTGGCGGGCAACTGGGACGGCACGCTGGTGCTGCCCTTGCCCCAGTGATACCACTCAAGACCGCTGCTGTGACTTTTTTAACGGCCTCACACCGCTTCTCAGCGTTCCAGCACGCCAGCCCGTCGCGGCTGCGTTCAGCCGCCAGCGTGCAGACACCCTGGGGCTGGGCGCTGGGTGGTGTGCTGCTGGGGCTGTTGTTGAGTCTGCTGGTGTTTGCCCCGGCACGCTGGCTGGCCAGTGCCGTACGCCAGGCCAGCCACAGCCAGGTGCTGCTGGAGGACGCACGTGGCACGCTTTGGTCGGGGTCGGCACAACTCTCGCTGACAGGTGGTGCGGGCAGTGATGCGGTAGCCCGTTTGCCGTCGCGGCTGTTCTGGGCGCTGCAGCCCGGTGTGGGTGGTATGACGTTGCAACTGCAGACCAGTTGCTGCCTGACGCAGCCTTGGCATTTGCTGCTGCTGCCGCGTTGGGCTGGCGCACAGTTGCAGGTGTCAGATACGCCATCAACCTGGTCGGCGCAGCTGCTTTCCGGCCTGGGCACACCGTTCAACACGCTGGCCCCTGAAGGCCAGCTGGCGCTGTCCACCCAGGGGCTCACGCTCACCTGGGCTGCCGGGCGACTGCAGCTGGCGGGCCAGGCCCAGCTTGACGCGCAAGACCTGGCCTCGCGCCTGTCTACCCTGCGCCCCATGGGCAGCTACCGCCTGACCTTGACCGGTGGTGCGGTGCCCGAGTTGTCGTTGGTCACTTTGCAAGGGCCGTTGCAGCTCTCGGGTCGTGGCACGTGGGTTGGCGGCAAGCTGCGTTTTGCTGGTGAGGCCAGCAGCAGTCCACAGCACCAGGCGGCGCTGTCGAATTTATTGAACATCATCGGGCGGCGCAACGGTGCGCGCTCCATCATCCAGTTTGGTTAAGCCTTGGGGTCAGCATATGCAACGTCATTTTTTTATACCTTTTAAAAACACTATTATTTCAATAGCTGTTTGCGCAATGATAGCGGGGGCTGCAGGCCTTTTTTCTTTGCAAGCTGTGGCACAATCAAGCGGCCAGGTGAAAGCCTCTGAGGCGGTCACGCTGAACTTCCAGGGAGCCGAAATTGAAGCCGTGGCGCGCACCTTTGCCAGCATCACCGGGCGCAACGTGGTGGTGGACCCACGTGTCAAGGGCACGCTGACGCTGGTGGCAGACAAGCCGGTCAGTCGTGCTGCAGCGTTGGGCCAGTTTGTGGCCGCGCTGCGCCTGCAGGGCTACACCCTGGTGGAGTCCGGCGGGCTGTACAAGGTGGTGCCAGAGGCCGATGCCAAGCTGCAAAGCGCCGGGGTCACGGTGCAGGACGGGGCATCGGCCCACCTGCCAGGTGGCAACCAGATCGCCACGCAAATCTTCAAGCTCAATTTTGAGTCGGCCAACAACCTGGTGCCGGTGCTGCGCCCTTTGATCAGCCCCAACAACACCATCAACGCCAACCCCGGCAGCAACTCGCTGGTGATCACTGACTATGGCGACAACCTGCGTCGTCTGGCCAGCATCATCGCCGCGCTGGATGTGGCCAACGCGACCGATGTTGAGGTGATCCCGGTGCAGCACGCTATTGCTTCTGACCTGGCCTCCTTGGTGCTCAGGCTCATTGGTGTCAGCAACACGGCGGCACCAGCGGGTGCGGCCGATGCTGCGTTCAAGACCACGCTGGTGGCTGAACCGCGAACCAATGCGCTGATTCTGCGCGCCGCCAACGGTGCCCAGCTGTCACTGGCGCGCGCCCTGATTCAAAAACTCGATCAGCCTGAGACCGGCAGCAGCAACGGTGCAGCCGGCAACATCCATGTGGTGTACCTGAAAAATGCCGATGCCACCAAACTGGCAGTCACCTTGCGCGCGGCGGTCAGCGGCAACGTGGCCACCAGTCCTGCGCCCGTCGCTGCAGCGGGTGCGGCTGTCGCGAGCAACACCACCGGTGGCCAAATCCAGGCTGATCCGGCCACCAATTCACTCATCATCACCGCGCCTGAGCCGCAATACCGCCAGCTGCGCGCAGTGATCGACAGGCTTGATGCGCGCCGTGCCCAGGTGTTTGTCGAGAGTCTGATTGCCGAGGTCAGCGTTGACAAGGCGGCAGAGTTTGGCATCCAGTGGCAGGGTGCTCTGGGTCAGGCGGGCGACGGCATCATTGGCCTGCTGGGCAGCAATTTTGGTGCCGGTGGCAAGAACATCATCAACCTGGCTACTGCCGGGGCCAATGGCGTAGTTTCTCCCGCAAGAGGCTTGAACATTGGTGCTGCACGGCGCACCAACGGGGTCTATGTGCTGGGTTTTCTGGCGCGATTTCTGGAAGACTCAGGCAGCGGCAACGTGTTGTCCACACCGAATTTGCTGACGCTGGACAACGAAGAAGCCAAGATCGTCATTGGTCAGCAAGTGCCTTTTGTCACCGGTCAGTTCACCAATACCGGCAGCAACACCAACGGCACGGTCAACCCGTTTCAGACCATCGAACGCAAGGACGTGGGCCTGACGCTCAAGGTCAAGCCGCAAATCAGTGAAAACGGCACTGTCAAGCTGGCCATTTACCAGGAGGTCTCCAGCGTGCTGGCGTCCACAGTGAATGCGGTCAATGGTCCCACCACCAACAAACGCACGATCGAATCCAACGTGTTGGTTGAAGACGGCAACATCGTGGTGCTGGGTGGCCTGCTGCAAGACGAATACTCGGGCAATGCCGAAAAGGTGCCCGGCCTGGGCGACGTGCCTTTGTTTGGCAACCTGTTCAAGAGCGAAGCGCGCACGCGCAAGAAAACCAACCTGATGGTGTTTTTGCGGCCGGTGGTGGTGCGTGACGCGCGCGACTCTGACCGTTTGTCGCTGGATCGTTACGACTTGATGAGCGCTGGCCTGCTGGCCAATCAGCCTGTGCCCAACAACTTGGTGCCAATCAACGACTCACCTACTTTGCCGCCAGCGCCCGCCTCCAAACCAGCGGCCAGCGCCAGCGCCGTGCCAGCGCCGTTGGTATCCCCCTTGATCACCACAGAACATTGAGAGGCCAGCGGATAGTCACCATGCGATACCCCTTGCCTTACGCCTTTGCACGCACGCATCAGCTGCTGCTGGAAGAAGATGCTGACCATTGGACTCTGCTGGCGCACCCGCATTCAAATGGCGCGGCTTTGAGTGAGGTATTACGCAAATTCCCCACCAGCCAGATACAACTGCAACCCGCTAGCAGCCTGGTTCAGCGCATTAGCATGGCTTATGCCCAGGGCGAATCCAGCGCCGCCGCGGTGGTCAGCGAGGTCGAAAGCGATGCCGACCTGAGCCGCATGATGCAAGACCTGCCGGCCATTGAAGACCTGCTGGAAACGGCCGACGACGCACCCATCATCCGCATGCTCAACGCGCTCTTGACGCAAGCCGCGCGCGACGGTGCCAGCGACATTCACATTGAGCCCTACGAGCGCCATTCCAGCGTGCGTTTCCGCGTTGACGGCACGCTGCGCGAAGTGGTGCAACCCAACCGCGCCTTGCATGCGGCGCTGATCAGCCGACTGAAAATCATGGCCGAACTCGACATTGCCGAGCGCCGCCTGCCGCAAGACGGCCGCATCAGTTTGCGCATTGGCACGCGCGCGGTGGACGTTCGGGTGAGCACTATTCCCAGCGCCCATGGCGAGCGCGCGGTGCTGCGCCTGCTCGACAAATCTGAAGGCCGTTTAAGCCTGGAAGCCTTGGGAATGCAGGGCGAAGTGCTACAACAATTTGAGCGCCTGATAGCCCAACCGCACGGCATTGTGCTGGTCACCGGCCCCACTGGGTCGGGCAAAACCACCACGCTGTACGCCGCCTTGAGCCGCCTGGACGCGGCGCACAACAACATCATGACGGTGGAAGACCCGATCGAATACGAGCTGGCGGGTGTCGGCCAGACGCAGGTCAACCCCAAAATAGAGCTCGACTTTGCCAAGGCCTTGCGCGCCATCCTGCGGCAAGACCCCGACATCATCATGATCGGTGAAATCCGCGACTTCGAGACCGCGCAGATCGCCATTCAGGCCTCACTCACCGGCCACTTGGTACTGGCCACGCTGCACACCAACGACGCCGCCAGCGCGGTGACGCGCCTGACCGACATGGGTGTCGAGCCATTCTTGCTGAGCAGTTCACTGTTGGGCGTGCTGGCCCAGCGGCTGGTGCGCAAGCTGTGCCCAAAGTGCTGCCAGCCGGTTGACAAATTGGGGTCAGATCCCGATTTCGCGAAGAGAAACTCGGGCTCTGACACCAATTTCCCCAGCAAATCCGAATACCACCCGGTTGGCTGCGACCTGTGCGGCCACAGCGGCTACCAAGGCCGCAGTGGTGTCTTTGAATTGATGGTCACCAACGACGCCATCCGCGCCCAGATCCACGCCAAAGCCAGCGAGGCCGACGTCCGCGTTGCCGCCCAGGCTGCCGGCATGGTGCTGATGCGTGAAGACGGCGAACGGCTGGTGCGCGCTGGCATCACCTCGCGCGAAGAGCTGCTGCGCGTCACGCGGGATTAGGTGCACGCATGATTCAATGTCAAACTGGCGTCAAACTCAAATGAATCTGGCTTATCCGTACACCGTCACTGCGCAAGCTTCTGGTGGCTATCTGGTTAAATTTGTCGACTTCGAGGAAGCCATCACCGAAGGTGACACGCTTGAAGAAGCGGCGTTTAATGCGGCTGAAGTGCTGTCTGGCATCATGGCTTATCGCCTGGAACATAACCAGTCTGTGCCTGAACCATCTGCCGGAGAATTTTTGGCTCGCCCCACCGTGGTAGTGCAGTCTGCCATGCTCTTGCGCGAAGCGCGCGGTGAACGCCCATTGGCAGCTATGGCGCGAGCACTGCAAACCTCATGGGCAGCAGCGCAGCGTCTTGAAGACCCTCGCCACTGGCCCAGCCTGAAACAACTCGACCGTGCCGCCAGCTTTTTGGGCAAGCGGCTGGTGTTGTCGCTGGAATAGATCGACCTTTTATATTTTCATGCCCGTCTATTCCTTTGAAGCTCTAAGCGCCACCGGCGACACCCGCAAAGGCGTGCTGGAGGCCGACTCCGCCAAGGCAGCGCGCGCCCAGTTGCGATCTCAGGCGCTGGTGCCGCTCAAGGTCGAGCCGGTCAGCGCGCAAGCCAACGCCGCCAGCCACAGCGGCAACGCAGGCCGGCGCAGACAACGCGTTTTCGGCGCCACGGCGCTTTCCATCTGGACGCGCCAGCTCGCCGGGCTGGTGTCATCGGGTTTGCCGCTGGAGCGCGCTCTGGCCAGCCTGTCCGACGAAGCCGAAAAGCCGCCCGAGCGTGAGCTGGTGGCCACGCTGCGCGCCGAGGTCAACGCCGGTGCGCCGTTTGCCAAGGCGCTGGCGCAACACCCGCGCGAGTTTTCTGACATTTTTGTCGCAGTAATTGGTGCTGGTGAGCAAAGCGGTGATCTGGGTCTGGTGCTGGAGCGCCTGGCTGACGACCTGGAAGAGCAGCAGGCGCTCAAATCCAAGCTGATCGGCGCGGCGTTGTACCCGGCCATCGTGTCGCTGGTGGCGGTGGTGATCGTGCTGTTTTTGGTGACCTACGTGGTGCCGCAGGTGGCGCACGTGTTTACCAGCAGCAAGCGCGCGCTGCCTTTGCTGACGGTGCTCATGATTGGCTTGAGTGATGGGCTACGCAGCTACGGTTGGCTGTTGTTTCTTGCTATTTTATCAGGAGCTGCTGGCGCACGTATTGCTTGGTCTAGAGACTCATTTCGCCAAAAATTTGATGCCATGTGGCTGAACCTGCCAATCCTCGGACGCTTGTCACGCAGCTACAACGCGGCGCGCTTTGCAAGCACGCTGGCGATGCTGGCAGCCGCAGGCGTGCCGATCCTCAAGGCACTGCAAGCGGCCTCCGAGACCCTGTCTAACCGCGCCATGCGCAGTGATGCGCAAGACGCGCTGGTGTTGGTGCGCGAAGGCGCGCCGCTGGCCGCTGCGCTGGCGCAAAAGAAGCGCTTTCCGCCCTTGCTGGCCATGTTCGCCCGCCTGGGCGAGCAAACCGGCCAGTTGCCCACCATGCTGCAGCGCGCGGCCAAACAACTCAGCACCGAAGTGCAACGCCGCGCCATGCAGCTGGCCACGCTGCTGGAGCCGCTGCTGATTGTGGCCATGGGTCTGGTGGTGATGCTGATTGTGCTGGCGGTGTTGCTGCCGATCATTCAGTTGAACCAACTGGTGCGGTAAATGGCTAGAACCTGTAGCTGAGGCTGACCGTCACTGGTATGTCAACCAGTCGTGTTTGTGGCTGATGGGCCACCCCAACGGGAAAGCCATTTTTCGTGACAATACCGTCGGCACCTTGCGATACTTCGATTTTGCGATAACGCACATTGGC
>MNXW01000269.1 GCA_001871515.1 Comamonadaceae bacterium CG2_30_57_122
TCCAACAGCAGAGTGCTCTCTGGGTGCTGACACAACCAATGCTGCAGCCAATGGCTCGACTGTTAATCGTAATGTGACGTTTACATTGGGTGGAACAACAAGCTCACCAGTCAAAGTGCCTGTTGTTGTTTCTGCCAACGGTGATGTCAGCGTGGGTGGTGTTGTGATAGGTAAAGGAACTTTGGTTCAAGTAACCGGTGCAAACTGATCAGCTTTGCCGTTGACAACTTGGTAGAGGAGAAAAGAAAAAGGGTAGAGTAGAGGACAGGTTTTCACCTGCCCTCCCTCATCAAACCGTGTATGCGCTACTAACGTACACGGCTTTCCGATGTTCTTCTCACCAAGGCTTGCGCCTTTTTCCAGCCAGCCGTTATCGAAACTTTATAAAACCCATAAGTTGCATAAAGTCGCTTGCGTGGAAACCGCTTTGCGGCGGTTCCACGATCTTTGATCTTGTGACAGTTAATCAGGTGCGTGCATAAGCGATCTTTGGCATATGCCTTCATCTTGTCCGGTGCCTTGCTGGAATTGCGCTAGCACAAATACCCTGTCCAGCCTTGCTTGCTGGCGTTCATATTCTTGTCTACGTCACCCCAAAGCATGAAACATGCGTGCCCTACGTAGGGCGGGTTTCAACCCGCCATGGCCGACTGAAGTCGGCCCTACGACACGCCATTCTTGTCAGCTGTGGGCGTTGTTTTACGTTAACAACTGTCCTATCCAGCATTTACCCCACCGCGATGGGCAGCGTTTCACCCTGTTGCTGCTGCACAGCCTCTTCCATGCTGACGGTGTTGGCCACCAGCTCCGGGTGGCTCAAAATCGCTGACTCTTTTCTCTCGATGTAGCTTTTGACCGCTGCGTGGGCCAGCAACTTGGTCAAGTAGCCCTTGGCTGCCAACGGCGCGTCAGTCCAGGCACTTGCTGAAGCGTGGGCGTTCTAGCAGACTTGTCCTTCACCCATAGTCGAAAGAGTCAACAGATCGTTTATTTTATTTCAAGTAGAATTGTTCTACTTGTAACTATTTTTTAGACACTAAACGTAGAAATATGGTTGATTTAGCACTTTCTACACCCGATGAGGTTTGCGCCACCGTTGGCGAACGGGTTCGCTCACGCCGGTTGCAGCTGAACCTGAGCGTGGAAGAACTGGCCGCTCGTGTGGGCATCTCAACCAAAACACTGAGCAACTTCGAGCGCACGGGTCGATGTACCTTGGAGACCTTCGTGCGGATTCTGGAAGCCTTGAATGCACTAGCCGACTTAGAAAACGTATTGGTCACCCAGCCACTCAGCATCGAAGACATGCGGCAAAGGGCAGCGGTGCGCACGCGTCAACGTGCGTATACCAAGTCAAGAAAGGTGGCCAAGTGAAGGAGCTGACCGTCACCTACCAGGGCTTGGGCGAGCCTTTTGTCCTCGGCACATTGGCCGATGATGGCCAGGATGTGCTCTTTCAGTACACGCCGCAGGCGCTTGAACGCGGACTGCAGTTGTCTCCCATTCGTTTGCCACTGCGTGCTGTGGCCTATCCGGATCGCAGGGCCGATTACACGCAGCTTCACGATGTGCCTGGGCTCATCTATGACGCTTTGCCCGACGGCTGGGGCTATCGTCTGATGCATCGCCGCATGAAGGCACGCGGCATTGACCCGAACCGGGCATCAACCTTGGACCGACTGGCCTATCTTGGAGCCAATACCATGGGGGCGCTCACCTATGTACCCGCATTCCCCGATGTTCCCGATAGCCGGGATTTGACTTTGATGGAACTCGCCCAAGCGGTGCAAGCCGTCCAGGTTGACGATAGCCATGAGGTCTTGGCTGAATTGGCACGCGCTGGTGCCTCAAGCGCAGGGGCGCGACCCAAAGCCTTGGTCTATTTCAACCCCGACACAGGCCAGATGAGCACACAATCCAACGCCGTGCCCGGTGGGCAAGCCTGGCTGGTCAAATTCCCTGGCAGCGATGATGCGCCAGATTGCTCGGCAGTCGAAGAGCTGTATGCCCAGGTTGCGCACCGATGCGGTCTGGAAATGACTGCGACACAGTTCTTTGAATTACCGGGTGGTCGCACCGCTTTTGCGACGAAGCGATTTGACCGGCGTGGTGAGAAACGCGTTCATGTGCATTCTCTGGCGGGGCTTTTGCACGCCAATTTTCAGGTGCCGTCGGTCAGCTACGAAGACTTCTTTCGTGTGACACGACGGCTTACCCACGATCAGCGCGAGCTGAAAAAAGCCGTACAACGATGTGTCTTCAACATCCTTATGAACAACCGGGATGACCACGCCAAGAACCTGTCTTTTTTGCTTGAAGCCGATGGCAGCTGGCGACTCGCGCCGCCCTACGACCTGACCTATTGCCCCGGCTATAAGGGTGAACATTTCATGGATGTGGCGGGAGAGGGCTTGGCACCAGAACGCAAGCATGTGCTTCAGACCGCCAAGGCAGCCGGCTTGCCCATGGCGGCCGCGGAGCAAGCCATCGACGACATTCTTGACAAAGCCACACCGCAGTTACTTCTGGAGCTGTCCAGTACGCTTCCCCTGCGCCCAGATTCGGTCAAAACCATCCACAGTGTCATGGCGCTTAATTTCGCACGGCTGGCAAAGTGAGCCAACAGGCTTCCAATCGCCGAAAGGTCTGTCCCATCTGCCACCACCCCGATCTAGGGAACTTTGGCATGCGCCAGATTAACGTGAAACAACGCCCACAGCCGACAAGAATGGCGTGTCGTAGGGCCGACTTCAGTAGGCCAGTATCCAGTCGATGCTCAGGGCGTGATAGGTGCTATCGCGCAGTGCAGCATCCATCCATGCCGTACTCTTGTCGAGTTGGGTTTGACGCTTGAGGCGCTCATCATCTGTGCAGTTTTTGCAGATGCTCGACGCCAAGGCTTTCAAAGCTCGGCGCAAACTCTCGTCGCTGATGATGCGGGTCATGGCCAGGCTGTTTGTGCAAATTTCTCTTCACCCATTTAATACAGACGCTCAGAGGCCATCGATAAGCCGCAGACCCATTCAATAGCCCAGCCGTGGTCTACCACTTGTGCGGTGGCAAACATGGCTGGGTCACGCAGCGCGGCAAACCCGGCAATCTGGGCTATGGGCTCGGCCAGTGATACGCAATAGCGCTTGCCGCTGGCCAGTTCAATTTGCAGTGTGTTGGGTGCTTTTGCTTGCACACTTTTCATTTTGTCAGGGGTTGCCATTTTGCATGCGCCTTACGCTTTGACGCTGCCGTTAAGGTACACCATGGCGCGCCCGTCAGTGCGCGTCACATGGCTGGCTTCGCATCAGCTCTGACAGGACGTTGGTATAAAGCAAATAGCCGTTGCGCATGGGGTGTCGCTGGCAGGCGCTGCGCGGCTGATTTGCCGCGGCGGTATCGGCAGGGACTACGTAGATTTTTTTGGGGGGTGTATCAATGAGGGTTGGTTTGATTTTGTAGAAGCGCCGACTGTAGCGTGGCCGGACTAAAGCACCAGCGAAACTGGCTCAGCCGTGAATATACTGCCGCGTAGGCAATGGCGAACCCCACCAGGGTGGTGGCCAGGATGGGCGGATTTTGGGCAAATACCACCGCCACGACCGCCGACACGGCAATCATTGGCCAGCAAAACACGCTGGTGAGGCTGTTTTTCAGCGGTGCGCTCAAGTGCGGGAACAGCTTGCACACCACACGCCGGTGCACCAGGTGGTGCAGATGCACTTTGTCTGGCTGGCCAGGATGGTGGCCGTCGCGGCGTCTGCGGCGCAGGACCGAGAAAGCCACTTCCAGCACCGGGTAGGCACAGACCAGCAGCGTAGTCCATGCGTGGATCTCGACGTGGCGCATGGGCAGCAGCACAGCCATCCAGGCGACACAAAAGCCCAGCAAGTAGGCACCGCCATCACCCAAAAACAGCTTGCCCAGCGGCCAGTTGACACAATTGAAGCCCAGGGCGCAGACCGCAATCAAAAAACAGACGCTGGCCAGGGGTGCATCACCCAGGCTCAACGCAATCAGCCCCATCGCCGTCAGCATGATGGTTGTGGCTCCGGCGGCCAGGCCGTTAAAGCCGTCAATGATGTTCATGGCGTTGGCCACGCCGCCCACGGCAAAGGCGGTAAACAGCACGGCCAGCGGGGTTGTTTGCAGTAGCCAGTCCAAGGGGGCCAAGCCGGTGTCACGCATGGCCACACCGGTCAGATACCAGGCCAATACGCCACTGGCCATGGTGGCCAGCAGGCGCTGGCGCACGCTCACACTCTTGGTAATGTCTTCCAGCAGGCCAAAGGCAAAAGCTGGTATGCCAGCCAGCAGCATCGTGCCAAGCAGTTCGCGCACGGGCGGCGAGGCCAGTAGCCATGCCACCAGCAGCCCGATGGCAATGGCAATGCCGCCGATGCGCGGTGTGTCTTGGGTGTGAATTTTTTGAACGCCAAAAGTGGAGTCCATGCTGTAGCGGCCGTGGATGTTTTTGGTACCCACCAGCGCCAGGCTGGTGAGAAAAACTACACCAAAAATCAGAAAAAGATTTGTTGTCATAAAACTCCCGATGAGTGAGCTGACTTGGATGTCAATCTATTTTGTTAATTATAACTAAAGTTTCGGCGTTCATTTTGACAGCCGAATCGTGCGCGAAGCCTTGATTTATGTGGCCTCCAAGCGTAGCTGCAGGGGGTCAAATTGCAGGGCTTGTGCAAAAAAGCGTTGCACATGTAGATCAATGGTCTGCATCACCAAATCCGCCTTGTCACCCAGGACGGCTTTAATATCAATCACAAGGTTAAATCCACCGGCTTCAAGCCGGTCAGCTTCAGCTAGGAAAATAGGGGAGCTGGAGGTGCGAAATGGACTACAGATACGGAAGTCATACGGTATTTCAGATTGAGTATCACTTTGTATGGGTGACGAAGTATCGCTACAAGGTGCTGACAGCTGAAGTAGCGGAGCGGGTGAGGGAGCTGGTAAGGCAAATCTGCATGACGTTTGAGGTCAGGATAGTGAAGGGGGTGGTGAGCAAAGACCATGTGCACATTTTGGTAAGTGCGCCGCCGAACATGGCACCCAGTGAGATCATGAGACGGATCAAAGGGAACACATCGAGTCGGCTGTTTGAAGAGTTTCCACATCTGAAGAAGCGGTACTGGGGGCAACATTTTTGAGCCAGAGGATACTTCTGCGCCACGGTAGGGCAGATGACAGAGGAGATGAGCAAGAACTATTTGGAGCACCATTTTGAGCCGAACCCGAACGACAATTTCAAGGCGGAACCGTAACAGGACGCGTCGTTCAGGCGACGCGTATCAGGACTTCCAGTCCGTAATCAAAACCCACCAGCTTCAGCTGGTGGTTGTTTAGTCTCCTCAATGGCATCCACCATCAACGCACGAAAGCAACCCCACAGTCTGGAGGCGAAATCGATCTGCGTGGCATTACCCACGATGGCCTGCCTCATCTGCGCAACGCCACTGGCATCGTGCTGCTGCTTGGCAATGAACAGCAAGCAAAACCGTATCGCCGTCAGATGGATAGAGGCGACATAGCAAGCATAGTGGCGTGCCTGGCTCTGGCAATCATGGCACGCGCCATCTCTGGCTTGGTTTGGCTCACTGCCGCGCGGTGACGAACGGCGGCGATTGAGCGCCCGTCTTTGAAGGGTGTGGCCAAGTCCCTCACATTGGTTTTGCCGGTGAACAACTCACTGTCAACAGGTACAAAGCCCTGCGCCCAAGACAGCCCCAAGGTCAACACCTGTTGACCCATCACATGTCGCCCTGTGGTGTGGTCAAAGTGGCTCGATACGCCGGGCATTTTTTTACCAGAGCGGATTTTGATGGTGTCATCGAGCACAAAGGCTTGCGCACCACCGGGCTGAGCCAATTGATGCAACGCTTTGCGGGCAACGCGCAGATGCAGGGCACGCCAGTTCCAGTCTTCGCGGTTCATGGCCTCGTACAGAACATCTTTGCCTGCGGCGCAAAACGTGCGCAGTGAATCCCTGGCAAACAGACTCACAGAACTCGATTTCAACCAGACCCACATCGTCAGGCAATACAGCACCGCGTTGACCTCAACGCCTGAGCGCTTGCGAAAGCCGCAGCGCTGCAAGAGCGTCTTCATGCCGACATGTTTCCACAAGTCGGCAAAGAGGTTGTCAATCAGGTGGTCGCTGTTGCGAAGAAAATCCGAGGTCAGCGCTGGAAATGCGCAGGCGGTTGTGTCATGATTCACCATGGCTTTTACTCTGGGTTTTGGACGTTTGCAAGACAACCAATTTCACCAGTTTAAAAGCCATTTATCTAAGTAAATCAAATACTTACATCGTTTTTTGAACGCCGAAACTTCAGCTTAATGGATGGTTTGGATTGAACATGGCGCAAGTTAAAGCCCAAAATGGGTCAAGGGGACGAGCCAGTGCGCTGGAAAACTATGCCGCCTTGACCAGGCGCGGCACCGCGGCCAGCAAGGCTTTGGTGTACGCATGTTGTGGCTTGTGCAAAATGGCCTGCGCAGTACCCGTCTCAAGCAGTTGCCCGTTTTTCATCACTGCAATGTCGTGCGCAAGGTACTCAACCACTCCAAAATTGTGGGTGATGAAGAGGTAAGCCACACCCATCTCTCCCTGCAACTGCTTTAGCAGGTTGAGTATCTGCGCCTGCACAGACACATCCAAGGCAGAAGTGGGTTCGTCCGCCACGATCAGCTTGGGCTCAACCGCAAGCGCTCGAGCAATTGCCAGACGCTGACGTTGACCGCCAGAGAATTCATGCGGGTAACGTGCCAACGCACCACGCGTTAAGCCGACTTTTTCAAGCAACCCAGCCACCCGTTCACGCCGCTCCAAAGGAGTTACCTCAGGGTGCAGTGAAGCGATGCCTTCCTCAAGAATTTCATTGACACGCATGCGTGGATTCAGGGATGCAAACGGATCCTGAAACACAATTTGGACTGCCTGTCGTGCCTGGCGCAAATCAGACCCATTGAGATGGTCTAGAGGCTGCCCAGAAAGCAAGGCTGAACCACTGATTTGTGCCTTGCCTCGCAACAACTGCAGCAACGCCTTGCCAACCGTCGTCTTGCCACTACCGGACTCACCCACCAGCGCCAATGTTCGTCCAGCAGCAATCGAAAATGAAACACCATCTACCGCTTTGACATGCCCCACCGTGCGTTGGAACAGGCCCTTGCGGATAGGAAACCAGACCTTGTAATCGCGCACCTCTAAAACGGTTGCACCGGCCAGCGATTCGGCTGCGCTCTGCTGGTCAGCTTGACGACTGTGGGTTGGCTTGTGCACAACCGAAGTGCTGTCATAAAGAAAACAGCGCACCGTGTGGGCTGAAGAAAATTCACCAAGCTCAGGGACTTGACTGCGACACCTGTCCATCGCGTCGGCGCAACGGTCTGCAAATCTGCAGCCTACAAACGTTTGATTCAACGCTGGCACCGACCCTGCAATTGACGCCAGTTCACGCCCCCGCTTGCTTTCATCTGGCAACGCATCAAATAAGTTGACCGCATAGGGATGCAGTGGGCGTGCAAAAAACTCAGCCGCCTCAGCCACCTCAACCACCTGCCCGGCATACATCAAGGCCACCCGCTGCGCCATTTGTGACACGATGGCCAGGTCGTGGGTGATCAGCAACATGGCCATTTTTTGAGACTGCTGCAATTCTTTGAGCAAATCCAAAATCTGAGCCTGAATGGTCACATCCAGTGCTGTGGTTGGTTCGTCGGCAATGACCACATCGGGCTCCGCTGCCAGTGCAATGGCGATCATCACCCGTTGCTTTTGTCCACCCGACATTTGAAATGGGTAATCGTTGACACGGCGCTCAGGCTCAGGAATACCCACACGCTTGAGCCAATCCACGGCCTTGGCCAAAGCCGCTTCACCCCGCACAGCGGTGTGTCGCTCAATCACCTCAGTGATTTGACGGCCCACAGTCATCACAGGATTCAGACTGGTGGAGGGCTCCTGAAAAATAATGCTGATCCGGCGGCCGCGGTAGTCGCGCATACGGGCCTCAGGCACCTGCATGATGTCGGTGCCATCCAAGTCCACAGAGCCCGCCATCACCCTGCCGCTGTCGGGCAATAAGCGCAGGATAGAGAGTGCCGTCATGGACTTGCCACAGCCAGACTCTCCCACCAGCGCAAAGGTCTCTCCTTGCCGGATCGTGAGCGTCAAGGCATCTACCGCACGGATCAAACCGCTGTCAGAATTGAGCTCGGTTGTCAGGGCGTTGATCTCAAGCATTTTGATTCCCTGTGGCTGTTGATGCAGCCAACCCATTTTGATTTTTGGCCGCGGCAGCGGGTCTGTTACGTTTGACCCTGAAAGCTCGGGCTCGCGGATCAAAAGCTTCACGCACGGCGCTGGCAAACAGTGTCATGGACAACACCAGTGACACCATGAACGCAAACGCAGCCAACAGGTTCCACCACACCACCGGGTCGCGCGACATCTCGTTGCGCGCACCATTGATCATGGTGCCAAAACTGTTGGTGCTTGGGTCTACCCCCACACCCACGTAAGACAGCACCGCCTCGTACAGCACCAAACCCGAAAAATCCAGCACCGACACGATCACCACAATGTGCGTCAGATTGGGCAAAATGTGCCGCCGCATGATGCCGGCATCTGACACGCCAAAGGCACGCGCTGCTTGTACGTAATCCAGTTCACCCAACTTGAGCGTTTCTGCGCGCAGCAAGCGTGCCAAACCAGCCCACCCAGTAACGCCCAATATGGCTGCCAGCAGAAACAAACGAATATCAGCGCGTTCAAGACCGGTTTCAAACAATTGCGGATTTTTGTCAATGAAAACTTGAATCATCAGAACAAAAGCAGAAATCAACAAAACCGATGGAATGGACGACAACACCGTGTAGAGGTATTGAATGGCATCATCCACTTTGCCCTTGTAGTAGCCGGCCAAAATACCAAACACGATCGCCAGCGGCAGCGTGGCGATGGTGGCCAAAGAGCCTATAACCACCGCCGTGCGGATCGACTTCAAGGCCTGATACAGCACATCATTACCAGTCTGATCCGTTCCAAGCACATGGTAATAAGGCCACAAAGCACCCACCCAACCGGCAAACAGAAAGACCACCGAAACCATCAACAAAATGGCACGCCAAGGCACAACCGTGTCTTGATTCCAAACTGCACGCAAGGACGCCAAAGTGCCTCCTGGCGTGCCGCGAACACGTAAAAATGCGAGCAAAAACCAAGCCAACAATGCCACCACAGCGCCAGTCAAAAGCCCCCAAATAGACTTGAATGTAATGTCGCCCGCCCTGTCGTTGTAGGCATCTTTAAGATGGCCTCCGCCGAATTTCAAGCGCGGAAAATCACGGATGGATTTACCATCTACCAGAATGGACTCTTTGGAAAACTGATGCGTTCCCAGGGGCACCGAATAGGTCTTTTCGCGCGCCTCACGTGGGCCTGCCAAAAGCACATCGAGCACTGACAAAGTGCGCGTTGAATACGCGGACCCAGCATCTGCTGCAGCGCCAGGCACAGGCGGCAACAAGGGTCTGAAATGCACCGAATCCAACACAGCGATCAGCACAAACAGCAGCAGCACCACGCCAGCAGACATGGCGGCTGCGTCATGCAACACGTGTTGCCAGGTTTGACGCAGCGTCGGCGTGCGCGATGCATGCCATATGTAGAAAGCAATCACCGCCAGTTGAAGGTAGAGCGCCAGGTCGGTCGCAAGAAAAACAAGTTTGGGCATGGTTGGGTTCTGGCAAGGTTTAACTCAGTCGGATCCGCGGATCAGCCACGGTGTAGGAAATATCCGTCAGGATCAATCCCACGATGTAAAGCATGGACCCCAAAAATACCATCGACCTCACAACTGCAAAATCTTGCGCATTGATGGCATCAATGGTGAAGCTGCCGAGTCCTGGTATGCCAAAGAACGACTCCATGATGAGGGCGCCCAAAAACAAAAGAGGCAACACGGCCACCGTGCTGGTCAAAATAGGCAACAGGGCATTGTGCAACACATGTTTGAACAGCACCGTGGTTTCAGCCAGACCTTTTGAACGCGCGGTGCGCACATAGTCCTTGCTGATTTCCTCCAAAAACATGGTTCGATAAAACAGCGCCTCCCCCCCCAGCCTTGAAACAATGCCGATGATGACCGGCAGCGCTAAAAATACAAACATGTCCAAGCCCGCAGAAAACCCAGAGATCGGCACCAATCGCAACAATTTGCTGAAGAAAAACTGCCCGGCAATGATGTAAAAAAGTCCTGAAACCGACAACAGGAACACCGCCAGTGCCACCCCCCAAAACTCAAGGTAGGTATTGCGAAAGAAAACCAACATCAGTGAAAACACAAGCACCACAAAAATGCCAAGCAAGAAGGTGGGTATGGCCAATGCGATCGAAGGGCCCATGCGTTTTTTTAGCTCATAACCAATGTCTCGACCACTGTCTGAAGCACCAAAATCCAGCACAAACAAGGGCACGGATCGCTCAAAGAAAATGGTCTTGGTGAGCTTGTCCACGCCCTCTTTTTGGTCGTTCCATAACAGAGGTTTGTTATAGCCACGTTCGACCTTCCATTTTTCTATGGCATCTTGCGTGACCCGCTTGCCACCAATGTTCATGCGTGCCATGTCATCCGGTGTATTGACCGCAAAGAAAAGCACAAAGGTGAAGACGTTCACGCCTATGAGAATCAGCAAGCCGTAACCTATGCGGCGAATGATGTAATTGATCATGATGTGTGGTTCCCGCTTGCAATGAATCTGCCTGCCGTCGCTTGCTCACGCCTGCGCCAGGCGAACCAAGCCGGCACAACCGCAGCCACCAGCAGCAAAAGTATCAAGGGCATCGGCCACCAAATGGGTTGGTTCCACTGCGCAATTTTTTTGGCGCGCAACTCCGGGGTGAGCCGCAGGTATCCAATGTGGTTACGAATGATCTGGGTGGGCTTGCCGTTGGCCACCCACTGGTGGTAGGCCGCAGCAGAGGTTGGAAAGTACCCGAAGCTCCACACCGCATCCTTTTGCACCAGCAGAATCATCTGATCAATGATCTGCTGCTTCTCGGGCCCATCTTCAAGAAACTTCAAACGGTCGTACAGCTTGTCAAACTCGGCGTTTTGGTAGTTTGAATTGTTCTCGCCATTGCCATTGGTCAGCGCTTTTGAATTGGAGCCGTACAGCATGAACAAGAAGTTCTCAGCGTCTGGATAGTCGGCCAACCAGCCCCAGAAATAAATCTGGATCGAGCCCTTGCTCATCTTGTCCTGAAAGCGGTTGTAGTCGGTGGCGCGCACCTCCATCTGGATACCAATTTTTGCGAACTGCTTGGTGTACCAATCCAGCAGTGCCTTGGCGCCTGGGGCGGCGTTTTGGTAATCAAAATTGAGCACCAAAGGCTTGCCTGTTTTGGCGTCCCGACCATCTGGATAACCGGCCTCTACCAGCAACTGCTTGGCCTCATCAATGGAGCGCCGAACCCGGGTGCCATCAGCATTTTTTTTGTAGACCACCGAGTTAAAGGCGGCTGGGCCATCTTCGCGGTAACCGAACAAAGACGGCGGCAGCGGGCCCTGTGCTGGCATGCCCTGGCCCCGCTCAAAAATGGCAATGTGCTCTTCCCAATC
Source organism: Comamonadaceae bacterium CG2_30_57_122 (assembly GCA_001871515.1). GTDB lineage: Bacteria > Pseudomonadota > Gammaproteobacteria > Burkholderiales > Burkholderiaceae_C > Rhodoferax. The sequence continues at coordinate 11,631 of MNXW01000269.1, forward strand.
GATGGCAATTGACAAGGCTTGGCGCAGCTTGCGGTTGCGCTCAGCTTGCTCAGGCGTGTTGCCCTTGCCAACCACCGGGTCTAGCCAATTGAAGCCTACATACCAGTTGTTAGCCTCCACCGTGGTGGGGAGTTTGATGCCCTTGTCTTTGAATTCTTTTTCTTTCTTTTTGTCGTCGCCCATGGCCACTATGTAACCGGTGCCGTGATCCAGTCGCTCAATGGCTGGGGAATCGTAGTAGCCCTGTAAAAACTTGGCCTGCAAGGGCACGCTTTCTTTTTCAATGTCAAACACCACCTTGTCAATAAACGGAATCATCTTGCCGCAGTCAGCCAGGTAACCCTTCTCTGCGTCGCCCGCCTCGCCTTCGCACGGGTAAGGTTCACCCCGGAAGTTGGGGTTGCGCTCCAGCACATGGCGGCGATTTTCTATGAACTCGGTCAGCATGTAAGGCCCGGTGCCAACAGGCCAGAAATTGAGCGTCAGGTTCTTTTGTGCCATGCCAGGCTGCGCGTAGAATTTTTCAGCCTCCCAGGGGATCGGCGCAAAGAAGGTCATGGCCAGCCAGTATTTGAACTGGGGATACTTGCCTTTGATGCGGATGCGCAGGGTGTGTTTGTCCAACGCCTGAGCTCCATCAAAGGCGTATTGCCTGAAATCCAAGAACGGCAAGTCACGATCGGTGGGCGACAAATTGGCACGCAATGCCTTGTCTGCTGCGGCGATCTTCTCGCCATATTCTTTCAGCCCAACAATGTAATCCGCCATGGTGGCAAAAGACGGCGACTTGATGCGCGGCGTGGCCAAACGCCGGATGGCATATACGTAATCTTCTGCAACCAACTCGCGCGTGCCCGTCTGCTTGAAGTCGGTGATTTGGTGCTTGTCTGCCACATCGTCCAACTTCATCGCATGGTAGACGTAATCACCCTTGTCATTTTTGGCCAACGAAGGATGCGGCGCGAACTTGATACCGGGCTTGAGCTTGACGTCAAACACCGTCTGCGCAATCAACTCGCCCGCGGCATCGTCTGGCAAAGCCTGACCCTGCCTGTCGAAATACTGAGGCTTGGCAATATCCTCTGCAGCGCGACCGATCAGCGTGTAGGGTCGCTTGAGGTAATGGTAGCCGTAGGGCGGCTCATAAACCTGGTAGGTGTAGGGCGTTTCGTCATTGGAATACGAGCTGGTGGGGTCCAGGTATTTAGGCGAACGGTTGCTGAACGGCACAAACAACGTGTTGGTCTTTTCCGTACCCGACGGATGAGGATTATTAGAAACGTCGTCGCAGCCTGTAAGCAGCATTGAAATCTCTACAGCAAGTGGCAAACATAATGCAACAAGTGCAAGGCGAAGAACACGTCTAAATTTGTCACTGGACATCATAAAAAGACCATAAGATAGATGACTATATTAATAAAAATTAGGGCATTTAACCGAGATTAATTCACTAGGCGGCACTTCGTCCCTGCATGATGCCTGGCGGTTGATTTGCGGCCATTTTGCCCGTCCGTTCGTCGTCCTTAGTTGCGGCTATGCAGGCCTCTCGGCCAGTCAAACTGCCTCGCAACTCACCTCGCCATGCATTCATGCCCTATTGGATTGTTTGGGTTCAAACGACAGGCTCTGGCTTTCATGAATACCCATTGAGCGAGCCTGCCCCGCCGACAAGTGAACCCGCTCGCGCGGCAGGTTTTACTCATAGCGGGTGTGGCCGGTCTCATGAACAATGCCCATCAGGCTGCGCAAAAAATCGTCCTCATCGTAGCGTGTGGTAATGCGCACATCTTCTGCCACACCACCACAAAATGGATGCGTGGACACGTCGAGCCAAGCGGCCTCGAAGTCGAATTGCAGCAGCGTCATGATCTCGACCCCAAGCGCGCGTTGTTGCGCCAACGGAAACGGCCCTTGCGGTTTGATCACGCTGTCATGGGTCTGTTTGGCGATGGTCTGGCAAATCAGTTCGGGCAACCAGCGTTTGACACCGCCAAAAATCCTAACGAGTACTTACTCGTTCAGAGCCTGGGTAGGTGTTTGCGTCAAACTGAACTTTCTTGGGAATTTATTTTTGGAGAACACGCCAACTGCAAATGCCGCCTCAAATCCACCAGTTACACGTTTTTAACAATTGCATGAAACTAAGTTACATTACGGATTCGTTTTGCCTGTCCTTTATCTTTAACCCGAACAATCCATTAGGGCATAAGTGCATGGCGAGGTGTGTTGCGAGGTAGTTTGGCTGGCCAAGAGGCGTTCATAGCCGTCGCTATGGACGACGAACGGGCGGGCAAAATGGCCACAAATCACGCCGACGGGCATCATGCAGGCAAGAAGTGCCGCCTAGTGGATTATTTGGGTTCAACCCACATTTGACTTTTTCACATGAGTTTTGACCTTGTACTTTTTGGCGGCACTGGCGACCTGTCGTGGCGCAAACTGATGCCCGCTCTGTTTCAGGCTTTCAAACACGGCACGCTACCCGAAGGGGCGCGCATCATCGGTGTGGGTCGTGATGACCTGGGTGACGAGCGCTACCGCGCCATGATCCAGGCCCGTTTTAATGAGGTGGACTTGGCCAAGCGCCCCACCGCTGAAGAATTTGCACGTTTTTCCAGCCTGCTGGAATTTGTCAGCATGGACTTGTCCAAACCCGAACACTACGCCCACCTGCGCGACAAACTAACCGCACGTCAGGCCGACACCGTGGTGATGTACCTGGCCACTGCGCCGACGCTGTTCACCACCATCGTCGAGCAACTCGCCGCCGCCGGGCTGAACACACCGCACACCCGCGTGGTGCTGGAAAAACCGCTGGGCCATGACCTGGCCAGCAACCGAGCCATCAACCACAGCGTGGGACAGGTGTTTAGCGAACAGCAGATTTACCGCATTGACCATTACCTGGGCAAGCCGTCGGTACAAAACCTGTTTGCGCTGCGCTTTGGCAACGCGCTGTTTGAGCCGCTGTGGCGCCGCGAGCACATTGCCAACATCCAGATCACCATTGCCGAAGAACTGGGCGTGGAAAAGCGCGGTGCGTTTTATGAGACCACCGGCGCGCTGCGTGACATGGTGCAAAACCACGCGCTGCAATTGTTGTGCGCCATTGGCATGGAACCGCCCATCAACTCCCACGCCAATGCCATCCGCGACGAAAAGCTCAAGGTGCTGCGCTCGCTCAAACCCTGGACTGCAGAGACCCTGGCGCAGGACGTGATTCGCGGCCAGTACGCCACCGGAGCCATTGGCGGTGCGCCAGTGCTGGGCTATCGCGATGAGCTGGGCGTCAACCCCAACAGCCAGACCGAAACCTTTGTCGCCCTGCGCACCGAAATCTCCAACTGGCGCTGGGCCGGGGTGCCGTTTTTCATCCGAACCGGCAAACGCCTGGCCGGACGCGATGCACGCATTGTGGTCAATTTCCGCCCCACCCCGCATGCCATTTTCAACTCACAAATCGGCATGGCCAACCGGCTGGTGATCAACCTGCAACCCAAAGACGGGCTGGAGCTGCATCTGCTGGCGCAAGGCCAGGACAACCGCAAAAACTCGCATACGCTGGCTCCGGTGCAGCTAGACCTGGACTTTGACAAGCGCTTTGGCCAAGAGCGTGTGGGCGCTTACGAGCGCCTGCTGCTGGATGTGATTGACGGGCGCTTGAACCTGTTTGTGCGCAGCGACGAACAAGAAGAGGCCTGGCGCTGGGTCGAGCCCATTCTGACCCACTGGCAGGCCGATGCCCAAGGCCCGCGCCCCTACGCTGCCGGCAGTTGGGGCCCCAGCGCCACCAGCGCCATGATCGCCCGCGATGGTTTTTGCTGGAGCGAAGAAGCCTGAGCCCTCACCCCTACAACCCTTCATCCACGCCTGCCCATGCTTGACCGTATCAAAGCCTCTTTGCCCTCACTGGCCCCTGCCGAACAGCGCGTGGCCAAGCTGGTGCTGGCCGACCCGCGCAGCTTTGCCCTGCAGCCGGTCAGCGAGCTGGCCGATCGCGCCCATGTGAGCAAACCCACCGTGGTGCGCTTTTGCCGCAGCGTGGGTTACGACGGCTTGAGCGATTTCAAGCTCAAGCTGGCGGGCAGTGTGAGCGAGGGTGTACCGTTCATCCACCGCAGTGTGGACGTGGACGACAAAACCAGCGACATCATGGTCAAGGTCATTGACAACACCGTGGCCGCCTTTTTGAAGTACCGCAACGATGCATCAGCCAGTGCGATTGAAAAAGCGGTGGATGCACTGGTCAACGCTTACCATACCGGCCGCCGCATCGAGTTTTTTGGCGTCGGGAACTCGGGCGTGGTGGCGCAAGACGCGCAGCACAAGTTCTTTCGCCTGGGCATCAACGGCGTGGCCTACAGTGACGGCCACATGCAGGTGATGAGCGCGTCGCTCTTGCAACCGGGCGACTGCGTGGTGGTGATCAGCAACTCGGGGCGCACGCGTGATTTGATGGATTCAACCGACATTGCGCGCAAAAACGGGGCCACCACCATCGTCATCACCGCCAGTGGTTCGCCACTGGCCTCGGCTGGCAACATCCATGTGGCCGCCGACCACCCGGAGGGCTACGACCGCTACAGCCCCATGGTGTCACGCCTGCTGCACTTGATGATCATCGACATTTTGGCCACCTGCGTGGCGTTACGCATTGGTGGCGACAAACTGCAGCCGCTGTTGCGCGAGATGAAAAACAACCTGCGCAACAAGCGTTACGCGTGATGATTCAGTCACTTATTTGGGACGGTGCAGTTTGAACAATTGGGCCGGCGTGATCAAAAAATAATCTGCCGCGCCACCGCCGCGCAGCACATGCTCTGCTGAAGCCGTGTCGTAAA
>MNXW01000086.1 GCA_001871515.1 Comamonadaceae bacterium CG2_30_57_122
CATTCTGGCGTTTTCGATCGCACCGCTGCGCGCCTTGACGATCACCGGCTTTTTACTGTCAGTGATCGCGCTGGGTTATGGGCTGTGGGTGGTGGGTGAGTTTTTTTTCCTGGGCATCAACGTACCGGGCTACGCCACCATTGTGGTGGGCATGATGTTCTTTAGCGGCATCCAGTTGCTGTCAATCGGCATCCTGTCAGAGTACGTCGGCCGCATTTATGAAGAAGTCAAGCAACGCCCCAACTACCTGGTCAGCCAGCGCATTGGCGACGGTCTGTCCGCCAGTGCCAAGCCGACGCCACTGGGTAACAACGCAGTCAGCCGGACGCCGGATTGACGCCAGCGTGAGCACCTCGACTTTCTGGTTTCTGGCGGTGGGCAGCGCCGCCGCCCTGACGCACATGGGCGTCTTTGCCATTGCCCAGCGATATCTGTGGCCAGAAGTGGCGAACGCACTGGGCTTTGTGATTGCATTTTTTGTCAGTTTCGCCGGCCACCGCTTGTTGAGCTTCAAGGATGCCGGTACCACCGTGAGCACCAGCTTTCAGCGCTTTGGGGTGACGGCGCTGGCCGGCTTTGCCAGCAATGAGATCGTTTTTGTGCTGCTGCTGCGCTGGTTGCGGATGCCGTCGCTGCTGGCGCTATTTTTGGCTCTGGTCTTTGCAGCCGGGCAAACTTTTGTGCTCAGCCGCTTCTGGGCTTTTCGGCGCTGACCCATCGGCTGCCGACACCGCGCCAGAACGGTACAGCGTCCAGCCCGCACCCGTGTAAAACAGCGTCCAGCCCGGCAGGCCACGCGCTACCGGATCATCATGGCGGCTGGCATACCAGTTTCCGGCCACCAGCCCGGCCGGAGCCAGTGCCTCAAGCGGTTGCAGCACTTGCGCTGCCTGGGCATCAAAGTCGGCCCCCTCAAACAGTTCGCGGTGCCAGCCGTCACCCACTGTCTTGCGCAACTGTGGCCAGTCTTCCAGCACCACCAATGGCTTTTGTGACTGCAGGTAAAACGGCAAATCATACGGATAGCGGTCTGACACATAGATTGTGTCTTGTGGCGTGGCGGCACAAGCCAGCACGGCAGCAATGTCTTGTGTGCGCGTCGTGCGGGTCACCTCACCCACCTTGAGCACAATGGTCAGCGCAATGCCGATATTGAGCAACACCAGTCCCGCAAAGACCTTGCCGGCCACGGGTCGGTGCGCCATGCTGCGCTGCCAGCCCACGGCGGCCAGCAAGGCCAGCGGCGGCACCACCGGCAGGATGTAGCCCACCAACTTGGAGTTGGGAATCGAGAAAAACACCAGAATGGCCAGCACCCAGGCCCAGCACAAGCGCCACCACGCCTCAGGGATGTCAAGCGCGGTAGCCCGTGTCATGGTGGTGACGCGGCGCACCTGAGCCAAGGCAAAGAACACCCACGGAAACAACAGCAGCGCCAATGCCAGCAGGTAAAACCAGAACGGCTGGGGGTTGTTGTAGGTGGCGGCGGTGTAGCGGTTGAGCTGCTGGCCGATGAACATGTAGTTAAAAAAATCGGGGTACTTTTGCTGCGCCAGCACAAACCACGGCAAGGCCACCACGGCAAACAGCGCCAACCCGCTGACCCAGGGCAGGTACAGGATTTTTTTGAACTGACGCGTCCAGATCAGCCAGACAAAGATCACCAGGCCCGGCAAGGCAACACCAATCAGCCCCTTGCTTAGCATACCCAACGCGCAAGCCAGAAAACCCAGGCGCGCCAAGGTGACGTTGGGCCGCTCACCGGCCATGAAGGCAAAGGCAAAACACCAGATGGCCAGGCCAATCCAGGCGCCCACCAGCATGTCGTGGTTGATGTATTGCCCGCCGACCAGAAAGGTCAGGCTGGTACCCAGCATGACGGCGGCACGGCGCGCAATCTGCTCGGTGCTGATGGTGCGCGCGGCCAGATACAGGGCACCCATCATCAGACCGGCATGCAGTGCAGGTACCAGGCGCAAAGCCAATTCACTCACGCCAAACAGCGTCAGGCTGGCAGCCTCCAGCCAATGCAGCAAGGGAGGTTTGTGAAAAAAAGGCAGTCCGTTCAGGCGCGGTGTCAGCCAGTCGCCGCTGACTTGCATCCAGCGACTGATTTCGCCGTAGCGCCCTTCGTCGGGTATCGCCAGGGGTCGCAAGTTGGCCAGCACCAGCAGCAATAGCCACAAGGCAGCCAGGGTAAGCCAGGACGTTTGGCGTTGTGTTAACGCGGCGGTTTTTGTTGGGAAAGAACGAGAGGTTTGAGTCACTGGTAAATTTTACGTGGACGGGTGTTACATCAGAAGGCGGTCATCCGTGAACTGCACCAAGCCTTGTGGCATCAGCGCCGTCAAGCACGCAGCACTGCACTAGTAGTCCGTTTCACCAAAACACTTACATAAAAACGTGCCTTTTCCAGCCTGGCGTTGTGGTTCGTCGTTGCCATAGCTACGGCTATGTCGCCTCCTCTGGCCTAGCCAGTCTGGAAAATTCATCGATTTCATTTTGTAACCGTTTTGATGAAACAAACTACTAGCTCGGCATCATCGTCCCGCATTGCCAGCATTGCTCAAATCCGCCTTCAACCAGTTCCCCGCAAGTGCAACGCCAGCGTCGCTGGGGCGCGTGTTGCAGGTGGTAAAGCACGTCACGCGCCAAGGATTCTTGCCGCACGTCGTCAATCCAGACCTCAGGCAGACACTGGTCGGGCGGCAATTCACCGGCCACACTGCTCAGATACTGGCGCTGCACAGTGGCCACAATGCCCGACGAGGTGAGCGCGCTGGCCCACAGTGTGGCCATGAACAGGTTGGGGGCTTGCGTGAGGCGTTGCATGTTGTCCGAGCATAGCGCCTGTTGCCAATTGCCAAACGCGATTGCGTCAGTGCCCTTTGAATGGCCCCAGGGTTCAGACCGGGCAGTGGAAAATTGTGCGGTGATTTGGCGAGGACGTTCGTCTGATGCCGTGCGTGAATTGGCAGCGCGCTGGTTGCGCGAGCTGCGCCGTGAATGGCGGTCAGGAACAGACCCGTTGTTGAAACTCAATTTGTTGATCTGCCTGCCAGATAGCATCCCAACCCCGCACGCGGGCCAGGCGTTCTCAAAGAAACAAGGTTCTTGTTTCTTGTTTCTTGTTTCTTGTTTCTTGTTTCTTGTTTCTTGTTTCTTGTGAGCTGCCATCGAGTGCTACGATTTAAAAAAAGGCTTGTCTATCAGATGCAACGGGGAGTTATGTCAATGAACGGGGTCTGGCAGGAGGTTCAACCGGGGTATCCATGATGTCATAGCCATCCCTGTGGGTGAACGACTGCCAGTGCCGCCATTCATACCTTAACGGAGGTCTAGGAGGCTGTCGGACTTTCGGTACATCGGCTGTAATCCGACCGCAGCGGTTCATTTTTTTACCGTCTTTTTGTCCCATAGCTACGGCTATGAGCCAGCAAATCCGGCAAAAACTGCCCTCGCTGGGGTCGAATTTGGCTACGCCGCTCTTCGAGAACGCTTCGATGCCGAAAGTCCGACAGCCTCCTAGGCCGGAACCCCAGAAAATTCCGCCCCGCACAGGGGTTCTAACGTCCATGTGCAACAAGGACACCCCAAAGCATGAAACACGCGTGCCCTGCGTAGGGCGGGTTTTAACCCGCCATGGCCGACTGAAGTCTGCCCTACGACACGCCATTCTTGTCGGCTGTGGGCGTTGTTTCACGTTAAGCCCAAACAGGCGGTTTTTTGCTTAACATAACGCCCGGCCGTATCAAATTGGGCTGTTTTGGTGGCATCCACCATCTTGACAGGTGATAACGGCTACCGTTATTATTCGGGCATGATCCAAAGTTTCCAGTGCAACGATACGCAAGCCTTGTTTGCTGGTAAAAGGGTCGCCCGGTTCGCCAATTTTGAAGCCGTGGCGCTGCGCAAATTGCAGCAAGTCCACGCGGCCACAACCATCGAGTTTTTGCGGCTGCCGCCGGGCAACCAGCTCGAAGCCCTCAAGGGTGACCGCAAAGGCCAGTACAGCATTCGCATCAATGCCCAGTGGCGGGTTTGTTTTGTGTGGGTTGATGGCCATGCCGCCCGCGTTGAAATTGTCGATTACCACTGAAGGAGTGCCACCATGAACCGCGAAGTCCCCTTGATCCATCCAGGCGTGATCCTGTTGGAAGACTGGCTCAAGCCCATGGGTCTGAGTCAGTACGCCCTTGCCAAGGCGATTGATGTACCGCCCAGGCGCATCAATGAGATTGTGAAAGGTCTGCGGGGCATCACCGTGGACACGGCTTTACGCCTGAGCGTGTTTTTTGGTACGGATGCGCAGAGCTGGATCAACCTGCAAACCCACTATGACACCGAACTGGCCCGCGCCGCCATGGCCAGCATCCTGGG
>MNXW01000174.1 GCA_001871515.1 Comamonadaceae bacterium CG2_30_57_122
CCCATGAAGCCGTCCGGCATTGAATGGCTGGGGGATATGCCGGAGCATTGGGAGGTGATGGTGATCAAACGATTTTCTACACTTCACCGTGGGCATGATCTCACTGATGCTGAGCGAACGGATGGGACATATCCGGTCGTTACATCAAGCGGAATTAATGGAACCCATGGTTCATTTATGGCATTCGGCCCTGGTGTAGTGACAGGCCGCTACGGCTCTACGGGGAAACTTTTTTACATTGAAGATAACTTTTGGCCGCACAACACGTCTTTGTACGTATCGAACTTCCACGGCAATAACGTTCGCTTTGTTTGGTATTCCCTTCAGACAGTGGACTTTGCAGCTCATTCAGCAAAGGCTGCTGTTCCTGGAATCGATAGAAACGATATTCATGTGCTCCCGGTTGTTGTTCCGCCAAAAGACGAACAAGCCACCATTGTTGCCTTCCTCGAAAGTGAACTTGCCAAACTCGACACCCTCACCACCGAGGCTCAACTCGCCATCGATTTACTGCAGGAACGCCGCACCGCGCTGATCTCCGCCGCCGTGACCGGGCAGATCGATGTGCGGTGTGTATTGCAATGACAAAATATACCTTTTCAGGTAATATTTGTCATGTCCGCCAACGATAAGCCACTCGCCTGGATCGGCAGCAGCAAGAAAGACCTGATGGCCGAGGCGCTGGCCAAGGAGTTATGACATGACCAAAAAAACCGCTGTGCGCACCATCGACGGCATCGAGGTGGAAATAGGTTCCGGTAATGTGTTTGCCGACTTGGGCCTGCCCGATCCCGATAAGCGCCAGTTCAAATCCGACCTGGTCATCGAGATCACCAAGGCAATTCGCAAGCTGGGCCTGACCCAGAAAGCCGCCGCCGAGCGCATGGGCATTCCCCAGCCCAAGGTGTCAGGCATGATGCGCGGCGATTTCACCAACCTGTCTGAGCGCAAGCTGATGGACTGCCTGAACCGCTTGGGTTACGACATTGAAATCAAGGTCCGGCCTGCGGCTGAGCCGGTGGGACATCTGATGCTGGCATTTGCCTGAGTGTTGCATACTACCTATACTGTACAGGTTAGCCAGTTTAAAGGAGTCTAGCCATGATCACCGTCACCTCCATGGAAGCGCAAAACCGCTTCGGCCAATTGCTCGACACCGTGCAGCGCGAGCCCGTCACCATCACTCGGCATGGGCGCACAGCGGCGTTCATGGTTTCGGTGCAAGACATGCAGGATTTACAGCAATGGCAAGCCGAAAGGCGCAAGCCTGCGACGGCACTAGAGGCTTTTCAAAGTTATTTTGCCAAGGCCGATGCCACGCTGACCCAAGCCGCACGTGAATTAACCGATGAGGATGTGGTTCGCCTGGTGAAAGAGGCGCGATGAGGCACCGGCTACGTGTCATCATCGACACCAGCACCCTCATTGGAGCCATTCTTCGACCAGACTCAGTGCCACGGCAGGCATTTTTGCTTGCGGTTGATACCCATGAACTTTGTGTGAGCCCTGCCACTTTGGAGGAATTGCGCGAAGTGTTGCGCCGACCCAAGTTTGACCGCTACACACCACTGCAAAAGCGACTTGAATTTTTGGACTTGGTGGCACAACAATCCATCTTGCACCAAGTCGATTTGCCAAGTGAGCTGGTTGCGAAAAATGCGTGTCGGGACGAGAAAGACACCAAGTTTTTGGCCTTGGCTTTGAGCTGCCAGGCGACAGCGGTTATGTCCAGTGATGCTGACCTACTGGTGTTGCACCCATGGCACGACATTCCCATCCTGACCCCCGCTGCCTTTTTGCAGACATACACACCATGAGCCTGCACAAAGAAATCAGCTTCGAGTCCGAAATCTGCCAACACCTGGCCAGCCACGGCTGGCTACACGCCGAAGGTGATGCCACCAGTTACGACCGCACCCGTGCTCTTTTTCCCGCCGACGTGCTGGCCTGGGTGCAAGCCACCCAACCCAAAGCCTGGGACACCCTGAACAAAAATCATGGGGCAAAGGCCGAGGAAACACTTTTAACCCGCCTGCGGGACCAGCTCGACCAGCGCGGCACGCTTGATGTGTTGCGCCACGGCATTGAACTGCTGGGCCTCAAAGCCCCCTTGACCCTGGCCCAGTTTAAACCGGCCCTGGCCATCAACCCTGACATCCTGGCGCGTTATGCAGCCAACCGCCTGCGCGTGGTGCGTCAGGTGCGTTATTCCCTGCATTGCGAAAACAGCATCGACCTGGTGCTGTTCCTCAACGGTCTGCCAATGGCTACGGTCGAACTCAAGACCGATTTCACCCAATGCATTGGTGACGCCATTGATCAATACCGCTTTGACCGCCACCCCCGCCCCAAGGGCCAGTCACCTGAGCCTCTGCTGTCTTTTCCGAGCGGGGCCTTGATCTACTTTGCGGTGAGCAACAAGGAAGTGGCGATGGTTACCAAGCTTGATGGCCCGGCCACGGTGTTTCTGCCGTTCAACCTGGGTGATGACGGTGCAGCGGGCAACCCGGTCAACCTGGCAGGAGGGCATCGCACCGCTTACCTGTGGGAACAGGTCTGGGCGCGTGAGAGCTGGCTGGAGATTCTGGGGCGCTACCTGATCGTCCGGCGCGACAAGAAAAAACAGATTTCGTCCGTCATCTTCCCGCGTTATCACCAGTTGGACGTGACCCGCAAGCTGCAGGCGGCGGTGTTGCTTGACGGGCCAGGCTGCAAATACCTGATCCAGCACAGTGCCGGGTCCGGCAAAACCAATTCCATCGCCTGGACGGCGCACTTTCTGGCCGAGCTGCACGACGCGCAAAACCGAAAAGTGTTTGACACCGTGTTGGTGGTGTCCGACCGCAACGTGATTGACGCGCAGTTGCAGGAAGCCCTGTTTGATTTTCAGCGGACCACCGGGGTGGTGGCCACCATCACCAACCAGGACGGCAGCAAAAGCGGCAAGCTGGCCGAAGCCCTGTCCGGTGACAAGAAAATTGTGGTCTGCACCATCCAGACGTTCCCTTTCGCCCTGGAAGCCGTGCGCAAGCTGGCCGCCACCCAGGGCAAACGTTTTGCTGTGATTGCCGATGAGGCCCACAGCTCACAAACCGGAGAAGCTGCCAGTAAGCTCAAGGCCCTGCTGAGCCCGGAAGAGCTGAAAGAACTGAACGACGGTGGCGAAATCAGCACCGAAGACATCCTGGCCGCGCAGATGGCCAACCGGGCGGACGATGGCGGCATCACTTTTGTGGCCTTCACCGCCACACCCAAGAACAAGACCCTTGAACTGTTTGGCACCCGGCCTGACCCCACGCGCAAACCGGCACCGGACAATGTGCCCAAGCCGTTTCACGTCTATTCAATGCGTCAGGCCATTGAAGAAAAGTTCATCCTGGACGTGCTGCAGAACTACACGCCCTACAAATTGGCGTTCAAACTGGCCCACAACGGCCAAGAGCTGAACGAGGCCGAGGTCGAGCGCAAAGCCGCCATGAAAGGCATCATGGGCTGGGTGCGGCTGCACCCGTACAACATCTCGCAAAAGGTCGAGATCGTTGTGGAACACTTCCGTGAATTTGTCTCCCCCCTCCTGCAAGGTAAGGCCAAAGCCATGGTGGTGGTCGCCAGCCGCCTGGAAGCTGTGCGCTGGCAACTGGCTGTGGATCAGTACATCAAAACCCATGGGTACCAAATCGGCACGCTGGTGGCGTTTTCGGGTGAAGTGACCGACCCGGTATCTGGCACGGACGGCTTCACTGAAAACAGTTTTGCACTGAACCCCAACCTCAAGGGACGTGACATCCGGGAGGCTTTCAAGGGGGACGAATACCAACTTTTGCTGGTGGCCAACAAGTTCCAGACCGGGTTTGACCAACCCCTGCTGTGCGGCATGTACGTGGACAAGCGCCTGGCGGGCATTCAAGCGGTGCAGACCCTGAGCCGCCTGAACCGTGCCCATCCTGGCAAGGACACCACCTATGTGCTGGATTTTGTGAATGATCCAGAAGACGTGCTGGCCTCCTTCAAGATGTACCACACCACCGCTGAACTCAGCTCCACCACCGACCCGCACCTGGTGTTTGACCTGCGCGCCAAGCTGGATGCGGCGGGTCATTACGATGATTTTGAGGTGGACCGGGTGGTCGAGGTGGAGATGGACACCAATGCCAAACAGAGCGATCTGATCAAGGCGCTGGAGCCGGTGCAAGACCGGCTGATGAAACGCTACAAGGCGGCACAGGCAGCGCTGGCGGCGGCAAAAGCCAAAGCAGATGCCACCGCCACTAAGACAGCCCAAGACGAACTCGATGCCCTGGTGCTGTTCAAAGGTGACCTGGGCGCATACCTGCGGCTGTACACCTTTCTGTCCCAAATCTTTGACTATGGCAACACCGGCATCGAAAAACGAGCCATCTTTTTCAAACGCCTGCTGCCCCTGCTGGAGTTTGGCCGGGAGCGTGAAGGCATTGACCTGTCCAAGGTGGTGTTGACACACCATGACCTGAAAGACCAGGGCAAACGCAACCTGCCTCTGAGTGCAGGCGATACACCAAAAATTGATCCACTGACCGGCGCAGGCGGCGGCAGCGTCCAGGACAAAGACAAAGCCTTGCTCAGGGAAATCATTGAGAAGGTGAACGACCTGTTCGTGGGTGAACTCACTGACCAAGACAAGCTGGTCTATGTGAACAACGTCATCAAGGGCAAGTTGCTGGAGTCTGAAACCTTGCGTCAGCAGGCCACCAGCAACAGCAAAGAGCAGTTCGCCAATTCACCGGATCTGAAAACTGAATTGCTCAACGCCATCATGGGCGCGCTGGACGCCCACACCCTGATGAGCACCCAGGCGCTGAATTCCATATCGGTTCAGAGCGGGTTGAAAGACATTTTGCTGAACCATGCCGGGCTTTATGAGGGTTTGAGGCAGGGGGGCATTCCAGCGCAGGGGTATAACCAAACCAGTGAACTCGAGCCATGTATGACAAATAAGTGATGTATCCGTGGATGTGTGTGGCACTACAAATATGAGGAAGTGAAGATGCCTGTGATTGTTAGCACGATAGAGGAAGCGCTGGATTTTTTGGAAAAAAATACTGGGCAAGAAAGCGTAAAAATCCAACTTTCCGGGGAGTTAAAAACACTAAAAATAGAAATAGAGGGGCCATTATTCAAAGGCGCCATCACTGGTGAACTTGCAAGAGGCCTGGCTGAATTTCAAGATGAAATTTATAGGGCTGCTCGTTTCAGCCTCCTTGGGGATAACGGACGACTGACAACAAGTCAAAAAGAGGCATTCGAACTTTCGATCGAAGTCAAAGAAGGGTGTACCCTGATCAACATTGATCTTGGGAAGCTTGCAGAAGGATTAACGAGTACGTTACAAACCATGACTCCTGGAGAACTCACCCTATTGGCCGTTGCTGTTGCTACTGTGCTCGCTGCAGCATGGGTCGGAAAAGGTTGGCTTGCCGAGCACTACAAAGCAAATACGGAGCTATCGAATAACCAAGAAGAAACTAAACGACTTACCGTTGTGACAACGGCTATTGAGAAAATCGTAAATAGTGACCGGAGAATTAGCAGATTTGCGGACGCTGGATCAAACGGAATACGTGAAATTGCATCAAGGGCAACAGATGCCACCTCAATAAAAGTTGGTCGTGCAGAACTTGATGAAGATGCACTGTTGAACCTTAAAAGAAGAGCTCCAAGGTCTAACTCTGAAGCCTTACACGAGGTTGGCCTCTTCAGGGTATTTCGGCTTGATGCTAAAGATGGGCCTTTTAAAATGACGATTGCAGGCACCGTCATCGATGGTGAGTTTGATGTTGAATTTGAGAGATCAGACTTTAATCAGGCACAGATACAGGCACTTACAAACGCACTCACAGACCGGACTGAAATTGAGCTAGAAGTTAAAGCATTTCGATTGCATGAAAAAATTCGTGGGGGAATCTTGATTGATATCAAGAATCAACACGAGGAATCCTAATGGGAAGCTGTGCGCCCGTTTTGGGTCTATTTCCAATCAATCAAAGCCAAATTTCTCCGTCAATTAAACGGTCCTTTGTGTTGTCGCTGAATGCCAGGCGGGGCGAATTTTCGGCAGCGTAGAACGAGCTGGAAGCGATTTTCTGACCGGAGCCAAGGGGGGGTGCCCGCGTTACTGTTGAACAATGGAGCGTTACCGT
Organism: Comamonadaceae bacterium CG2_30_57_122; assembly: GCA_001871515.1. Taxonomy (GTDB): domain Bacteria; phylum Pseudomonadota; class Gammaproteobacteria; order Burkholderiales; family Burkholderiaceae_C; genus Rhodoferax. The sequence goes on from MNXW01000174.1 coordinate 6,177, forward strand.
TGAACCAGTTCAAATGTGGGAAACGGATGGATCGGCGCTGAAAATCCATCTCTCTCCGTGCTCAAAGTCACAATGAAAACCATCATAGTTGGCAATGAAAACACCCTACAATAAAATTGTAAGTTGTTGACTTTAAACTGGAAAAAGACGTTATCCACACCATTAAAAGCTATTAATGACTTCTTCTCAAAGACTCAGGTGCCGGACTATTTAATTTTTTCAATTCAAATACGCAAAACACTGCTGAAAGCATCTCCTGAAATGCACCGGCATCGTTCAACGGTAACGGTCTCTTAAGCAGGGTGCAATTTGGCATTTGCAACTCTGGATGAGTGGCGGTGGCGCGAAGTGATCGACAGCAAACTTGGGAAGACTCTAATGGATCGACCTAAAAACCGTGATGGCTTTAGCTGTAACAGTCTCGGTGGACACGACGGGGGTTATGTCAAGTGGATTTGATTTGACCGCTCAGGTCGGCCAACCTCACCTTTTGATTTCTTTGGAGCATGGTTGAAAGTCAACAATGGGTTTCGGCTGCGTTTCTCTGTTCACAATGCGTCTAGATGAGTGCGTAAATTTTCAAAAAGGACAGTCTCCTTATTGAACACGTCATCACCACGCTGCTTTGCCTGCAGTGCTAGTGATTGGTCGTTGGTGCTCTGAGCAACGAAGCTCAGACAGTCATAGCTTTCGGCACGCCACGGGGCTAATGTTGTCAACAGTCGCGCAAAGTGCAGTGCGCGTTCATTTTTCCCCAAGCGCTGATATATAAGCGCCATTGCCTTGATGCCCTCCCAACTATTTGGATGTGTGGACACATATTGCTCCAAAACTGAAATCGCGCCATCGGCATCGCCCATCCACTCAAGAATTTCCGCAGCAATCACAGGGTCGGGCAGTGGCTTGGTTTCGGACTGCTGCAAAAAGTAGTCGCGCACGTCTGGTATTAGAATTTTCTGTCCTGATGAATTGTTAAAACCAATCATGTAGCGGCGGGCAAGAATCTGCATTTTTAGCGCCTTCAGTCTTTCTGAAAGATCATCACCGCTACGTTGCAGGAGTTCTAACGCCGTCTTGAATTGCTTCCCTTCAGCGAGTTTTTCCACCATCTCGGCGAAGGCCAACTGTCTGTATAAAACTGGTAAATCGCCATCATCCATCAAGGCTTGATAAAGCTCAAGTACTTTCGCTTCATCACAAGCAAATCGACGCAGTTGAATCTCAGATATTCGAAGTGAATAAAATCGTGGATTGATCTCTAAACCTTCTTTAATGAGAATTCCCGCAAACTTCGCGTTTTCAATCGCGACCGGTAAGTCAGTGTCGCGTTTAACTTTTGCTTGATTATGCAATACGCTTACAGCTTCTTCTATACCGTGGACATCACGCCGAACATTGAGTCGCTTGATTGCTGATTCTTTTGCACCATCCAACTCACCATTGTTGCGTAGGGCTATTGTTTGGTTTCCGAGTATGTCCGGGTCATGTGGATAATGTCGCAAACCACGTAGGCATACATCTCTAGCTGCACGCCATTTGCCCTCAGACAAGAGAGCAAGGGAATAATTAACATAGAACTCAGCGGGCTTTGACTTGATTGAATTCAGGTTAGTAAAAATTTCCATTGCCGCAACTTGTCGTCTGATTTGCAACAGGCAAAAGGCGTAGTTAAGAGCGACAGAATGATTCGGAAGCCACTTATCATTGAGACTGAGAGAAATATGGAGGAAATGTGGACGCAGTAAAATCTCTGCTTCATCATACCGTTTTAGAGATATTAGATTAGCAGATTCTTCAAGAAATTGAAAGATGTCGTTATATTCAACAGGCTCATATTCGCCTTTGCCCTGTATAGGTGCCAAACCCAGGATCGCAGCTTGTTTTAAATGACCTTTGCCAAGCGGCATCCGCTCGTATCGCTTTATCGCCACACAGCGGTCAAGTGCGACACCTTGCCTCTGTGCAACATCAATCAGCGCATGCTCAAGTTCCGCATAGTTCGCAAAGCGTGCGTCTGGCTTCTTCTCCAAACACTTAGCAATGATTTTTTCTAACCCGAGTTCTGTACCCTTAAACCATCCACCAAGCTTAGTGGGAGGTTTCTCAATGTGTTGTCGCGCAATCTCAGCCACGGTGTGGCCCTTGAATGGTGGTAGGCCTGTTTCAAATTCGAACATCATGCATCCGAGAGCGTAAATATCGGCGCGATGATCAATGTCCAACGCACCCAATATTTGTTCAGGAGCTGCGTAGGTCACTGTTCCCATAAAGCTGCCTACTTGGGTCCGATCTGGGCGGTCGAGCATACCGACGCTTAATGACGCACCAAAACTTGCCAGTGCTGAACCAACTGGACGGGACAATCCCCAATCTGCAACATATGCAAGGTTGTCTTTGTCAAGCAGCACATTTGCTGGCTTGAGGTCCCTGTGAATGACTCCGAGATTGTCACGAACCCATGAAAGTCCCCGTACGATTCTGATCAAACTTTCTAGCTTTTGAGAGCGTGTCAATTTTGGTAAAGCACCTGCCAAATCCCCTTTCGGCATCCACACAGCCAAAACGCACGGTGTATCGTTAATAAGGACAACAGCAATAGCCTCGGCAACAAGGCTGCACATGGAAGCAGAGAGCCACACCCCCAGTTCATCCAGAAAACGATCAACTGAGTCGTGATTCCCAATGTGGTCTGGGCGAACACCTTTCAGAGCGAATTGCATACCAGTTTCTATGTGATGCAAATGGACGCAAACACCCATTCCCCCAGCGAAGACACCCATCACTTTAAAAAGTGTGCCTCCTTGAACATGCCCGGATAGCTCAGGGATTTCGACTTGTGAACCTGGTTTTAGGTATTGAGGGTGAAGCATCGTGGGATATTTCTGAAAAGTGCAGAAGCTGTTGGAGATTCTTTTGGGTTACTGAAGTCTGAAAACTCTATGAATTGATCGAATTTCAAGAGCAAGTCGGGTGCTGCCGGTTCCAATAGCAGTGTTCGGTGCCGTGATCGTTGCGCGCCAAAAATCGGGCTTGGACTCAACGTAATTCCATATTGACTTCAGCCATTGAATTGATGACTTTTCTAGTCTAGCGATTGCGGCATTGGTGAGAAGAAGTTTGCTGCTTTTTGTAATTTGTGCAAACAGTTGATCACGTGTCAATACATTTCTAGATTGATGGTTTGTTTGAGGTGACATTTTTAACTCCAATAAAGTAAGTACGCCGAAGTGGCCTACGAAGTAGCAAGTTAACCATGCTTGCCACGATATTTAAAGTGCAGCCAACTTGTAAAGCTGGGCTGGTCTGAATGTTCCAGTTTTCATCTCACCAGGCACTTTTTGCAAGCATCCCCGGTCATTCAGCCTGCGCCTAAAACTGGACTTGTCCAGGTGCCTTCCCAGTACCGCCTCTGATACCGATTGCAATTCTGAAAGCGTAAATGTGTCACTCAGAAAACCTGATGGAAACTGCAAGTTGTCGAATTCACCCCGAGTCTCACTTGCTGCCTCGTCAATAAGTTCTGCATGGTCAAAAGCCAATTGATCATCTTTTACGGCGACATCCGCTGGGATCCAGCGCAGCGCCTCCAACCGCTTACCTGGCGCGGCCTCCAATTTGTCGGCTGCCAGCATGGCGCGGTACACCACGCTCAAAGCCCATGGCGCTCGTGGGTCGCGCAGCCTGCCGCCAACGGCACAGAGTTGAGACACGTGGGGCAACTGTGTTTCCAGCCGTTCACTTGCAATGCGTATTGCAGCCGATTCCAAATCAGCATCCAGATCAATACGCAACACACCGCCCGGCAACGCCCATCTGCCGCTGTAGGGCTCTCCGGCACGCTGTCCCAGTAAGACATGTAAAGAACCATCCAGAACGCTCAGTACGGCCAGTTCAATCCGGACAAATGGCATCGGGTGAATAGGTGGGGCGATTTGTGGTGTTTTTGCCATGATCAGTCCTTGTTAGTTGCATCATACATAAAACTACTTTAGACTTAGTGGTAAGAAGCAAATAAGGACGATTATGTACGACATCATTGGTGACATTCACGGCTATGCTGAAGAACTTGGAGCTTTACTGGATGCGCTCGGCTATGCGCCATCTGGAAGGGGTTATAGGGCTCCAGTTGGTCGTCAATTGGTATTTCTGGGGGATTTGATCGACCGAGGACCGGCACAGATTCGGGTGCTGGAGATTGCTCGTGCCATGGTGGATTCCGGGGACGCCCTGTGCATCATGGGCAACCACGAGTTCAATGCCATCAGCTATGCCACTGAGGACCCGGGCTACCCCGGCGAATGCTTCAGACCCAATCGCTCTGACAGCGCCAAGAGTGTCAAAAACCGCGCACAACACGTTGATTTTCTAAAGCAGGTTGGTGGTGGCACCAAGGAACACATGGATTGGGTGCGGTGGTTCCGAACGCTACCGCCTTTCATTAATCTGGGTGGACTGCGGGTGGTGCACGGGTGCTGGGATGGTGATGCCATCGCCACTTTGATGGCGGGCGGGTGGGGGCCTGGTGCGGCGCTGACTGATGAGCTGCTTGCCGAAGTCAACCGCAAAGGTTCACCCATGATGGCTGCGCGCAAGCTGCTGACTTGCGGCATGGAGCTTGATTTGCCAGACGGTCGCTTCATTCTGGATAAATCAGGTCAACCGCACTTTGAGGTTCGGATCGCCAACTGGCGGGACTGGGCCAGTCAGCTTCATGAGGTTGCGCTGGTGCCGCCAGGGCAGGAAGAACAGCTGGAAAACATGGATTGGCCAGCCGACTTGGTGATTTCCAAGATAGAGGGGCCGCCAATCTTTGTCGGCCACTACTGGTTTTCTGGGCACCCGGTCGTGGAGTCACCGAAATTGGCGTGTTTGGACTGGAGCGTGGCCAAGGGCGGCAAGCTGGTGGCGTACCGTTGGGATGGTGAGTCGGAGCTGACTAACGACAAGTTAGTTTGGGTTGGCCAGTAACAGGAGGCATCAAGTGGAACCAGGTATATCTATCCCCGATGGCGCGACTGGTCGTGTTGGCATGTTGGTGGCTTTGCAGCGGATTCGGGATTTGCCCGAGGGGCGACTTGCGATAGTGCGGCAGCCGGTTGGGTGGGTAAAGGAACTGCTCGGCGCAAAGTCCCCCGTGTTTGCCTGGCAAGTGTTCCTGACTGGCGAGCCGACCGTGGTTCACGGTCATGAAACACAGGAAATCATCGTGGCTGACAAGTGCCTGCGGCCAGTGAGCCAACTGGCTCAGCAGGATATGACCACGATGCTGGATCAACACGAGCAAGAGGTTGTGGCAACTGCCGTTGCGGATGTTCGCGCACTGGTCAGCCAGGAGGAAATGGACTCACCCGAATTCGATAGGGCACTGCATCTGGCATTTGGCGAAGCACAACTGCGTCTTGCAAAACAGGTGGTGGGGGTTACGCAAGTGCTGCGCGAAGCGGGATTCTGGTCACAGCCTGGTGGAGACAGCGAAGTGCTTGAGTGGAGGACTGTCTATGAAGGGACAGAAATCAGCATGAATGCTGCGCCTAGCATGTTCGGGGAATGGCGCGTGAGCGCTTATGCCATCAAGGAACGAAGTTGGCACATGCCCGAGCTTCTGGCTTTAAATGACTGGCCGCGAGGGAAGATATTGCAGATAGTGCTGGAACTTTGGGAAAACGTTTTTGGCACGCACAGGATTCCTGAGCAGATGGAATTGGGTTGGATTTACCGGATGCACGAGCGCGATATGCGATCCATTGAGCCTGTCCTACCGCACGTTGTGATGGATGGCGCAAGCTTTAGACGGGCACTGCGCTGGTTGCGAGAAGCGTATCAAATTGATGACATTCTCGTAGGCCCACCGAAAGATATGCCGTTGAGCGTGGAGATAAAGAACGGTACTTTAAGATTGAATACTGAGGATCACAGCATTGGCGTCACGCTTAAAAATGGATGGATTGATCCAATCATAATATCCTTGCGCGGCCTCCTTGCGAATTCCCAACGCACACGTCGCGGCTACTGGATATACCTCCAATCAACAGGCGAATATGCACTGGTCAATGGGCTAAAAATTAATGCATGGACAAACTGACAAATGTTCATGATCACATCGATAAAAGTACTTGGCCCTGTACGCAGGGTAAAATCACTTGTGATAAAAGGTTTTAAATTAAATATGGGAGATTGAAACTGTCAAACAGTGGCGCCTTTTTTAAATGCAGCAAATGTGATTACCAATCACCAGTAAACCGACAGAAAATCACTATCGTTTATGAACTTTTTGAAGGTGTAGATGTTGAGTCAAATCCTGATATCGGTTGGTGCGACAACTGCAATTCAGTTCAGCTTATTGAAGGCGAAATTGAGACTGAAAGTGTGAATCACCATTTGGCTCAACTGAACACGCAATCAAAGAAAACGAGTTATCGGATCACGCGTTTTTTTCGCCTATTATTTGGATCAGTGGAACCAATAGAGCTATCACTTAGGACTGCCAAGGAAACACTTCAATTTGCCGACTACAAGGGACAGAGAGCCTGCTGCCTCCATTGTGGAAGCGATAAAACGCGCGTACTTGAGTTCGATGCAAATGGTGTTTGCATATCCATGCAACATCAATGCGGGGGGCTGCTTCGAGTAATAGAGAATACCGACGCTGGGACGCGCTTGATGTTGAGACCTAAGATGATCTATCTTGATCGCGAAGGCCAACGCCATTCATGAGATAGCCTGTTGGTTAGAAAATGAACAGAATTACGCGGATATCTGTCTTGGAACACCCCGTGCGGATCGGCTACGGTTCCGCAATGTGCGCCCAAGCCACGTTGCTAAGGGCAACCAAGAGTACGTGTAACCATTGTTCATAAAACGGTCGTTTTGTTGACACTTCAAAAATGGGCCAAAGCGGCCCGTTTTTTGGCTTAAATGTGTAAACTAACTGATTCAACAATCAAAGTTAGCTAAACGTATGAGTAAACGAATCGGTTACGCCCGTGTTTCCACTGATGACCAGAACCTGGACTTGCAGCGTGATGCCCTCACCCGTTCAGGTTGCGTCACGATCTATGAAGAGACGGCTTCGGGCAAATCATCCAGTCGCATCGAGCTGGAGCATTGCCGCA
>MNXW01000041.1 GCA_001871515.1 Comamonadaceae bacterium CG2_30_57_122
TGCCTTTTGTTCAGCCGCCCTGGGCAAACCGGTGCAGTCGCAACTGGCGGTGATGGGTGACATGAGCTTGGGCGGCACCATTGTGCAGGTGCGTAACCTGGCGGAATGTCTCCAGGTGGCGTTTGATGCTGGGGCCAAACGCATTCTTCTGCCAATGTCCAGCGTGACTGATATTGCGACTGTGCCGGGTGAGTTGTTTGCCAAGTTCCAGACCGGGTTCTATTCAGATCCGGTGGATGCGGTGTTCAAGGCGCTGGGGGTGGAGTAAGCCATGTAATTCGTCTATTGTGCCGATGGTTTGACTGTTAACAATGGCTGATTGCTCAACTTTGAACAGACTTCTCAAGCAATGCAGCCGTTGGCGCGGACATCACCCACTCTAGATGCACCCGTGATGGTGTCAAACGCATTTGGTAGGTTGAAATCTACCGTTTGGCCAGTGCGACGCACGATGTGCAAGGCAAACTCATGAAAGGTTTCTGCGGGTGGCCCTGAGGTCGGGGAACTTCTTCAGGGTCTCAAGAATGAACGGCAGGTAAGCGTCGATGCGTGAGGCGCGCACAGCACCGATGCGGGGCAAGCCTGCTTGGCGCAAGGCTCTCTGCACGGTGCCGTGGTGCACCTTGAGTTGGCGGGCAATAGTGCCCACTCACCACTGCTCGACGTGGTAATAACGCAGTATCTGGGCTCTGAGTTCAGGGGTCACGGGCATGGTATGGCTCTTTCTGGTCTGTTAAACGAGGTGGGCGACGGATGCGACAGCGTAGAAAGTCAATGCGCACCAATTCAACACAATGGCAGCAGCAGAAATGGCACTGCCAGGGTTGCTGTGGTGTATCAATTTCGATGGCCGCTACCTCGGGTGGCAGTAGAGCAGGCAGTGCTGCAGGTGGGGAACCCTGATGCGTCACTTTTGCGTGTTTTACGCGCCAGCGGCGTTGTCGCTGGGCGTGGGCGTGGCGGCCACGTCGGCTGGCTTGGTAGCGTTGCCCAGCTGCGCGCACACTGCAGGCGCGTTGCTTGGGTGCGCAGTCTTTGCAGTAGCGGTTACCACGGTCGCAGCGGCTGCACAGCAGCACCGGGATGTGGCAGCAAACACACAGGTAACGCCTGGCAGGTGGCTCCATCGGCAAAAAGTGGCCGACGGAGGTTGGGCTGGACAGCGGCTGGTGCTTTGTGAAATACTGACACCGGCAACGTCGCCCTTCCGGGCTCGGGGCACGACATCGGTTTGAACTTTCGACGTTATTGGCCGGTGTCGTGCCTGCTTCTCGAGCTTTTACGGCAAGGCCGGTTTCTACTCGCTCTTGGGCTGTTTGGCTAGCCGGGCTTAACGCCAGTCAACTCCGTTCACAAACCAATTCACGACACTCAAATCACCGTCGGCGCGCACCAAGGGGGTGTTTGCACTCGCCCTTCGGGCTCCTTTCAACATCCCCTTGGCGCACAAATGAAATCAAAGCCAAATAACCTTTGCCGCCAAATTTACGCACTTATTTGTAGCCGTTCACAAGCACAAGTAGCTATAAAAATCATTGCGTTTTCGGATTTAGAAATCACTTCAATATGTCGCCTACGCAGACATATTTGATTTCCACATAGTCGTCAATACCCAGGTGCGAGCCCTCGCGGCCCAGGCCAGACTGCTTGACACCGCCAAACGGCACGTGCTCGGTGGCCAGAATGCCCACGTTGACCCCTACCATGCCGTATTCAAGTGCTTCGCTGACACGCCAGATGCGGCCTATGTCGCGGCTGTAGAAGTAGCTGGCCAGGCCGAATTCGGTGTTGTTCGCGGCAAAAATCGCTTCGGCCTCGGTGTTGAACTTGAACACTGGGGCAAAGGGCCCGAAAGTTTCTTCACGGGCGCACAGCATGTCAGCGGTGGCATCGGCAATCACCGTGGGCTCAAAAAACAAGCCCGGCAGACGCTTGCCACCGGTGAGCAAACGCGCCCCTTTCGCAACCGCATCCTTCACATGACGCTCTACTTTTTGCAGCGCTGCCTCTTCAATCAGCGGGCCCTGGTTGATGCCATCGTCGAAGCCGTTGCCAACCTTGGCGGTCTTCACCTTGGCGGCAAACTTGGCGACAAATTCGTCGTAAACACCAGCTTGAACATACAGGCGGTTGGAGCAGACGCAGGTTTGCCCGGCATTGCGATACTTGCTGGCAAAAGCGCCTTCCACCGCGCTGTCAATGTCGGCATCGTCAAATACGATGAAGGGTGCGTTGCCGCCGAGTTCGAGTGACAGTTTTTTAACCGTGGGGGCTGATTGGGTGAGCAGGATGCGGCCCACTTCGGTGCTGCCGGTGAAGCTGATGTGGCGCACCACGTCGCTGGCGCAAAAGACCTTGCCAATGGCAATCGAGTTGTCGGCATCAGCGCTCAGCACATTGAGCACCCCGGCTGGAATACCCGCACGCAGCGCTAACTCGGCAACGGCCAACGCGCTCAAGGGGGTCAGTTCGGCCGGTTTGATCACCACCGGGCAACCAGCAGCCAAGGCTGGCGACACCTTGCGCGTGATCATGGCCATGGGAAAGTTCCACGGCGTGATGGCGGCGCACACGCCAATGGGCTGACGCAACACCAGCAGGCGGCGGTTGTTGTCAAACTGGGGCAGGGTTTCGCCGTTGATGCGCTTGGCTTCTTCGGCAAACCATTCGACAAAGCTGGCGCCGTAGGCAATTTCGCCCTTGGCCTCGGGCAGTGGCTTGCCTTCTTCGGCGGTCATGATGCGGCCCAGGTCGTCCTGGTTGGCCATGATCAGGTCAAACCACTTGCGCAAGATGATGCTGCGCTCTTTGGCGGTTTTGGCGCGCCAGGCTGGCCAGGCGGCGTTAGCGGCGACGATGGCTTTTTCAGCATCGGCCGGGCCCAGGTTGGCCACGTCGGCCAGGTGCGCACCGGTGGCCGGGTCGGTCACGGCGAAGCGGCTATTGCCCGTGACCCACTGGCCGTTGATGAGTGCGTCGGTTTTGAGCAGGCTGGGGTCTTTGAGGAGAGACAGGGGAGAGGCAGACATACAGGCTCCTTAACAATGAATAAAAAAGGGCTCTAGCCCTCATGGAATAAGTGGTAAAAGCTATTAAAAGTGATGATTCTTTAGCGTCTGAGCACACCCGGCAACACGCATAACATTTCAAACAACAGGTTGGCACC
>MNXW01000147.1 GCA_001871515.1 Comamonadaceae bacterium CG2_30_57_122
CCAAATCGCCATCCGCATTGCGATGAATTTCGACCCGTTGGGCATCAAGCCGGAACTCACGCGGAATGCGCACGGCCTGGCTGTTGCCGTTGATAAAAATCCGGCTGATGCTTGTTTGCATGGCAAACTCCTTGTACACACTTAATAGTGTGTATATTTATAACATCATCCTTGCTCGGCCGGTTCTTCGGGGGCATCAGGCGGGTGCGATTCAAAGTGATGTGGTCTCTCGACAAACCACTACCTGAGGCCAAGCCCGGCACAGCGACTGGGTCATGCGCATGCGGTTTTGGGGCGTGAACACGCGCGAGACAGGCAGTGCAGCGCGCTGGGCGACTGTCGGCGCGCGCCTCACACCCCAAAGCCCGGTCGCATAACCCAATCACTGCGCCTGAGCGCTTGAAGTGGCCGCCCGTCCCACTGCCTGCGTACACACAGCGCCATCAAATCAGTCGGGTGATGGGCTTTGCGGAGGTCAAGGAGGAGGCCGCGCAGCGGGCGGGGGACACGCAGCAAAGTGCATTGCCCGGCTGATCGGGGAAGCAATGTGATGTCAGCTGTACTCCACCAACTCCCCCACAGCACTTTGAATCGCACCCGCCTGATGCCCCTGAAGAACCGGCCGAGCAAGGATGATGTTATAAATACACACTATTAGGTGTGTACAAGGAGTTTGCCATGCAAACAAGCATCAGCCGGGTTTTTATCAACGGCAACAGCCAGGCCGTGCGCATTCCGCGTGAGTTCCGGCTTGATGCCCAACGGGTCGAAATTCATCGCAATGCGGATGGCGATTTGGTTTTACACCCGGTTGCCACAGACCGGGGGGCCGCGTTGCTGCAAGCATTGAATGCATTTGATGACGAGTTTGCTGACTTGTTGCAAGCAGATCAGCGAATGCAACCACCCATGCAAGACCGGGAGTCTTTGTGAGATACATGCTCGACACCAACATCCTGATTTATCTGATAAAGAACAGACCACCCGCTGTTGCGACACGTATCAATGCGTTAGAGCCCAGTGACGAGCTGTGCATGTCTTTTTTTACCTATGCCGAGTTGCTCAAAGGTGCCCAGCGCAGCACCCAAAAATCCAATGTGTTACGGCGTTTGGCCGACTTGATCAAATCCATACCGGTACGCTACGGGGCCAGCGCGGCCCTGTGCGAACACTATGCGGTGCAGTTCACCCGGCTGCGCGCGGCGGGCACGCCAATTGGAGCCAATGACCTGTGGATTGCCTGCCATGCGCTGGCCGACGACTGCACTTTGGTGACCAACAACACCAGCGAGTTTGCACGGGTGCAAACGCTCAAACTCGATAACTGGGCTGATCAGTAGTTCGCCCTGCATCAAACCGCAAACCACAACTGCGGCAAGTCAGCCATATCGGCAAACACACGGCTGGCACCCGCTTGCAACAGTGCCGCGCCGGCATCAGGCTGCGGGCAGTACGCCCAGACGGTCGCCCGGGCGGCTACGCCCGCAGTCACGCCGACGCTTGTGTCCTCAATCACCAGGCATTGCGCAGGCGGCACGTTCAGATGCGCGGCAGCAGCCAGATAGACGTCGGGCGCAGGTTTGGAGCGCGGCATCTCATGGCCGCTGAAGATGCGCCCGGCAAAATAGTCCAGCAAGCCTACCTGGCCCAGCACCATCTCCACCTTGAACCGATCGGCCCCCGACGCGCAGGCAATGCGCCCTTGCGTGGCGCGGTGTGCCGCCGCTACCGCCAGCGCAGCGCCCGGGATGGCTTGCAGATCGGCACGCAGCGCGGCGTTGCGCCGTTGGTAAAAGTCTTGCAACCAGGCCTCGGAAAACGCCCGTCCGGTGTGCGCCTCGATCCTGGCGCTCTCCTCGCGCACGGTTTTGCCAACAAAAGCAGCCATGCACTCGGCGTGCGTCATGTCCCAGCCAATTTCGGCCAGCATGTCGCGCAGCACCTGGCAGGTGAGCGGTTCGCTGTCGACCAGCACGCCGTCGCAGTCAAACAGGATTGCTTTGAATTTCATAGCTCACTTGCGCCAGAACTCAGGTGCCAGCAGCACCATCACGGCCAGCAATTCCAGCCGCCCCATCCACATCGCCACAATGCAAATCCAGGTCTGAAAATCATTCAGCACACCAAAATTGGCCGCTGGCCCCACTGAACCCAAGCCCGGGCCGATGTTGTTGAGCGTGGCCACCACGGCTGAAAACGCGGTCACGATGTCCAGCTCAGACAGCAGCATCAGCATCGTCAATCCCACAAGCACGGCAATGTAGATCAGCATGAACGCCACCACCGAGGCCATCACCTGCGGCGCAATCACCGTGCGACCCAGCGTCACCGGATTGACGATGCTCGGGTGCACGGCGCGCACCAGCTCGCGTTTGGCGCGTTTGAACAGCAAAATCATGCGCACCATTTTGATGCCCCCGCCGGTCGACCCGGCGCAAGACACGTAGCAACCCAACGACAGCAGAAACACCGGCGCGAATACGGGCCAGCGCGCGTAGTCCTGCGCGGCGTAACCGGTGGTGGTGGCCAGCGAGACCACATGAAACACCGCCGCACGGACATCGTCCAACAGCGTCGGCTGACTGCCATTGGCAATTAGCACCAGCGTCAACAAAACGCTGGCGGCCAACAACACGCCAACATAGGCGCGCACCTCCTGGTCACGCACCAGCGAACGCAGCGAACGCGCCCGCCAAACAATGAAATAGCGCGCAAAACTGATGCCCGCCAAGCCCATGAAGAGCACCGCTACCGCCTCCAGCAGCGGCGAGTTCCAGTAGCCAAAGCTCGCGTCGTGCGACGAAAACCCGCCCAGACCCATGGTGGTGCACATGTGCATGAAGGCGTCCGCCCACGACATGCCTGCACCCCAGTACGCCAGCAAGCACACGGCTGAGAGCACAAAGTACACCGCCCACAAGCCGCGCGCCGTCTCGGCAATGCGCGGGGTCAGCCGGGCATCTTTCATGGGGCCGGGGGTTTCGGCCTTGTACAACTGCACGCCACCCAGGCCCAACAGCGGCAACACCGCCACCACCAGCAGCATGATGCCCAGGCCACCCACCAACTGCAAAAAACAGCGCCACACATTCACCGACACCGGCAACTGGTCTAACCCTGACAACACGGTGGCGCCGGTTGCCGTCAGACCACTCATGGCTTCAAAATAAGCGTCAGTCCAGCTTAGCCCGTTAATGGCCAGCATCAGCGGCACAGCTGACAGCGCGGGCAGCACCAGCCAGACCAGATTGACCAGCAAAAAACCGTCGCGCGGCAGCAACTCGCGCTTGTAATTCTTGGTCAGCAGCATCAGCAGCAGACCCACCGCCAGAGACAAACCCAGGCTGTGCAGCCAGACCTTTTGCAATGCGGGCGCTTCCAGCTGCCAAGCCCACGCCAAGGGCATCAGAAACATGGCTGAAAACACGACAATGATGCGCGCCAGCACGCTCAAAACAGGGCCAAAAAAATTCATAAGTGATCAGAAGAACGTCGCGCTGACCTGAAACAGCTTCTCCACCGCGCGCAGTTGGTGCTTGTTGGGGATAAAGATGATCACATGGTCTTCGGCCTCAATCAGCAGGTCGTGGTGCGGCATGAGCACCTGGCAATCTGCGCCGTGGCCGCGCACGATGGCGCCAAAGCGCGCACCTTCTGGCAGCGTGATGTATTTGATACGTTGCCCCACCAGCTTGGACGAACGTTCATCACCGCGTGCCACACCTTCGATGGCCTCGGCCGCACCTCGGCGCAGGCTGTGCACCGCCGCCACCGCACCGCGGCGCACATGCACCAGCAGCTCACCAATCACGGTTTGCGCGGGCGACAGCGCAATGTCGATCGCGCTGCCTTGCATCATGTCGGCGTAGATACGGCGGTTGACCAACGAGATGACGCGACGCACGCCCAGACGCTTGGCCAGCATGGCCGAGAGGATGTTGTCCTCGTCGTCGCTGGTAAGCGCTACAAACAAATCCATCTCGCCCACGCTTTCCTGCACCAACAAGTCTTCGTCGGCCGAGTCACCGCACAACACCAGCATGTCGTTGGGCAGTTCACTGGCCAGGTATTCGCAGCGCTTGCGGTCACGCTCGATCAGCTTGACCTGACATTGCCCAACCAGACTGCGCGCCAGACGCAAGCCCACCTTGCCACCACCAGCGATCATGACGCGGCGCACCGGCCGATCGTCCTTGTGGATGGCGCTCAAAATTTCCTTGATCTTGTCTTTGTCGGCCAGCACAAACACCTCGTCGCCCGGGATCACCCGCGTGTGCGAGGTGATCGACAACTCTTCTTCTTGCCGATACACCGCTACCACGCGCATCGGCGCTTGTGGAAACAGCAATTTGAACTCGGCTATGGTGTGGTGCACCAGCAAGCTGCCGGCGGCGGCGCGAACAGCGATCAGGTGCGCGCGCTCTTGCGAAAACTCCAGAATTTGCAGCGCCTCGGGGTATTCGATGAGCTTGTGCACATAGTGCATCACCGATTCTTCGGGGCAGATCACATGGTCCACGCCAAAGCCACCCTCTTTACCCAGCAGCGGTGCGCCTTCCAGAAATTCGTCCGAGCGCACGCGGGCGATGGTGGTGGGCAGACCAAAGACAGTTTTGGCAACGCGGCAGGCGGTCAGGTTGGTCTCATCGAGCGACGCGCAGGCAATGAACAGGTCGGCATCTTCGGCACCGGCACGGCGCAACACCGACGGTTGGATGCCGTTACCCGGCACACCACGCAGGTCAAGCCGGTCTTCTAGCGCACGCAGGCGCTCGGGGTCGGGGTCAATCATGGTGATGTCGTTTTGCTCGGACACCAGACTCTCGGCCACGCTCTCACCGACGCGACCCGCTCCCAAAATCAGAATTCTCATAAATTAAAAGACGGCAGGTTCGATTTATTGATTTATTGATTTATTGCGACGATAAGTCAGGCATTGTGCAGCACATCGCCGTCCAGCGTCGCTGCACCGGCGCGCACCAAATCGCGCACCAGCACACGCAGACCTTGCTCGAACGGCACACCCGCAGACTGCACCGCAAACAGCTTGTTCAGGTAGGGCGTGCCTTGCGCCCAGGCCAGCAGTTCAGCGCGCGTCATGCGCTGGGCATCAAGCAGCTTGAACTTGAGCAGCACCTTGGCCGCGTGCGCCAGGTGCTTGGCCGGGTTGCCAATAAAGCCGTCGAGCCGTGCCCGCGCAAAGCTGAGCGCCTGCACCACATCGGTAAAAGGCGCGCCGTGGCCGGGAACAACAAAGACGGGTTGCAGCGCCTCAATCAGGTCCAGCGTGGCGGCTACTGCGTCAAAACCGTCTTCGCCATCCAGCTCGGGAAACACCACGCCAAAGCCGCGCTGCCACAGCGCGTCGGCTGAGAGCAGCGTGCGGCTGGCAGGCTCAAACAAAATCACCGAATGCGGGTCGTGGCCCGGGGCGGCGTGCACTTGCCAACGCAAGTCACCCAGGCGCAGATCGGTGCCAGGTTGCAGCACGCCGTCGAGCGTGAACGGTGGGCATTGCTGCCCGGTGGGCGTATAGCTAAGTTTGTCGGGGTTCCAGTCGCGCACA
>MNXW01000096.1 GCA_001871515.1 Comamonadaceae bacterium CG2_30_57_122
GTTGATAGCCCGCATCTACGAGGTTTCCCCGCTGCTGTGCCCAATTTGCGGCGGGCAGATGCGCAGCATTGCAGCACGTCGGCTATCGGGTTTCGCCAATCTTGGCCAGGTCGCCCAGGTAGTGATGCTGCGCAATGAGCTCTTTGTAGCGCGACTTTTCGTGCCGCGCTACAAGGTGAATCTGAAGTTCTGAGAGGCAGGCTGTGACGGTTGAGTCGGTGGGCATGACCGGGCTCGAAGCGGATATGGGCAGGAATGTACAGCAGGGCGTGGTTTGGTGTTGATTTGATACAACATTTTTTAGGGAACGAATTCATCCTGACGCTGCACTACAAGGGGTTGGCGGTGGGGGCGTTTTGGGGAAGCAAACACGAGAAATCAGAAAAGCAGACGTTTCGTCTGGCAGTGGCACGCAAGAGAAGGCCTTGGTTTGAGGGGCTTTGGGCTAGCGCCGGTGAGTCGGTTAACCTGGTCGGCCTCGCCTTGAACCCAAATAATCCATTAGGCGGCACTTCGTGCCTGCATGATGCCTGACGGCGTGATTTGCGGCCATTTTGCCCGTCCGTTCGTCGTCCATAGCTACGGCTATGCACGCCTCTCGGCCAGTCAAACTGCCTCGCAACTCACCTCGCCATGTATTCATGCCCTAAGGGCTTGTTCACAAATAACATGCACATTTGACTCGCCAACTTTGGGCGCACTGCGTCGTTGCAAATTGCTTGTGCAGCAGATCTGCACGGCACGCTTTGCGTCTCGCATTGCATCCCAAATCCGGCGGCCAAATGTACAGCTTATTCATGAACAAGCCCTAATGGATTGTTTGGGTTCATTGGTGCTACTGAATTCATGTTCCAGAGCCAATGGCCAGGTAGTCAAAGTTACGGCTGGCCAGGCGCTAACGGTCTGCCACGATTGTGATCGCAGGTGCCAATGGTGGAAGGAGAGGCTTGTAGCATGCTGCGCATCACGCAAAGGCAGCGCCCCGGATTCATCAGAATGACACAAAACGTTTCAACAATAAAAGTTTTAACCTTGGAGTTGATTTTGAAGAAAACGATGATTTCTCTGGCGGCTGGAGCCATGGTGGCAGGTTTATTGGTGGCCTGCGGTGGCAGCGATGACCCAGCAGCAACACCACCAGTGGTTGAAGCCACCCCCGCTAGCCTGAAGCTGTCAAAAATTGGTGGCTTCAGCACCGGCCAATATGCCGTGAGCGCGGCTGAGATACCCGCTTTCGATGCTGCCAGCAAACGCCTGTTTGTAGTCAACGCTCAACTCGGCGCGGTTGACGTGATGAACCTGGCCGACTCGACTAGCCCGGTAAAGATCGGTACGTTGGATGCGACCGCCATCCTGGCGGGTGCCGTGATCAACAGCGTGGCCGTTTTCAATGGCTTGGTGGCCGTGGCGATCGAGGCTCCCGTGAAAACCAATCGCGGCCGCGTGGCGCTTTACCGCGCCAGCGATCTCACCCTGATCAGCTCAGTGACCATTGGCGCCCAGCCCGACATGATCGTTTTCACGCCTGACGGCAAGACCGTGCTAACCGCCAACGAAGGCGAACCCAGCGACGACTATCAGGTTGATCCTGAAGGCAGCATCAGCGTCATTGATGTCAGCAACCCCGCTGCACCTTTGGTCAGGACGGCTGATTTTGTCCAGTTCATCGGTCAGGAAGCTGCATTGCGTGCGAAGGGTGTGCGCATTTATGGCCCACGCGCTAACACTGCACAAGACTTGGAGCCCGAGTACATCACCGTCTCTGCCGACGGCAAGACCGCTTGGGTGACTCTGCAAGAGAATAATGCGCTGGCCAAAGTCAACATTGCTAAGGCTACCGTCACCGGCATCCTGCCTTTGGGTTTCAAAGATCATGGCGCGGTAGGTAATGAACTTGATGTCTCGGACAAGGAGGGAGCTGCTATCAACATCAAGACTTGGCCTGGTGTGCGTGGCATGTACCAGCCCGACAGCATCGCCTCGTACACCGTGGGCGGGAAAACCTACCTGGTTACCGCCAACGAAGGGGATGCGCGTGCATGGGGCGAGTTCAACCCGCTTTATTGGGGTGACAAGACTACGAGTACACCTGGCGATGCCAACAAAGGCTTTGTGGAAGAGTTTCGCGTCAAGTACCTGGTCAACGCGGCTGGCTGGTCGAGCCGCGAATTTAAGGACTTGCCACCCCAGCTAAAAGCCCTTGGCGCTGGTGCTCTGCTCAACCCTGCCACCTTCGGATACTGTGGTGCTGTCGATGGCAATCCCGGTGGCTGTCTCGCCGACGCCTCGCTTGGCCGACTCAACATCAGCTGGACCATGGGCTATCAGGTTGACAGTGCGACCGGCAAGCCGGTGATGTACAACGCTGCTGGCAAGAAAGACCCGGCAGGTGACCGCCTGATGTACAACCAGCTCTACAGCTATGGCGCTCGCTCCTTCAGCATTTGGGATGAAGACGGCGCTTTGGTCTGGGATTCTGGCGCAGAGATTGAAAAGTTCTTGGCCAGCACCGAATGCAAGTCTGGCAGCACGCGCAACATAGCGTGCGCTGACTTCTTTAACAGCGGTCACAACGAAGGCAATGCAAAAGACAGCCGTAGCGATGCCAAGGGTCCCGAGCCTGAAGGCGTAGCGTTGGGCAAGATTGGCGACAAAACCTTTGCCTTCATTGGGTTGGAGCGCATGAGCGGCGTGCTGGTGTACGACATCACCAATCCTGCAGCACCGAAGCGTGTGGACTACCTGAACACCCGCGACGAGTGGCTGTCTAATCCCAGCGCAGCGAACCTGGCCACCGTGGGTGACCTGGGTCCTGAAGGCTTGGTGTTTATCCCCGCTGCCCAATCCCCCAACGGCAAACCGTTATTGGTGGTGGGCAATGAAGTGAGCGGTAGCACTTCCGTGTTGCAACTCAACCTGACGAACTGATTCATCAAATTGCCAAGCAGCCAAGTCCCCGAAACAATCGAGGGCAAGGCTGCCAAATGGTGAGATGTGCAACGTCAACGACAGTGTGGATGACAGCAACGGCGAGGTAGACCTGATCAATCTGGGTAATGTTGGCTCCTGACACAAGGCACTGATCCTGGAGCGCGGCCCAACGTCTTGCCGCGCTGAATGAAAGCCTTGCTCTACAGGGGTAGGTCTTGCATGCCTGGTGTCGCGAAAAAAGCCTGTTCGCATACCGCCTCGCAAACCTGCTCGCCATCATCTCAAACCCAAATGAACAATCTCGGTTGAATTTCATGGTCGCTTTTACCGGTAGTTTCTCAAGCTTGACAACTCTGGGAAATTATTCAGAATTTCGGAAAGACGTTTTTTTCTCAAGTGATGGAGTTTGTGCCTTGGAGCAGCTTCGCTCGCATCTTGGGTGACGCTCGGGTCTCGACTTTGCCCTGCACTGAACACTTTCGCATCATGGCCTACGTGCAGTTGACTTGGCGTGAATCTCTGCGTGATGAAGAAGCCACCTTGAGTGCCAATGCAACCAATCTTAACGGCATGGGTCTGCGCCAAGCGGCGTGACGATCGACCCTGGCTGATGCCAACGACCGAAGCGATTGGCGCATCTGGGCTGACTTCTGCGCGGTGCTGATTCGCCGCGCCAACAGACTCTATGCTGATGAACCGCTGGCAGGTTGAATTGTTCTTCAAGTGGATCAAGCAGCATCTGCGAATCAAAAAAGTTTTTGGGCATCAGCGAGAACGCGGTGAAGACACAAGTCTGGTGCGCCATTGCCGCCTATGTGCTGATCACGATTGTCAAAAAGGAGCTTCACTTGAAATCCTCGCTTTACACTTGACTACAGATTTTGTTGGTCTCGGTTTTCGAGAAAACCCAGGCTTCATGCGCCTTGCAGGCCGATGACTTACAAAACGAACCAGCACCCATCTCTAACCAATTGATTTTGTTCGACATTTGACTGGACAGTAGTGGTTCCACCACCGCACTGGCTTAAACTTGTTTGGCTTGAGCTACAGCCTGATCACTACATAATTTATAGCTACTTAAGCTTGCTTTATAAGGGCTACAGGCATATTTCTTATGTATACCCAGAATTTCAATCTGACCCAGGACCCGTTCTCCATCGCCCCAGACCCGCGCTTTCTCTTCATGAGCGAGCGCCACCGGGAGGCCTTGGCGCACCTGCTTTTTGGCGTGGCCGGCAACGGCCATGCTGCGGGTGGCTCTGGCGGTGGTTTTGTGCTGCTCACCGGTGACATTGGCACGGGCAAGACCACCATCTGTCGCTGTTTTCTGGAGCAAATTCCCGCCGGTTGCCATGTCGCCTACATCTTCAACCCCAAGCTCTCGGTGCTTGAGCTGCTGCAGTCGATCTGCGAAGAATTCCACATCAACGCAGCACTTGGCAATAGTCAAACGCCCACTGCCAAGACCTACATTGATGCGCTGAACGCCTTCCTGCTGCAAAGCCACGCGGGGGGACAAAGCTGTGTGCTGATCATTGATGAGGCGCAAAACCTGGCAGCCGATGTGCTGGAGCAGCTGCGCCTGTTGACCAACCTGGAAACCAACGAGCGCAAGCTGTTGCAAATTGTGCTCATTGGCCAGCCTGAGCTGCGCACCCTGTTGACACGCCCTGAGCTGGAGCAATTGGCTCAGCGGGTGACTGCACGCTTTCACCTGGATGCGCTCAGCGCTGAAGAGACCACGCAGTACATCACCCACCGGCTGGGCGTGGCGGGCCACAACGGCTCACTGCCGTTTGGTCCGAAGGCGCTGGCGCGCATTCACCAGCTGGCGCATGGTGTGCCAAGACGCATCAATTTGCTGTGCGGCCGTGCGCTGCTGGGGGCCTGGGCCACCGGACATCAGCGCGTGGATCCAGCGGTGGTCGACAAGGCGGCGACCGAGGTGTTTGGCGCAGATGAGCTGCGCGCGTCTTCTTGGTTGACACCACGCACGGCGGCCGTTCTGGGCGGGCTGGCCCTGGTGGTGGCGTTGGCAGGCGTTGGTTTTGCCATGTGGTTCAAGGCAGCGTCACCGGTGACAGCATCGGCGGCTCCAGCCACACCGCAGCAATCCGCCCAAGGCAAGGCTGCACCCGCGCCAAACGCCGCGACATCTACAGCAGCAGCCGTATCCGCAGCCGCAGCAGCAGCAGCAGCCGCTGCCAACCCAACCGCGCCCACCACACCCGTGGCCAACCTTGACCTGAAAGCCCGTGTGCAAGCTTTTCAACGAGCGCAAGGGCTAGTGCCCGATGGCGTGCTGGGGCCGCTGACCTTCATGCAGATGGAACGCGCCCTTGGCATGACCCCACCTAGCCCGCCCAGCTCATCACCCACCTCTGTGCCGAAATAACCCAAGCCATGTCCTACATTCTTGATGCCCTGAAACGCGCAGATGCCGAGCGCAGCCGCGGTGCCGTGCCCGGCCTGCACGCCCACCAAATGCCAAGCGCTGACAGCGCCACACCAGCTTCGTTGCAAAACCGAACGTGGTTGCTCATCGTTGCAGCCGCTGCGTTGGGTGTGGTGGCCATGGGGCTGTGGGCCTGGCGCACAACAAGTGAAGCGCCTGGCACGGCGGCGTCAGTTGCAGTCACGCCGCTGACCACACCAATGCCGCTGACCACACCAATGCCGCTGACCACACCAATGCCGCTGGCCACACCAATGCCGCTGGCCACACCAATGCCGCTGGCAGCGCCAGAGCTGATGCCTGCACCACCAGCGCCGGCTCCGAAGCTGCAGGCAGCAAGCCCCAAGACACCTAAAAAAGCAGCGGGCGAAGCAACTTCACCCCCAAGAAAAATTTCAACCAGGAACACCGCCAACGCAGCAACGCCAGCAATTGCAAAAGCCGCTGCCCCCGCCAGCACAGCCGCAGCGCCAGCCGTTCAGGCGTCCGCAGCAGCAACTCATGCGGCAACTCAAGCGGCATCTCAAGCAGCACCCGTGCCCTTGCTGAGTGAGTTGCCCGAAGCCCTGCAGCGTCAAATACCAAAAATCACCATCACCGGTACGGTGTACTCGGACGACCCCAAAAAACGGCTCTTGCTGGTCAACAACCAGGTGCTGCCCCAGGGCAGTGTGCTGGCGCCCGAAATCACGCTGGAAGGCATCAGGCCGCGCAGCTCGGTCTTCAACTTTCGTGGCACACGGTTTCGAATCAGCCATTAGTAGCTATTTATTCAATAGCTGCTTGCCCTTTATTTATATGGTCTAGAGGCCTATTAAGCATATAACATTTAAACACAAGGGGTTTGCCCAGCTGAACCCGGCAGGCGCAATGACCTCAACAGCGTCAGCATGGGTTTCCCACCAGTCGGGTGACAATCACCGTCATGCCAACCGACTTTTTGACCACCGTCCCGCTGCTATTTGCCGCCGCCTTTGCCGCTGGTGTGCTCAACGCCATTGCTGGCGGCGCTTTACAGCGCCACAGGTGAGTCACGTATTCACACCGCCAACGCTTTAAAAAACCTCAACGCACTGGTGCTGTCATGGCTGTCGGTGGCGGCATTTGTGCTGGCCGACGCTATTGCCTGGCGTCAGGGTCTTCTGATGAGGGTGGCCGCCACGGTGGATGGCTTTTTTGGCGCGCGCTGGTCAAATTGGCTACCCGCGCAAAGGGTGCGCGTGGGCGTGATTGCCACCGGGCTGGCCATGAGCGCGGTGTTTTTCGTGCGCCGCCACTGACACCTGCTAACTGGAAGCTTTCTTTCCAGTTGGCATCCAATTCAGCTATTGCTTTAACCAGTGGTCCCTGCAGACCGTTTGAGTCACTTGTTGGACACATCCTCAATACCTCCATAAAAACAATCACTTACACGCGCCCCATTAGTACTTACCCTTGCCACCCCAAAAATGGCATGCATCTTGAGGTATCCACCTACCAAACAAGATGGAGACAAAATCAATGGAGACTTTCTACGAAGTCATGCGTCGCCAGGGCATTTCCCGGCGCAGTTTGCTCAAATATTGCTCGCTGACCGCAACGTCCCTTGGGCTGGCGCCGTCGTTTGTGCCGCAAATGGCACACGCCATGGAAACCAAGCCACGCACCCCAGTGTTGTGGTTGCACGGGCTGGAATGCACCTGCTGTTCCGAGAGTTTCATTCGTTCGGCCCACCCGCTGGCCAAGGACGTGGTGCTGTCGATGCTGTCGCTGGACTACGACGACACACTGATGGCTGCCGCCGGTCACCAGGCTGAGGCCATCCTGGAAGAGATCATGACCAAGTACAAAGGGCAGTACATCCTGGCCGTGGAGGGCAACCCGCCGCTCAACGAAGACGGCATGTTCTGCATCCAGTCAGGCAAACCTTTCATTGAAAAACTCAAACGTGTCGCCAAGGATGCCAAGGCGGTGATTGCCTGGGGTTCCTGCGCCTCCTGGGGTTGTGTGCAGGCTGCCAAGCCCAATCCGACCCAGGCCACACCGATCCACAAGGTCATCACTGACAAACCCATCATCAAGGTGCCGGGCTGCCCGCCGATTGCCGAGGTGATGACGGGTGTCATCACCTACATGCTGACCTTTGACAAGATCCCAGAGCTGGACCGACAGGGCCGCCCAAAGATGTTTTACAGCCAGCGCATTCACGACAAGTGCTACCGCCGGCCGCACTTTGACGCGGGCCAGTTTGTTGAAGCGTTTGATGATGAGTCCGCACGCAAGGGTTACTGCCTGTACAAGGTCGGCTGCAAGGGCCCAACCACTTACAACGCCTGCTCCACCGTGATGTGGAACGAGGGCACCAGCTTTCCGATCAAGGCCGGGCACGGTTGCATTGGCTGCTCGGAAGACGGTTTCTGGGACAAGGGCTCGTTCTACGACCGCCTCACCACCATTCACCAGTTCGGTGTGGAGGGTACCGCCGACAAGATTGGCGGCACCGCTGCCGCCGTGGTGGGTGCTGCCGTGGTGGCGCATGCCGCCGTGTCGGCCATCAGCCGCGCTGCCGCAGCCAAAGACAAAACCACCAAAGCCTGAACCAAAACACAAGGACACATACCATGGGTGCAACCGAAATACAGGGCTTCAAGCTGGACAACACGGGCCGACGCATCGTCGTCGACCCGGTGACGCGCATCGAAGGCCACATGCGCTGCGAAGTCAACCTTGACAAAGACAACATCATCCGCAACGCGGTCTCCACCGGCACCATGTGGCGCGGACTGGAGGTGATTTTGAAAGGCCGCGACCCACGTGATGCGTGGGCGTTTGTGGAACGCATTTGCGGGGTTTGTACCGGTTGCCACGCGCTGACCTCGGTGCGGGCCGTGGAGGACGCGCTGGGCATCGTCATTCCCAAAAATGCCTACCTGATCCGCGAGATCATGGCCAAAACCCTGCAAGTGCATGACCATGCGGTGCACTTTTACCACCTGCACGCGCTGGACTGGGTAGACATTGTCTCTGCCCTCAAGGCCGACCCCAAAAAGACCAGTGAGTTGCAGCAACTGGTGTCGCCCTCACACCCGCTGTCGTCGCCGGGTTATTTCCGCGACATCCAGAACCGGCTGAAAAAGTTTGTTGAAAGCGGCCAGCTTGGCCCCTTCGCCAATGGTTATTGGGGCAGCAAGGCCTATGTGCTGCCAGCTGAAGCCAACCTGATGGCGGTGACGCACTACCTGGAAGCGCTGGATCTGCAAAAAGACTGGGTCAAGATCCACACCATCTTTGGTGGCAAAAACCCGCACCCGAACTACCTGGTGGGCGGCGTACCCTGCGCCATCAACATCGATGGCGACGGTGCCGCAGGCGCACCGATCAACATGGAGCGGCTCAATTTTGTCAAGGCGCGCATTGACGAGATGATCGAGTTCAACAAAAACGTCTACATCCCAGACGTGCTGTCAATTGGCACCATTTACAAACAAGCGGGCTGGTTGTACGGCGGCGGCCTGAGCGCCAGCAATGTCAGCGACTACGGCACCTATGAGAAGGTCATGGGCGACGCCAAAACCCAGAAATTGCCCGGTGGTGTCATCTTGAATGGCAACTGGGACGAGATCCACCCAATTGACCCGCGTGACCCCGAGCAGGTGCAGGAATTTGTGACCCACAGCTGGTACAAATACGCCGATGAAACCAAGGGCCTACACCCCTGGGATGGCGTGACCGAACCCAACTACCAGCTGGGCGACAAAACCAAAGGCACCAAAACCAACATCGAGAACATCGATGAGAGTGCCAAGTACTCGTGGATCAAGTCACCCCGATGGCGCGGCCATGCCATGGAAGTGGGGCCACTGTCGCGCTACATCCTGGCTTACGCCCACGCCAGCAAGGGCAACACCTACGCGCAGCGACCCAAAGAACAGATCGAGTATGCGGCGCAGATGATCAACAGTGCTTTCCCCAAGGCGCTGGGCCTGCCGGAAACGCAATACACAGCAAAACAACTGTTGCCCACCACCATTGGCCGCACCCTGGCGCGCGCGCTGGAAGGCCAGTACTGCAGCGAAATGATGCTGGATGACTTCAACGAGCTGGTGGCCAACGTCAAGGCCGGTGACCGCAGCACCGCCAACGTGGAGAAGTGGGATCCGGCCACCTGGCCCAAGGAAGCCAAGGGTGTTGGCGTGGTGGCTGCGCCACGCGGCATGCTGGGTCACTGGATCAAGATCAAGGACGGCCGAATCGAGAACTACCAATGTGTGGTGCCCACCACCTGGAACGGCAGCCCGCGCGATGCCAAGGGTCAGATTGGTGCGTTTGAGGCCAGCCTGCTGGGCACGCCCATGGCCAACCCGGAGCAACCACTGGAAATTCTGCGCACGCTGCATTCGTTTGACCCCTGCCTGGCCTGCTCGACCCACGTGATGAGCCCGGACGGCCAGGAAATGGCCAACGTCAAAGTACGCTGAATCGCATTGATCCTATTTAGAGATTGGAGAACTTCATGAAACTATTGACACAAAAAACCGCGCGCGGCCTTGGCGTAATCGCCTTGGGTTTGTTGGCCGGGCTGGCCCAGGCGCATACCGGCCACGGGACATCGGGCATTGCCGAAGGTTTGGCGCACCCGCTTGGCGCCGACCACCTGCTGGCCATGGTGGCGGTTGGCATCTGGTCGGTTACAGCGTTACCGGCCAACAAGGCTTGGTGGGGGCCTGCGACCTTCATGCTGTCATTGATCGTAAGCGCAGCCTTGGGTACCGCGGGCTTGAGCGTGCCGTTCCTGGAGCAAATGATCTCGCTCAGCGTGGTGCTGTTTGGTGCCATGCTGGTGTTGAGCCGTCAAAAAATGCCGGTGGCTCTGGGTTTGGGCTTGGTGGCACTGGCCGCCTCGCTGCATGGTCTGGCGCATGGCGCGGAGACACCCGAGACCGGCTTTGCCGCTTATGCCGTGGGTTTTCTGGCAAGCACAGCCACCCTGCATTTTGGTGGCTTGACGATCGGGCTGGGTATCCGCAAATACCTTGCCGAGAAATCTGCCTGGGTCATGGCGGGTTTGGGCACGCTCTTTGGCAGCGCCGGCCTGTACCTGTTCAGTCAACTCTGATGCACCTCTGCGCCAGACCTGCCCAAAGGAGACACCATGAACACGCGTAGCGCATCCCCCATCGCTGACCAGCTCCATTCCGCCTTGCCTACCGAAGACGAGGAGTTGTCGCACAGCACGGCCACCAAGTCGGTCTATGTCTATGAGGCGCCGGTGCGTGTCTGGCACTGGGTCAACGCCCTGGCCATCACCGTTCTATGCATCACCGGCTATTTCATCGGTTCACCGCTGCCCACCATGCCCGGCGAAGCCAGTGCGAATTTCCTGATGGGCTATATCCGGTTTGCCCACTTTTCAGCCGCCTACATTTTGGCCGTTGGCCTCTTGGGCCGCACCTACTGGGCGTTTGCTGGCAACCACCACGCACGCGAACTGTTTTCAGTGCCCCTGCTGCAACGCGCCTACTGGCATGAAATGCTGGCCATGGTCAAGTGGTACGGCTTTGTCGGTCCGCGCCCCGGACCTTACGTGGGTCATAACCCAATGGCTCGTTTTGCCATGGTTTTCATGTTTTTGTTCACGGCGGTCTTCATGGTGTTCACCGGGTTTGCCATGTATGGTGAAGGGCTGCAAGCGGGCTCTTGGGCTGATAAATTGTTTGGCTGGGTGATCCCGCTGATGGGTCAGTCGCAGGATGTGCACACCTGGCACCACATGGGCATGTGGGTCATCGTGATTTTTGTGATTTTTCATGTTTACGCTGCAATTCGCGAAGACATCATGGGCCGCCAGAGCATTGTCAGCACCATGATCTCGGGCTATCGCACCTTCAAGGACTAAAACCGCACACTATGAGCGCCATCACCATCAACACATCGTCCAGCTTGCCCACCCGCATGCATCCGGGTGAGGCGCGACCCTTTGGCAACCCGGCACACGAGGAGCACATTGTGGTTTTGGGCATTGGCAACGTGCTCTGGGCTGACGAGGGTTTTGGCGTGCGCTGCATTGAGGCTTTGCAACGTGATTGGACGTTTGCACCCCATGTGGAGCTGATTGACGGCGGCACGCAAGGTCTTTACCTGATCCAGAACGTGCAGTCTGCCACCCGGCTGCTGATCTTTGATGCCATTGACTACGGTCTGGCACCCGGCACTCTGAAACTGATTGAGAACGACGAGGTGCCCAAATTCATGGGAGCCAAGAAGATGAGCCTGCACCAAACCGGTTTTCAGGAAGTGTTGTGCCTGGCGCAATTCACCGGTCATTACCCTGCACAGGTGCTGCTGATTGGCTGCCAACCTGAAGAGCTGGAAGACTATGGCGGCAGTTTGCGCCCCATCGTCAGGCAAGCCCTGGGGCCGGCATTGGCGCATGGTCTTGAGGCACTCACCGCCTGGGGCGCGCAGCCGCTACGCCGTGCCACCCCCTTGCCTGAAGATGCCACCCTGACAGGTGCCATGCTGACGCTGGCGCGGTACGAGCGCGAGCGGCCCAGTGCCGAGTACGCTTGCCGCAAGGGGGATGACCGCTTTATCCCCAAGGGGCTCTGACGTGTGCATTGGCATTCCCATGCAAGTGATGTCGGTTGAACCTGGCTTTGCCAATGTGGCAGGGCGCAGTGAAACCCGGCGGGTTGGCACGCTCCTGATTGACAACGTAGAGCCCGGCCAGTGGCTGCTGGTGTTTCTGGACGACGCGCGCGAAGCCATCACGCCTGAGCGCGCTGCCGAGGTGAACGCCACGCTGGATTTGCTGGCCGTGGCGATTGGGCAAGGTGCCTCACCCGCGTTTCCTAATGATGCCGGTTTTGTTCTGCCATCTGAAATGAATTTGAGTGCTGTGCAACGGATGACCCAAAGTGGCTCCCTAAAAAACCTGGAGACAACATGATTGACATCGACATAGAAGCCCCGCCACTGCTGGCACAACTGGTCAGCAAACACCAGGCCTTATGGATTGACTTTGACAACATCGACGCCTGGCTGGCCGCCCAACAAGGTGACCATGTGCTGCTGTTTGCCGGTGACCCGGTGCGCTTCCCGGAAGCGGTGGACGTGGCCGTGGTGTTGCCCGAACTGCAACAGGTCAGTGCGGCGGTGGGTCGCCCCTTCGGCATGGCGGTGGCGGTGCCGGAGACCGCCGAAGCACTGGCGAAAAAGTTTGGCTCACAGCGTTGGCCGACACTGATGTTTTTCAGGGACGGCCACTATGTCACCACGCTGTCAGGCATGCACGACTGGACTGACTACCTGAGTCTGGTCGCCCAGGCGCTGGATGCGCCGACGAGCCGCGCACCAACCATCGGCATCCCGGTGGTCAGCAGTCAGGCGCAGGGCGCCAGCTGCCACTAATTCCATTTCCAACTCATCTGTGTCGTTGTTGCTTCGCCTTGTCGTGCGCCAGCACTGCCTACGGCTTCGCGCCTAGACACAAGTAATTTGGAATTGGAATATTCACCCCACTTCGTCATTCATTGCCAGACTGCGAGACCCTCATGTACGACATCAAACCTTTCCCGATTCCTGTGGTGGCTGACCTCGGGCCCGGCACCCAGTCAGAAGACGACACGCTGGACTACATCACCATGCCGCAGGGCATGGAAACCTTTCACACCCCCGTGCTGCCAGAGCCTGAAGACATCGCCCGGCACGCGGGGGCGGTTCAGGTGCTGCATGAGGTGCTGGCAGCGCTGCGTCAGGTGGCCGAAGGTGCCGCACCCAGGATTGAAACAACCCGTGTCACGCTGGCAGGACTTGCCCTAGATGACCTGACGCTGATCAACCAGGTGTTGGGCGAAGGCGAGGTCAGCGCGCAGGTGTTGGCAGGGGATGGCCGCCCTGTCCTACAAATTCAGGAGTCGGTTTTTGCTGGCGTGTGGCGTGTGATTGAGTCGCAAAGCGATGGCTCGGTGCGCGACTGGATTGAGGTCGGGGCTGTGCCTGCGGTGCTGCGGCAAACCGCCAAACTCGATGCCAGCCAGACCTTAGCCGCTGACATGCCTGTACCACCCGACGTGATGAATGCACCGAGCGTTCTGGTGGAGCTGGAAGACCAGCGCCGCACCTGGCAACCCGGCCAAATCGCTCATGTGGTCAATCTGAGTCTGCTGCCCCTGACACCGATGGACATTGCTTACCTGGATCATCGGCTGGGCACCGGGCGGGTGCTGATTCTGTCGCGTGGCTACGGCAACTGCCGCATCACCAATTGCTGTGTGCCCCACACCTGGCGCGTGGTCTACTACAACTCTCAAGACACCGTGATTTTGAATTCTGTGGAAGTGACGGACATGCCCGAAGTTACCTGTGCCGCGCCCGAAGACCTGGTTGATTCCGTCGACCGGCTGCATGAAGTCTTGCAATGGGTGAATCAGGCGTAGGCATAGGTGTAGATGCAGCATGAAAGACAAGCCATGAGCGGCATGAATGGTCAACAGTTTGAAGGCAGCTACCTGGGCGACCGCGCTCGCCTGCCCGCGCACGCCAAGCTGGAATGCAAAATTTGCTGGTGGGTTTACGACCCGGCTGAAGGTGACCCGCAATGGCAAATATCACCTGGCACGCCCTTTGCAGAGCTGCCTGCACACTGGCGCTGCCCACAATGTGATGGTGCGGCCGACCAGTTCATGGTGGTGTCATGAATGACGCGCAACAACGCCGGGTCGCGGCGCTTGAACAACTTTTTACAGAGATTTCCTGTACCCGTATGCAACACGTGCCGGTGCAAAACCCTGCCGTGCGAGTGCAGGCTATTGGCTTTGTTCCGGATACTGAACCCACGGACATGTTGCTGGGCGTCCTGGTGACCCCCTGGTTCATGAATTTGGTGCGTCTGCCATCGCGGGTGTCCTCTGCGGCGGATCATTTGCTGGCGATCGGGAAAAAAGCACGCCGAACGGTGGGTCATGAATCTTTTGAGTTCATCGGCGCCTGCGAGCCGGGTCTAGGTGCTTTTGAGGTCTGCTCACTGTTTTCACCGATGTTTGAGTTTGCCAACCATGCGGCAGCGGCCGATACGGCGAACGAAATTCTCAACCTGCTCCGCACACCTGCGAAACCCGTCGCCGTCCCGCCTCAACCCTTGCCAAACCGGCGCGGTTTTCTGTTTGGCCGCAGCATCGAACCCACGCGAGTCCAAGCATGAGTGCTGCGATGAACCTGGCTGGCAACTACACCTTGCGCCCTGGCGTGCCCCACAGCATTGAAGGCCGTCGTCCCGTCGTAGGCAACGGCATCTTGCGTCGGCTGCTGCAAGGCCAACAGGGCGAAGCCGTTGAGCGCACGCTGGGGCAACTGTTCACGCTGTGCGCGCATGCGCACCGCCGCGCCGCACGCCTGGCCCTGAATGCTGCCCAACCACACCCGGAAAAGCGTTTGCTCAACGAGCCCGCCGTGCTGTTGTGGCTGGAAACCGCGCGCGACCACTTGCGCAGCATGGCACTGGACTGGCCCCGTCGACAGCCCGGCTTGTCTGCCAAGCCAGACCCACTGGCGTGGCTGCGCGACTGCCCGCTGTCGATGAGCCACACCGCCCAGCCAAGCACCGAAGATCAGGCATGGGAGGCACTCACGCAATTGAGGTGCTGGCTTGAAGACCGCCTGTTGGGCCAACCAACAGGCAGCTGGCGTGTGCAGCATCGCGAGCCCGCTGAGCTGGCACAGTGGTGCAGGTCCCACGCACCCAATCTGCCCCCGGCGCAAGCGCTGCACACTTGGCATCAACTGACCAACAACCTGGCGCCAGCCACACACCGCCTTGACGTGCTCGACAGCGACCCCGCCCGGCAGGCGGCCGCGTTGCAGGCACTTGCAAGCGCGCTTGCCCAAGACATCAACTTTGCGCAACACCCCACCTGGCTCGGACAGGGTGCCGAGACCGGCCCGTGGACGCGCTTGCGGCATCGCCACCAAACAACAGCAGCGACAACCGCCTGGACACGGCTGTCCTCACGCTTGACCGAGCTGATGGAAATAGCGGCCATCAAGCCACATACCCCCACTCAACACATGCCCGATGTGTTGGCCAGTGGCGCGCAGCAGGTGGGTGAGGGTCAAGCCATTGCCTGGTGTGAAATGGCACGCGGCCTGCTGCTGCACTGGGTGCAACTTGACGCGCAAGGACGGGTGGCAGACTACCGGGTGCTGGCACCAACCGAGTGGAACTTTCACCCCCAGGGCGTGCTGGCCAAGGCTTTGAGCACACTCGCGCCGCAAGACACCGCATCCGCATCGGCGCTTGCGGCCGCGTTTGATGCCTGCGTTGACTGTCAGGTGACCACTGCTGATGCACTCACGGAGAACAGCCATGCATGAACTGAGTCTGGCGGGCGGCATCCTGCGTGTGCTGGAGCAAACCCGCGCGCGCGATCCGTTCGAGCGCGTCACCCACCTGCGCCTGGAAGCTGGTGCCTTGAGTGGTGTGGAACTACACGCGCTGCGTTTTGCGCTCGAAGCCATTGCGCCAGGCACCTGCCTTGAACATGCCACGATTGACATTGACGAGCCCGCCGCCACCGCCTGGTGTTTGCCGTGCAGCCAAAGTGTTGATATCCGCTCGCGCCTGGACCCCTGTCCGCTGTGTGGTGGCTTTCAGCTGCAAGCCACAAGTGGCACAGAATTGCGTGTCATGGAATTGCAGGTCATCTGAATTCACCTACCAAAAGGAAAACAACATGTGTGTCGTTTGCGGTTGCAGTAACCCCGGAGCCACCCCGTCAGACCCCAACGTGGCAGTGCATCCCACCACGGGCGATTTGCATTTTGGTGCCGGGACGGCACGCGTGTCGGTGCCCGGCATGAGCCAGGCGCGCGCCATCAAGCTGGAGACCGATGTGCTGGGTGCCAACAACGAGGTGGCGTCACAAAACCGGGCGCACTTTGCGTCGCATGACGTAACCGCCTACAACCTGGTGTCGAGCCCTGGTTCCGGCAAAACCACCCTGCTGTGCGCCACCATTGAGGCCCT